>JAGLUN010000051.1 GCA_023134705.1 Candidatus Omnitrophota bacterium | reverse complement strand
AAAAGCCATTTGTAACTGCAATGCCATTACCAAACATTACCGGCTCTCTTCATATGGGACATGCTTTAAATAATACTATTCAGGATGTTCTCATTCGATTCCGGCGCATGCAGGGGTTTCAGGCTTTATGGATGCCGGGCACTGATCACGCCGGGATTGCTACCCAAAACGTAGTAGAAAAGGATTTGGTTAAAAAAGGGCTGAAAAAAGAGGACGTAGGCCGGGAAAAATTTATCAAACTTTTATGGGATTGGACAGCTAAATACGGTTCCACAATCATTGACCAGCTTAAAAAAATAGGGGCAAGCTGTGACTGGAAAAGAACCCGGTTTACTCTTGATGAAAATTATTCTGACGCGGTTAACGAAGTATTCATAAGACTTTACAATAAAGGGTTAATATACCAGGGGAATTATATAATTAACTGGTGTCCGCGGTGTAAAACCGCCTTAAGTGATGAAGAATCTCCCTATAAAGAGATAGATGGATGGTTATATTATATCCGCTACCCGATAGAGAAAAGTCAAACCAGAACTCAAGACTATATAGTGGTAGCTACAACCCGGCCGGAAACAATGTTAGGTGATACCGCTGTAGCCATAAATCCTGACGATAAACGGTTTAAATGGTTAAAAGGCGAAAAAGTCATCCTTCCGATAATGAATCGGGAACTTAAAGTGGTTACAGACGAAGTGGTTGATCCTGAATTCGGAACCGGAATCGTTAAAGTTACTCCGGCGCATGACCCCGCGGATTTTCTTTTAGGCAAGAAGCATAACTTAGAATTCATAAATATAATGGATGATACCGCGATTTTGAATCAAAATGCCGGTGAATTTGCCGGTATGGACAGATTTGAGGCCCGTCAGGCTCTTCTTGAAGTCCTGGAAGAGAAGAAATTAATCGAGAAAAAAGAACCTTACCAAATTAATGCCGGACATTGTTATCGTTGTCATACTATTATTGAGCCGCGTTTGTCCCGGCAATGGTTCGTAAAAATGAAACCTCTGGCTGAAACAGCCATTAAAGTGGTAGAAGAAAACAAAGTGGAGTTTTATCCCGAACGCTGGAAAAAAGTTTATCTTAACTGGATGTATAATATCCGGGATTGGTGTATATCCCGGCAGATATGGTGGGGACATCAGCTGCCGGTTTATTATTGTGAAAACTGCCGGGGAGAGAAAGAAAGCCAATTAGAAATACCGGCTGAGCCGTCAGACGAAGATAGAAAAAGAATTATTGTATCCCGCCAAAAGCCGGATCAATGCCCGGTATGCGGCTCAAAACAAATAATCCGGGAGAAAGACGTCTTAGATACCTGGTTTTCTTCCTGGCTCTGGCCATTTGCCACCTTTGGCTGGCCATTTACCAAATCAGACCAGGCCCGAGAGTTACATGAAAAAGAATTGGCTTATTTTTATCCTACAAATACTCTTGTTACTGCCAGTGAAATTTTATTTTTCTGGGTGGCAAGAATGATTATGGCCGGCCTTGAGTTTACCGGCGAAATCCCTTTTAAAAAGGTTATTATCCATGGGACGGTCCGGGATGAAAAAGGTGTTAAGATGTCTAAATCTTTGGGCAATACTATTGACCCTTTAGACATAATTGATAAATTCGGCGCGGATTCTTTGAGATTTTCGCTTATGCTTTTAGCTTCCGCGGGTTCTGACATTTATCTTTCCGAAGAAAAATTCCTGGTAGGAAGGAATTTCTGCAACAAAATCTGGAATGCCGCCAGGTTCCTTTTAACGCGGATTAATGAGAAAGAAATCAATATAAAGGATTTGAACTTGGATTCCCTAGATACTCCTGATAAATGGATATTAGAGAAACTGAATTCCACTATAGCCGAAGCTACCCGTTTTCTGGAGGACTCCCGCATAAATGAAGCCACAAAAAGAACCTACGATTTTTTCTGGCATACTTTCTGTGACTGGTATATCGAGATGGTTAAAGACAATTTTGATTCTAAAACCGTGAAAGTCTTAATTTCCACTTTTGTTTCTATTTTAAAACTCCTGCATCCGGTAATGCCTTTTATCAGCGAAGAAATATTTCAATTAATAAAATCTCATACCGGCCTGGCTATGGAGAAAAGCATCATGATTGCTTCCTGGCCGGAAAAAAAGGATTTCTCCTTTGATCAGGAAGAAATACTCCCTGTTGATAAAGTAATCGAAGTAATAAAAGAAATACGCAATTTAAAGCTCGCTTTAGGCATCCCGGCGTCTCAACGGATAAAAGCCTTATTAAAAGCCAACGATAAATATAAAGATTTTTTCTCAAAACATAAAGTTTGGATTACGCGCTTAGCCGGGCTAAAAGACCTGGAATTCGAAGATAGTTTAAACCGGGTTCTTTTTAAAACTGATAATATCGAAGTTAATTTTTCCTTAGAGAGCATTGATGAGGAAAAATTTATTATTACTCTGGAGAAAAAAATCACTGATTTGGAAACACAAATTAACCGGCTTTCCGGCAAATTAAAAAACCAGGGATTTTTGAAAAACGCTCCTTCGGAAGTCGTAACCCGGCATAAAGACATATTTAACGAATTATCCACAAAAACTACCCGTTTGACGCGGTTAAAACAAGCTTTTAAAGACTAAAGATATAAAAATATGGAAAAGAAACTTTCTGTACGGAAAATAATAAAACAAGCCCTTAAAGAAGATATCGGTACAGGGGATATAACCACTGCTTTATGTATCCCTCCTAAAAAAAAGGGTAAAGCAACGATTTTTTCCAAACAGAAAGGGGTTCTTTGCGGAATTGATATTGCTAAAGAAATTTTTAAAACCGTAGACGCTTCTCTTAAATTCCGGAGTTTTAAGAGCGACGGCCGGAGTTTCAAAACCCATGAAAAAATAGTTCAAATCTCAGGCGCCTTAAGCAGTATTCTTACTGCCGAACGTGTGGTTTTAAATTTTCTCTCCCTGCTTTCGGGAGTAGCCACCCATACCCGGAAATTCACAGACGAAGTCAAAGGCACCCGGGCGAAAATCCGGGGTACGCGAAAAACAACTCCCGGCTTGCGGGTATTGGAGAAATATGCCGTAAGAACCGGTGGAGGAACAAATCACCGCAGCGGATTATGGGATGCTGTGCTGGTAAAAGACAATCACTTAAAAAGTAACGGTATGATTCATAAAGGGAAGATAAACAACAAGAAAGTCGCCAACGCCATGGCTGTTATCCGGAACGCTGTAAAATCGGAAATTGAAATCGAAGTGGAAAATATGAACGAATTCAAAGAAATCATAAAATATAAACCGGATGTTGTAATGCTGGATAATTTCGACATAAAAGAGACACAGAAAGCGGTCCAATTCCGGGATAAATATTTTCCCGGCGTGAAATTAGAAGCATCGGGTGGAGTGGACATCCATAAAGTAAAAAAGATTGCGGAGACCGGAGTAGACTTCATTGCCGTGGGAAGCATAACTCACTCTTCCGAATCGATTGATTTTTCCTTAGAGGTTGATGAATGATTTTAAGCTCGTAAGCAAATTTAAACCTACCGGGGATCAGCCTCAGGCGATAAAAGAACTAACCGGCGGTATACTTAAAAACAAACAGTTCCAAACGCTTCTCGGTGTTACCGGCAGCGGTAAAACTTATACTTTAGCCTGCGTTATCGAGAAGATAAACCGTCCAACCCTGGTTATTTCTCATAACAAGACTTTGGCCAGCCAGCTATACGCTGAATTCAAAGAATTTTTCCCTCAGAACGCCGTAGAATATTTCGTAAGTTATTATGATTATTATCAACCGGAAAGTTATATCCCCCAGACCGACACCTACATTGAAAAAGACGCTTCCATAAATGACCGCCTGGATAGATTAAGATTATCCACGACAAGTTCTTTAGTATCCCGAAACGACGTAATTGTTGTAGCGTCTGTATCCTGTATCTATAATTTAGGGTCACCCCAGGATTACCAGGAGTTAATCCTTTATATCCAAAAGGGCAAGAATACCCCTCTTGAAGCCATTCTAAAAAAAATGGTTAACCTCCAGTATGAACGGAATGATTTTGATTTCAGACAAGGTACTTTCCGGGTTAGGGGTGATACTGTGGATATCTTCCCGGGTTATAAAGAAAAAGCCCTAAGAATAGAATTCTTCGCTGATACCATAGAAAGAATATCCGAATTCAACCCTTTAACCGGTAAAAAAATCAGTGAATTAGATAAAGCAGCTTTATATCCGGCAAAACACTTTATTATGAGCGAAGATAAAATAGATAAAGCTCTACAGACAATAAAAATCGAGCTTGAGCAAAGATTAAGCTATCTGCAGAAAACCGGAAAAATCGTGGAGGCGGAACGCTTAAGACGAAAGACTTTGTATGATATGGAAATGCTTCGGGAAATGGGATATTGTCATGGGATAGAGAATTATTCCCGTCATTTTAGCGGCAGGTCGCCGGGGGCAAGAACATACTGCCTTATAGATTATTTCCCGCGTGGTTTCCTGACAGTTATCGATGAAAGCCATGTTGCGATTCCTCAAATCCGGGGCATGTATAAAGGGGATAAATCCCGTAAAACAACCCTTGTGGAATACGGATTCCGGCTTCCTTCCTGCCTGGATAACCGCCCTTTAAAATTTGATGAGTTCATGGAGTTAATAAAACAATTAATTTTTGTTTCCGCTACCCCTTCTAAATTCGAAATGGATCTTTCCGGCGGTTTAGTGACCGAGCAGATAATAAGGCCTACCGGCCTGCCTGATCCGGAAATAGAAGTAAGGCCGGTAACTAATCAGATAGACGATTTAATCCGGGAAATCAAAAATAGAATTAAAAGAAAAGAAAGAGTCCTGGTTACCACCCTTACCAAAAGGATGAGCGAAGAATTAACCTCGTATTTAAAAGAGGAGGGATTAAAGGTTACCTATCTTCACTCTGAGATTGTTACTATCCAGCGGGCTAAGATTTTGAGAGATTTAAGGCTGAAAAAATTCGATTGTCTGGTAGGGATAAATCTGTTAAGAGAAGGGTTAGATTTACCTGAAGTTTCTTTAGTAGTAATCTTAGACGCGGATAAAGAAGGTTTTTTACGCTCAACAACCAGTTTAATCCAGACTGCCGGCCGCTGCGCCCGGAATATAAACGGAAAAGTAATAATGTACGCTGAAACCATAACCGAATCGATGCGCAGAGCCATAGAGGAAAGTACCCGAAGACGGCAGATTCAGATAAAATATAACCATGAATATAACATAACCCCGCGAACAATACGCAAAGCTATAAAAGAAGGTATAGAGATTTATTCCAAGGAAACAGATAGACTGAATAAACGTCTTGATTTCGGGGAGAAAGAGCTGGAAATTATGGAAGCCATAGCCTATTTGGAGAAAGAAATGTTTATAGCCTCCAAAAATCTCCAATTCGAGAAAGCCGCGCAAATAAGAGACAGAATAAAAGAACTTCGGGAAGCGATTAAATAGTGAATGGTGAATCGTGAATGGTCAATGGTTGCTTAAGGTTATGATTAAGGTTACATAAAGTTACATAAAGTTACATAAAGTTACTTAAAGTTGCTTAAGGTTACGTTAACGTGAAGTAACCTTCCCTAACCTCAAGTAACCTTTTCAACGTAACCTTATACATGTTACGCAATACCTAAATTATGCCCAGACATTTAAAAATAATTCATCTAAAAACAGTTACATCCACTAACGACTACGCTCATAAATTGGCAGAGAAAGGGGAGAAAGAGATTACCGTAGTTTTAGCTGACGAACAAACAAAAGGCCGGGGAAGATTAAAAAGAGAATGGCGGTCTCCTAAAAACAAAGGGATATACGCTTCTTTTATTTTACGCCCAAAAAATAGGGGAAAAATACCTCTTTTATGCCTTATTGTTTCTCTCTCGATATTAAAAGCCCTAAAAGATATTCTCCCTCTGAAAATAAAATGGCCTAATGATTTAATGGCCGGGAATAAAAAAATCGCCGGAGTCCTTCTTGAGGCTAATACCGGTCCGACTCACGAAAAATTCGTTATCGCCGGAATCGGGCTTAACCTGGACACTGAAAAAAAAGATTTACCTCTTCATGCAACCTCGGTATACTTAGAAACAAGAAAGCACTATGCTTCCGGCGGCATTTTTAATAAAATAATAAAGGAGTTTATCCGGCTTTACCGGGATTTTAATAAGAATGAGTTGAAAGCGGTTTTAGAGGAGATAAAACTGAATATGGAAACCCTTAACAAACCGGTAAAAGTCCGGATAAAAAACCAATGGATTAAAGGCATAGCCTCTGGCCTGGCCGAAGATGGCGCTTTAATCCTCAAAGATAAAGACAAGAATTTAAAACGAATCGTCTGTTCTGAAATCATACACTTGAAAACACGAAGCGCGAATGGCCGTAAGGGATAGCACATAAACTCCGGAGTCAGTATCAAAAAACAATGAAATGCCAAAAGTATTTTTCATTTTCCGCTCCTTATTGAAAAAAATCTTTGAGGTCTTTGTGGTTAAAAATAATTAGCCCGCCAAAGGACGGATTTCGCCGGATACTTAATAAAGTGCTCAACCGCCGAATACGCCGATGGAAAAAGAACACAGAAAAAGAATTTCGTTATAAAGAACTAACAGGAGAGATTATAAGCTCCTCATATAATGTTCTTAATACATTAGGATGTGGATTATTGGAAAAAATATACGAAAATTCACTTGTTTGGGAGTTAGAACTAAGAAAAAAGAAAGTTTTCCCACAAAAAGAGTTTAAAGTAATTTATCGTGAAAAAAAAGTCGGGGTATATTATGCTGATTTGGTTATAGAAAATAAAGTAATAATAGAAGTGAAAGCAGTAGAAAATATAGACAATGTACATCGCGCTCAGTTGCTAAACTATCTTAGAATATCTGGTTTGAGGGTTGGTTTAATTATAAATTTTGCCAAACCGAAACTACAGTATGAAAGATTAGTAGTTTAAAACTGTGTGTACTTGTACCTGTGTTAATCTGTGGTTAAAAAAACAAGTATTGTTTGAGGTCTATTATGATACTAATCGATATCGGTAATACAACTATTCATTTTGCTGTCGAGAAAAACTCGAAATTAGTTAAACAATTCCGGGTACCCACGCGAACCGTGAATGCGGCAAAAATAAAAAAGATTATAGGTAGTTTACCGGCAGAAGAAATAGTGATTTGTTCGGTCGTGCCGAAAATAACTTCTCTTTTTAGAAACCTGAAAACACTCAAAAAAATCGCGGTAGTAGGCAAAGACATTAATGTTCCTATTCGCTCTCTATATAATAAATCTCAAATCGGGCAGGACCGGCTTCTCGGCACCTTTGCCGCTAAAAAACTTTTTCCTGAGGTAAGATTAGTAATTGATTTCGGTACGGCAATTACCTTTGACTTCATCTCCGGAAAAGGTAATTATCTGGGAGGGTTTATTTTCCCGGGGATAAATTTACTTTTTAGTTCTCTTACTGCCTGCGCCCTTTTGCCCAAGTTAATAAAAATTTATCCCTGGAGAAAGGTCAAAATACCGAAAAACACTCCGGATAGTATTAATAAAGGGATAATGGAGGGTATTCCGTTAATGATTAATGCCTGGATTACGGAATATCAGAGTTGGATAACTAAAAACGGCTCTCTAAAACAGAAAAACATAATCGTCACCGGCGGACAGGCAAAACCGGTGCTAAAAAAATTAAATTTTCCTTATACATATGAACCGGATTTAATTCTTAAAGGCATGATTTTTTTGATGCTTGGTTAACTCCAGCCATCCTTTTTCTAACCCTTTGGCCCTAAGACGGTTATATCTATTATTTTATAAATAGCCGGATTTTTTCCAAACCCAGCCTGGCCGGATAAACCCGGGTTACCGCGCGAAAAAAGCCGGGTTTAAAGATTTTTTTTTAAGTTTTTTTAAAAAATATCTTGACAACCCTTTTAGGACACGTAAAATAATTAGCACTCTAATAGGTAGATTGCTAAAGCAGTTAAAAAAGAGACTTTTCTAATCGGTTTTCGAACAATTCAGATTTAAGGGATAATGAGTAAAGTTATTAAGGAGGTGAGTTGATGAAGTTAAAACCATTAGGTGACCGGGTAATCATTAAGGCTTCTGAGGAAAAAGAGAAGACAAAAGGGGGAATCCTTCTTCCTGATACTGCCAAAGAAAAACCGCATGAAGGCGAAATCATTGCCGTAGGTGAAGGAAAGAAAAGCGACGAAGGCAAAAATATTTCTCTTAGTTTGAAGAAAGGCGACAAAGTCTTATACGGTAAGTACTCCGGTACAGAAATAACCGTTGATGAAGAAGAATTACTTATAATGCGTGAAGAAGATGTTCTCGCAATCATAGGATAAAAGGAGGGAAAAGTAACATGGCAAAACAGCTGATTTTCAACGAAGACGCAAGAAAATCAATACTACGCGGAGTAGAACTTTTGGCTAAGTCGGTAAAAATAACCTTAGGCCCAAAAGGCAGAAACGTAGTTATTGAGAAGAAATTTGGTTCACCCACCATAACTAAAGATGGCGTTACTGTAGCTAAAGAAATAGACCTGGAAGACCCTTATGAAAATATCGGCGCCCAATTAATAAAAGAGGTCGCTGAAAAGACTTCTGATACTGCCGGAGATGGAACAACTACCGCGACTATTTTAGCCGAAGCAATCTACAAAGAAGGGCTAAAAAACGTTGCTGCCGGCGCGAATCCCATGGCATTAAAGAGAGGGATTGAAAAAGCGGTTCTGGTAGTTATTGAAGAGCTCAAAAAGATGTCGAAGCCGGTAAAGGATACCAGTGAAACAGCTCCGGTAGCCACGATTGCGGCTAACGGTGATGTAACAATCGGTAACTTAATCGCTGATGCAATGGATAAAGTGGGAAAAGACGGCGTAATCACCGTGGAAGAAGCAAAATCATTAGCTACAACCTTAGATGTAGTAGAAGGAATGCAGTTTGATCAGGGGTATCTTTCCCCTTATTTTTCCACTGATTCCGAAAAGATGGAATGTATTCTTGATGACCCTTATATTCTGCTTTTCGAAAAGAAAATTTCCAATCTTAAAGATATGCTGCCTCTTTTGGAAAAAATCGCCCGGGCCGCGAAACCGTTAGTGATAATTGCCGAAGACGTGGAAGGCGAAGTTCTGGCCACATTAGTAGTCAACAAATTAAGAGGAACTTTTTCCTGCTGCGCGATTAAAGCCCCCGGTTATGGCGACAGGCGCAAAGCAATGCTGGAAGACATTGCCGTTCTTACCGGCGGAAAAGCGATTACCGAGGATTTAGGAATAAAATTAGAAAGTATTTCTCTAGACGATTTGGGAAGAGCCAAACGTGTAAAAATAGATAAAGAGAATACTACTATTGTCGAAGGCGCGGGAAAGAGTTCCGCTTTACAGGGAAGGATTAAACAAATCCGGGTCCAGATAGAAGACTCTGACTCCGATTACGATAAAGAAAAACTCCAGGAAAGACTGGCAAAGTTAGTTGGCGGTGTGGCAAGAATTAATGTAGGCGCGGCAACAGAAACCGAGATGAAAGAAAAGAAAGCCAGAGTAGAAGACGCCTTACACGCGACAAGAGCGGCTGTAGAGGAAGGAATAATTCCCGGAGGAGAAATTGGATTATTACGCAGCATTCCGGCGGTAGAAAAAATGAAACTAGAGGGTGAGGAAAATATCGGAATAAATATCATAAAAAGAGCATTGGAAGAACCATTAAGACAACTTGTTGCGAATGCCGGACTTGAAGGAGCGCTGATTATAGACCGGATTAAGAACGAAAAAATGAATATAGGCTTTGACACCGAGAAAAACGAAATTACCGACATGCTCAAAGCCGGAATAATCGATCCTACAAAAGTAGCAAGAACAGCCCTTCAAAACGCTTCCTCAATTGCCTCTTTGTTATTAACCACAGAGGCAGTAGTAGCGGATAAGCCTGAGAAAGACGAAAAAGGCGGCGGAGGAATGCCCGGCGGCGGCGGAATGGGAATGCCCGGCGGCGGCGGAATGCCCGGAATGTACTAAAATATAAAACACAGCGAAAACAAAAAAACCCTGCATTGATTTGATTTGATGCAGGGTTTTTTTTGGACAAAAGGGGGCATCATCGACCATTGTTCCAATGCGGGTTTGGAACGGTAAATTCCAAATGAATCCGTGTTGAGATATTGACAATTTTGGCATATTGTGATATATTTTAATCGTAACTGTCATTAATTGACAGTATTGGTGAAAAATGTCAAAGATTATTGAGCAAATTATGGAGAATATCCCTGGGGCCATCTTAACAGACGATGTTCTTATGAACCTTTGGGAAGGGACTTCAACCAGCCGTTATGGGGTTATTAAACGGGCTATCGCCAAGGGGGAGTTAGTTCACATCAGACGAGGATTGTATCTCTTGGCAAAGAAATACCGGCATAAACCTCTTAACCTTTTTGAATTGGCACAATGGATTTACGGGCCTTCGTATGTCAGTTTTGAGTCAGCACTTTCCTATCATAACTGTATTCCGGAATCAGTTTATGCTGTAACTAGTGCCTGTTCTCGGAATGCCAGAGAGTTTCGTACTCCACAGGGTGTTTTTACCTATAAGCGGATTCCCTATCCCATGCTTTATCTGGGTGTTGAGCGCGTGCAATCTGAAAGCGGTACATTTTTTGTAGCATCTCCGCTAAAGGCCATAGTGGATTATGTTTACGCTTATAAAAAACACTGGAAAGGGATTGCTCCTTTAATTAAAAGTTTGCGCATCGAACAGGATGCGCTTTACCAGTGGAATTATGATTTATTTGACGAGTTTAAAGAAGTATATAGAAATTATCGGGTTCAAAGATTTCTTAAAGGATTAAAGAAGAATTTAAACCTATGAGTATTAAAATTATTCAAGAGCGTCTTGATGCCTATAGATGCCGTTCTCAGCAAGAGGAACAAAATGCCTTACGAGAAATCTCGCAGGAAGTTGCGTTGGCCGCCTTATCGCGCGGAGATTTCTTTAAGAAAGCAGCGTTTCAGGGAGAAACCTGTTTACGGATTTGCTATAGTTTGGAGCGTTTCTCTGAAGACCTTGATTTTATCTTGAAGAACGCAGATAAGCGTTTTTCTTTTGAACCTTACATTAGAAATATGGCAATGGAATTTGAGTCCTACGGCTATCACCTTGAAGTGTCTGACCGTTCCAAGGCAGAGGATACGGTCAAAAAATGTTTTCTAAAAGATGATTCTTTAGGTAGAATTTTGAACTTAACTCACCTTAAAGGCGTAACTAATATGCGTAAAATCAAAATTAAGCTTGAGGTTGATACTAACCCGCCGCTTGGTAGCGGTTTTGAAAATAAATTTTTAGATTTCCCTTTCCCTTTTAGCGTAACCCTCCAAGATATGCCCAGTCTTTTCGCCGGTAAAAGCCATGCCTTATTGTGCCGCGAATATACAAAGGGCAGGGACTGGTATGATTTTATCTGGTATATTAGCCGCCATGTTGAGATAAATTGGGAGTTTTTATCCCGCGCTATTAATCAACAAGGGCCGTGGAAGGGGCAAAACCTTAAAGCTGACCGGGATTGGTATATGGCAGAGATGGCTAAAAGGATTGAGGGAATTGATTGGAAGGCTGCCAAAGAAGAGATGGCGCGTTTTTTAAAGCCATCAGCTATAGCAGGATTAGCTCTCTGGGGTAAAAAGTTTTTGCTGGACCGTCTGCAGAAATTGCCTGAGTAGAGGGAAAAGGGAACAGCAGCGACCTTTTTTATTATAAGTCTAACCATTGTTCCAATGCGGGTTTGGAATGGTAATTTCTCTTAACCAACTACAAACTACGAACTACTCGTGATGGAATTCGTGAAAATTCGTGTTTAAAACTAACTACAAACTACTCATGGTGATTACACTCTAACAACAAACTACTCATGGAGATTCTAGTTAGCCGTTAGTTTGGAGGGAACGAATGCATAAGTTTGACTTTGAAAAACTAGATGTCTATCAGATAGCATTAGGTTTCACAGGCAAAGTTTATGATTTATTTGAAGAATTGCCTTATCGAATTCAGAAATCTGTGGGAGATAATCTATTAAGAGCAGCAATATCTATCGTTAGTAATATTGCTGAAGGTAGTGGCCGTAGAGGTAAAAAGGAAAAAAGACATGCTTTCGAGATATCTCAAGGTTCGGCTTTTGAATGTATCCCGACATTAACAATATTGCATAATAAAAAAAGGATAAAAAGTGAAACTTTCGAAGATCTTTATAACGATTGCCACATTATTTCAAAAATGATAAGTGGCCTGATAACACATTTTTCTTAAACAAACTACTAACTACAAACAACAAACTACTCGTGGTGTTAATTCGTGTTTAATACAATGAAAAAATTTATTCTCCTCCTACTCCTATTCTGCTTCATCTCAACTCCATTGGGAACGGCACAGGACGGTTTCCACCCCGCAAGGGTAAAAGACATCTCCGACCGTGCCTATGAGAAAGCAGTTATACAGCTTTTGGATAACGCCAAAGAGTCAATTACAATCTCAATGTATATAATGAAACCGGCTGCAGATGCCCGGCATCCCATAAACCGTTTGATGAAAGACCTCGAGGAAGCTTTAGAAAGAGGGGTTGAGGTTAAAATATACATCAACACAAAAATAGATGAGAGTGACAGATTCGCCGCTGAGGCCGGCAAAGGAGAGGCATTTGACACCTTGCGCGAAAAAGGTGCTCAAATTTGCCCGGTTACTTCACGATATAGACTGCATGACAAGATGATTATAGTTGACTCACGATATGTTGTTATCGGCAGTACCAATTGGAGTGTAACTGCTTTAAGTGATAACTTTGAATCATCGGTTCTTATAGATTCATCAGTCCTGGCTGAACAGCGTCTGGAACGTATGAAAAGCATTCATCTCAAAGGCGAAGACTTAAGAGGTCCTCCCCAGATCAGTATAAAAAAAACATATCCGCTTCCTGAACTTATTGAATTACCCATGGCACTAATGAACAACAAAGGCTATTTTCCCAGGATGCTCAGCAAACAGGACAACCGGGCAATGGATCTTTATCTATTGCTCATCGCCGAATCCCACAGACGCGGAGCAAAGGAATTCTATGTTTCCCTTGAGAAATTAGCCGGCCGGTTAAATCTTCCTCAGGACTGGAGTGCCACGGCCTTACGCAGGCAGGTGATAAAATCATTAAGGAAACTCGAATCTAAATACAGTCTGATAGATGTTCAATTTAAACACACCCGCGCGGCAAAGGTAAAATTAATTGATATCCCGGGTGAGACTTTTCTCCTTAAAGATGATTTTTTTGACCCCTCGTTTCTCTATGAACAGCGTCAGAACAGCAAATTCGTTCTCCTGATTAAGGCGTATCTGGAAGCTGAGGGGAAAGATATAGCCGATTTTTCCCATACTGAATTAGGGCGTATGTTCTATGTGGATAGGACAACTATTTGGGAAGGGTTGCGGTGATTCTGTGCTGCTTGCCCTGAGCTTGTCGAAGGGTGAGCTGTGGGCGATGGGCTGAATAGGCATAGGGCAGAGGGCAAAAAGGCATAGAGCATAGAGCAAAGGGCAAAGGGCAAAAAGGCATAGAGCATAGAGCAAAGGGCAAAGAGCAGAAGGCAAAGAGCAAAGAGGGCTGGGGAGGCATAGGGCGAGAAGGCAGGGGGCAGGGGGCAAGAAGATGCAAATGCAAAATGATAAATGTAAAATTAACATTTTAAAGTGGAAGAAGGAAAGAAATTCTATATTTTGAAATTAATATGGATTGTAGCTCCTAAGCGCCCTGAAAAGACATTTTTCTTAACAAACTACAAACTACTAACAACGAACTACTCATGGCGATTCCAGTTCGTAAGCGGTCTGATAACACATTTTTCTTAAACAAACTACTCGTGGAGACTCCAGTTAGCAGTTGGTAAACGGTCTGATAATAACGTATTTTTCTTAACAAACTACAAACAACTAACTACAAACTACTCATGGAGATTCTAGTTCGTAAGCGGTCTGATAACACATACTTTTTAAACGAACAACTAACTACTCATGGTGATTACACTCTAACAACAAACTACTCGTGGAAATTGTAGTCCGCAGTTAGCAACCATTGTTCCAATGCGGGTTTGGAACAGGTACGGGTATGGCGGAATAATTTGCATATTTCCCCCCAGCAATTATAATAAAGAAGTGAAAAGAGTGATTTCAACCCTTATTTTAGGAATTATGATTTTTAATAATAATTCTTTTTCTCAGGAAAAAATTCCCCTTCCTCAACCATCGAAAAAAGGAAAACAATCTTTTGAGGAAGTTATAAATATACGAAAATCCATCCGCGATTATTCACAAGAAGCTTTAACTAAAGCGGAGCTTTCCAATCTCCTCTGGGCCGCCTATGGAAAAAATTCCTACCGGAAAACGGTTCCTTCAGCCGGCGCGTTATATCCCATAGTTATTTATCTAATTGCCGGTAAGGTAAAAGATCTAAGCCAGGGGGTATATCGTTACGATGCTGATAGACATTGTTTAATTAAAAACTCAGATAAAGATGTGCGGGAAGATTTAACCCGGGCGGCATTATCACAGGATTGTATAAAAGAAGCACCTGTAATAATAGCAATTTGCGCCCGGTATGAAATTACGGCTTCTAAATACGGAGAAAGAGGTACCAGATATGTCCATATAGAAACAGGGCATGTCGCTCAAAATATATATCTGCAGGCTGTAAATCTGAGATTAGGAACAGTTGCTGTGGGCGCGTTTTATGATGAGCAGGTTAAGAAGATATTGGACATAGAAGAAGAGCCGTTATTGTTAATGCCGGTTGGTAAACCGTATTCATAGCGCGAAAACGCACATTATAAGGAAAAATTACCTGCTCGCCCTCCTTTGTTCCAATGCGGGTTTGGAACGGTAATCTCTCTTAACCAACTACAAACTACTAACAACAAACTACTCGTGGAGATTGTAGCTGGTTTTGGGGACACGAATCGTCACGATTTTTTTTTGTAGACGCGAACTAATCGTTTGTTTTCATTCAAGCAAAAACATTTGTAATACACTTGATAAATTCGGAATAAGCTTGACCGGATTTTACTATTCCGATATAATCTGATATAGTTAATATAGCAGATAAAAATATGGCTAAAAACACTAAATTTGACCAAAGATTGCGGAATATCCCTAATAAGATATGGGCATTAATAACACAAATAGATAGATTGCAGGGCCAATGGATTGCCGGGGCAAAATTGAGCCCTCAAGTTTTAGGCCGCCTCAAACGATCTGTTTTGATTACTTCCACTGGCGCGTCTACTCGCATAGAAGGCGCTAAATTAAGCGATGAAGACATTGAAAAAATGATGCGTGGTATTTTTATTCAGAAATTTACTAATAGAGATAAGCAGGAAGTCAAAGGTTATTATGAGCTTCTTGAGAATATCTTTAGTTCTTGGAAGACGCTTCGTTTTAATGAAAGCACTATCAAGCATTTCCATAAAGAACTTCTTAAACATGTTGAAAAAGACAAGAGGCATAGGGGCGAGTATAAAAAAAAGGAAAATAAGGTGCATATGATTGATGAAGCCGGCAAATCAGTCGGTGTGCTTTTTGACACCACGCAAGCTTACTTAACTCCTAAAGAAATGCAGGAGTTAGTTGAATGGACACAAGCGGCGCTAAAAGAGAAAAAAATTCACTCATTGCTTATCGTGGGCAATTTTTTAGTGCAGTTTTTGAATATTCATCCGTTTGAAGATGGCAACGGTCGGCTTAGTCGTGTTTTGACAAATCTTTTGCTGCTTAAGGAAGGGTATGAGTATGCGCCTTATGTCTCTCACGAGAAGCTGATCGAAGACAATAAACCGGATTATTATGGCGCCCTTCGCAAAAGTCAAAAGACCGTCAAAACAAAGAACGAAAATATTACTCCTTGGATAGATTTCTTTTTGACTATTTTCTTGAAGCAGTCAGAAATGGCGGTTGAATTGCTTTCAAAAGAAAATATAGAGAAACTCTTAACCAAGAAACAACTGGCAGTTTGGCAGTATCTTGAAAGTGTAGATGAAGCTACTCCTCTTGAGATTGCTGAGAAAACAAAGGTTGCTCATCCGACCGTTAGACAAGTGCTTGATAAGTTAATGCGGCTTAAAAAGGTTGAGCGTATTGGACAGGGCCGAAGCACGAATTATCGCAAAAAGCGGCCTTTTTTATTATAAGTTTAACCATTGTTCCAATGCGGGTTTGGAACGGTAAATTTCAAAAGTAATAAGCGGCCTGATAACACATTTTTCTTAAACAAACTACTAACTACAAACAACAAACTACTCATGGTGATTACACTCTAACAATAAACTACTCGTGGAGATTGTAGTTCGTAGTTGGTTATTAAAAAATAGAAATTATATCAGATAATGCTATGGATTTTGGGCATTGAAGTTTTATTATAACAACAGGAGGAAACGATATGGTAAATTTGGCTATTGAAGTGGCAAAGGAAGCCGGTGAATTTCTTTTAGATAATTTCGGAAAGGTAAAAACTATTCATTCCAAAGGCGACCGGGATTTCGCTACTGAAGTAGACAGAGCAGCCGAGAAGATCATTGTGGAAAAGATAAAAGATAAATTTCCCGGGCATGGGATTCTGGCAGAGGAGGAAGAACGCAAAGACCTGGATAATGATTATTTATGGATAATCGACCCTTTAGACGGTACCCATAATTATATGAGGAACATTAATGTTTTTGGCGTATGCGTAGGCCTCGTGTATAAAGGCGATTTCACTATTGGTGTTATCTATATGCCTAATGACAATGAATTATACGTGGGAGAAAAAAATAACGGCGCCTACAAAAACGGGAAGAAGATTGCGGTATCCCAAAGAGAAGGGTTAAAAGAGTGTTCAATTTCTTTTGATTCCAGTATAAGGTATTCTCCCCGGGTTATGATACCCGCTTTAGAGAAATTAGCCGAAAGCGCATTTAATATAAGGATGTTCGGTTCCTCAGCCCGGCAATTAAGCTATGTTGCCGAAGGAACACTCGATGCCGCGGTTGAGTACCACGACCGGCCCTGGGATTTCGCCGCGGGAGCATGTTTAATTAAAGAAGCCGGAGGAGTATTTACTGATTTAAACGGACTTCCGGCAACCCCGAAAACTACAGGCTATATAACCGCGAATAAAATCATTCATAAACAGATTTATGATATTATCTCCGTGTGATAATGAAGCCGTTAAAATTATTTTTTTCGTTTGTAGAAATAGGTTTAGCTTTAACCCTTCTTTTTTATTTCGCTTTTAAAATAATCTCTCCCTTTCTGAAATACGGGTCTAAGATTGAAACAACCGGTGAGTATATAATTTTTAATGCTAATCTTAACCCGCGGCAAGAGTTTTTTTTTAGTCTTATAAGTTTTGATTATGATGAATTCCTCTCCGAATTCCGCTATTGGAACCCGAGAAAATTCGAGGATGTATTATCAGCTCATTCTTTTATTAATACAAGGTGCGATTTAAATGAATTCAATACGGCTGTTTTAAAATTAGGGATATCGTACTGGGAAAAAGGGGCTTTTAAAATCGAATTAAAATTTCCCGGCGAAGAAAAGTGGCGGGACTTAAAAGGTATATTAGTGGATGATATTTCTGATTTTTCTCTGGAGAAATTAGTCTTTTTAGGAATGGGAATGGAGCCCGGAGTGCCTTTGGGAGCAGTGCCTTACTCAGAGGAAGAATTCATCAAAAATTACTTTTCCCGAAAAAGGTTCAGGATTAAAAAGGAATTCTTGAAAAAAGGAAAGGTACTCGTAAAAATATCGGGGCATTCAGGGGAGGGGGAAGAAAAAAGGAAAAAGGTTAAAAAGAAAACGGGGAAAATGTGAAGCCAGGGAATTTTTTACCACGAAGAAAAAAAAGAAATAAAAAATATTTATTTTATTTAATCTTCGTATAGCCGGCAGCAAAAGCAGACAGCCTTCGTGAACTTCGTGGTAAAATTAAAAAACAAATGACCTGTTAATCCAATAGGCTGATTTATAAAAAACAATCTTGATTAACCGGATTAAATTAAATAACTATAATAATCCTGTGAATCCTGTTAATCCTGTCAAAAAAAATGTGGTTAATCGGAAACTCCTGGGTTTAAGAAATTTATCGAGGAATGGGAAGGGGGCATCGTAAGGGGTTATTGGAAAGATTGGCAGTAATAACATATCAATGAATCAATCAACGTTGTCCCCTAGGACATTACATTCTTTAATTTTCTTTGAGGTCTTTGTGATCTTTGTGGTAAAAAAATCCGTGTTAATCTGCTTAATCAGCGGTTAAATAAAACGAACCAAAATATCCGCTAATGAAAAAATTTAGGCAATTAATTTATCCTTTCATTTTAAGCCTGGGGCTTATTCATCTCCAAAGTACTTTTGGGATAAGCCTTTTTCCCTTACAAACCCTGGTCAGCCCGGGATATCCGCTTATTTTGAATGCCTTAGTATCCGGGATCGTATTCGGCCTTCTGGCCTGCCCAGGTTGTGCTTTGTCGATAACTTTTAGCTTTGTAAGTTCGGAAATAAGTTTTAAAAATGTATTTTATCCGGCAATAGTTTTTAATCTTTCGCGGCTTTTATCGATCTCTATTTATGCCTTTATTGGTAATATCGGATTTTCTTCCCTGCGGACATTGTTTTCGGCCGGGAGAGGCTTTATGTTTAGCGGTTTAATTATGCTTGTGTTCGCGGTTTTGATCTATAAAAACATAAGCTTTAAGTCCGGTTTTAAAAATATAAAAATGCATTACCAGGGATTGTTGCTTTATGCTTTTTGGGGGTTTTCCCTGGGCTTTGGGTGCGGGCTGGAAGCAACCGGGTTTTTAATGCCCTTGTGGAATTACCCCCAAAATATAGTCACCAAAATAGCCTCTTCATTAATTTTCGCCTTTTTTTCGGTTATACCGGTACTAATCCTTATTTTTACTCTTGCTCTGAGCTTAAAAAAGCTTATTGGTCTCCTCGGGAGTGCCAAAGTATACCTGAGGAATCTTGCTTCTTTCTACTTGTTTATCCTTGGCCTTATTTTCATCCTTAGCGGTTCCCGACTGTAACTATAGTGAGGATTACCGTTCCAAACCCGCATTGGAACAATGGTTCTTCGCTCTATGCCTTCTTGCCCCATGCCCTTTGCCCTTTGTCTTCTGATTTCTGTTTTCTAACCAGTATCTAGCATCGAGCATCTAGCATCTAAAGTGTTATCCCTCATCTTTCGTCTCTCGTCCTTCGTCTTTTCGTCCCTCGTTTTCCCTGCCCCCTGCCCCCTGCCCCCTGCCCTATGCACTATGCTTCCCTGCCTCTCTGCATACATGTTTAAAATAAGTAACATCACTGTTTAAAAAAATGGACGGCGCGTTTTCTCTTATAAATAAAAGACTTTTTGCTGATTAACCTGTTTTCTCCGGAAAATAGCCTTAAATATCCTATTTTTTTCAACAAAAAAGGCTTTCAGAAATTTTTTTTAAGGCGGCGTAAAAAATAGCGCAAAAAAATGTCTTTCCTTTCTCCTTGTCATTCAATGAGTTTTGTGAAAGCGCTTTCAGTAATTTGCAAACTGGCACGGAAAATGCTTATGTTTAGTATCTTGGTGTGTCCCTGACATACCCGGACAAATCCTGAAAAAAAGGAAAACTATGGGCACAAACAATAAAATGACAATTACTGATGCAGCAAAAATAATAGGCGTTGTGCCGAAAACTATCGTACGATGGGAAAAAGCAGGAAAAATTAAAACGCCAAAAAGAAATTGGCGGGGTTGGAGAGTTTATAATTCTACAGAATTAAAACAATTAAAATCGCTTCATGACTCTCTTTATTAATATATATGAAAAAATACATATGCTTATATTAGAAAAAAGGAGGATGCTTGTGAAGTTAAACAAATTTTTTGCGTTTACCGGGTTAGTGACAATTTTTCTTATCGTATTTTGCGGCCAGAGTTTTGCCCGGAAGAGTAGTTCTGAGATTGTTTCTTCATTAGGTTATCAGGATGATCAGACGAAATCTTTCCCTGCCATAATCGGGGAAGGTGATACCTACACTCTGGGAAAAGATGATGTCATTGAGATTGTGGTAAGGAATCAGGAAGAATTCAGCGGAGTGTTTGTCATTGGACCTGACGGAAATATCCAGTATAAATTTGTGGGAGATGTAAAAGCCGAAGGCTTAAATAAAGAGCAGGTAAAAGAAATCCTGATTGAGAAGTTAAAAAAATACGTAAAATTCCCGGAAGTCAGCGTGGTTATCTTAGCTTACCGGAGTAAATTCGTTTATATTCTTGGTGAAGTGGGACGGCCGGGTAAATATCCGATGAAAGGAGACGCGATTTCTCTGCGTGACGCTATTGTCAGTGCCGGATTACCTACACGCAGCGCGGCTTTAAGAAGAATTTATGTGGTTAAGTCAGATCGCTATCATCCTACCCAGAAAAAAATAGACCTTTTCAAAATTTTATATAAAGGCATCACCAAAGATAATGTGGATTTAGTCCCCGGGGATATTGTAGTTGTACCTTCAACAATCCCGTCAGAGATAAACCGGGCACTGGCAAATCTTCTAGCACCATTTAGCCGGGCACGCAGCGCGGATTCCCTTATAACTCATGACTGGGGAGATTCCGACGATTAACTCTTAGCTTAATATAAACAGTAGTGTTAAAAGTAATATGAAAGAAACCACAGAGGTCACAGAAGGAAGGAATAACCAAAAAACAAGAAACAATAACCAATGACCTCAGCCAAAGGCTGATCCGCCTCTGGCGGAAAATTCAAATAACCAAAAAATTCAACAAAATCAGGCCTTTTGGTTATTGATTATTGAAGATTGGAATTTGTTTGTATCTTGCCTGTGCCCGCTTGTGCCCGTAAGGGTATAAGGGTATATCTTGGTGATTGGTGATTTAAACTTAAATAATTTCGACAATATCGCATTCTCAGACAGGAGGTTTTATGACAGAGAAAAAAACAAAATTCGATCTACAGGAATACTGGATTCTATTCCTCAGGCGCAAGTGGTTTTTTATTATTCCGCTAATGCTCATTTATGCCGGATTCTTGATAAGCAGTTATGTTTTACCCAGGGTTTATCAGGCAACAGCAATAATTTTAATTGAAGAGAAAAAAGTAGTTAATCCCCTGCTTAAAAATCTTGCCGTATCTACTCCAGTTACCGCGCGTTTAAATTCGTTAAGAGAAGAAATTTTAGCCTGGCCGAGGCTTTTTCAACTTGTAGAAAAGCTGGAATTAAATAAGGATATGCGAAGCCCGTTAGAATTAGAGCGGCTTATTGTTGGAATAAGAAGGAATATTAAATTAGGGATGAAATCCCGGGAAGTATTAATGATTTCCTACCAGGGCCAGGAGCCTAAAGGCACCCAGGATCTGGTAAATGCCCTTTGTGATATTTTAATTCAAAGAAATATTTCTTTACAACTTGAGGATACTGAATCCGCGATTACTTTTATAAACCAACAACTCGTTATTTACAAGAAAAAGTTGGATGAATCCGGGGAAGAATTAAGGAAATTTAATGAGATATACGGCTTAGGCATATTATCCGAATCAAAAACGAATGATTCCGGACAAGCAAACAACGGCACGCTTTCCGAAAATGTGTCTCCGGCAGGATTGACTTTGAATAAGATAAATACTGAATTAGCATCCCTGGAAGCCGAATTGGTAATGGCTTCTATAGACTGTACTGAAAAACATCCCCGGATAAAAGCCATTAACACAAAGATAGAATCTCTTAAGGAAAAACGCACCCAATATATTGAACAAGTATCCGAAAAAGTAGGGGTAGACGCCCAGGCTTATATCAACATTGCCGATTCTTTTCCCCGCCGGCAGGAAGAACTTGACCGTTTAACCCGGGGCAAAGCCATTAATGAGAAAATTTACGCCATGCTTTTAGAAAGACTGGAAACCGCCGAAATTACCGAAAGATTAGATAACTCCGAAAATAAAACCAAATTCCGAATCATAGAACCGGCCAGGCTTCCTTTAAAGCCGATAAAACCTAATAAATTAAAAATTAACTTTTTGGGTATAATTTTAGGCGCGATGGCCGGAGCCGGATTCATTTATCTTTTAGAATACACAGATACATCTTTCAAAACCGCTGATGAACTCAAAAACTTTTTTGATATGCCGGTATTGGGCAGTATTTCCGAAATCGTTACCGAAGACGATTTAAAAAAACGCGCGGATTCAACAACAAAAATATTATTTATTATAGGTTTAATTATCATCCTGACACTCATAGCAATCTTTGTTATTCCAGAGATAAATTTTAGATCTATAATCTTGCAAATTGCCGATTTGATACATTAACCTTGAGGCTTTAACAAAAGGCAGATCATGATGCCGTTAAAGCACATTCCCCCTACGGGAGAAAACACTGGAGTTTCATAACAAACTAAAACGAAGGTAAAATGTACAAAACATTCTACGGACTAAACGATACACCATTTAATGTTACGCCTGATTCCAAATATTTCTTCCCTAGTGAGAAACATACCGAAGCCCTGGATAGTCTAATTTATACTATCAACGAAAGGAAAGGTTTTGCCGTAATCACCGGAGAAATCGGGGCCGGGAAAACTACTGTCTGGCATATGCTTTTAAATAGCTTGGACGCGGGAACGAAAATAGCCCTTATTACCAATAGCAGGCTTACGCCGAAACAAATGGTTATGGCGATTCTGGATGATTTTGGAATTCCTTTCAAAGATAATTGGACAAAAGTCCGGCTCCTTTTTCTGTTGAATAAATTTCTTATCGAACAAATTAATTTAGGCTTTAATGTGGTATTAGTCATTGACGAAGCGCAGAATCTTAATGCCGGCGTTTTGGAAGAAGTAAGAATGCTTTCCAATTTAGAAACCGATAAAGAGAAATTAATCCAGATTATCCTTATAGGCCAGCCGGAATTAAAAGATATCCTGGAATTAGAGAAGTTAACCCAGCTTAAACAACGAATAGCGGTCTATTATCATATATACCCCTTAAGTAAAGAAGAAGTTACCAAATATATCGAACACCGGATTAAAAAAGCCGGTTTTAATAACGGCCAAATGTTGTTTGATCAAAACGCTTTAGATAAAATTAGTTTTTGTTCCAAAGGAATCCCCCGCTTAATAAATTCCATATGCGACAGATCCCTTCTTACGGGATTTACAAGAGAAATAAAGATCGTCGGAGGGGACATTATTGAAGAGACAGCGCGGGAATTAAAAGTTATAACGATATGAACAAGGAGGAATAATGGGAAAAATCAGTGATGCCCTAAAAAAAGTTGAAGAGCAAAGAGAAAAAGACAAAATAACCATTCGTCAGGAGATTATCGCGGCTTCCACTAAAACAGAGGATATATCTTTCTCTAAGCCCGATCCTGAAAAACCTGCTCCTAAAGGTTTAAGCTTAGAAGAAAAACTCCGGCTTAAAGAAAAACTTTTTCTTGCCCGGAGTACTGATGATTCAGGAATTGATTCCAGAGTAGTCGCTTATTTCAACCATTCTTCGCCGGTATCCGAACAATACCGGATTTTACGAACGAACATAAAATCATCGCTTAAAAAGCTTAGTATCCCCAATAAAGGCGCGCTAACTAAAAACATAACCTATTCTAATATGTTTACCATATCCAGCGCCCTGCATAACGAAGGGAAAAGCGTGACCACGGTAAATCTAGCCATGGCTTTAGCCTCTGATTTAGAAAGCAAAGTCCTTTTGGTAGATTGTGATTTACGTAACGGCGACTTACATAAGTTATTAAATGTAAACTTCGCGCCGGGACTATCAGATATTTTAAGTGGAGACTTTGATTGGCCTGTCGCTTTACATCCTACGGTCCGTAAGAACCTTTTCCTCATACCCAGAGGGAAATCACCTGCTAACCCTTCAGAATTACTTGGTTCAAAGAAAATGGGGTCGGTTCTGCAAAAATTAAAAACTGAGTCATTCACCCACGTAATCCTGGATACCCCGCCCCTTATCCCTTTCACTGATGCCCGGGTCTTAGGGCTTCAAACCGAAGGCGTTATTATAGTGGTTCAGGCACAGCGCACAAAGGCCCATATTGTGGAAAAGGCAAAAGAGCTTCTTGAACAGGCGCATAATAAATTTCTGGGATTTATCCTTACCAAAACTGATCACCGGACACCCGATTTTTGCGGTTACTATTATTATTACCACCAGAAAAATAGTTAGCGAGGTTTAAATATGGAACAAAAACACGAAAAATTATTCGGCACAGACGGGATAAGAGGTACCCCGGGGATTTATCCTCTAACTGACGGCATGGTTTTCAAAATAGGAGGCAGTATAGCCCGCCTGCTTCATTATAAAAGGAAGGGCAGCAACCTCCCGATGAAAGTAATTATCGGCAAGGACACCCGGTTAAGCGGCTATAGGATCGAAAGCATATTATCTGATGCCATCAGCTCCTACGGGGTAGATGTCCTTTTAGCCGGAATAATTCCTACCCCCGGGCTGGCTTTTTTGGTAAAAGAGCTTTCCGCGGATATGGGAATTATGATTTCCGCTTCTCATAATGAACCCACAGATAACGGCATTAAATTTTTTGGTTCCGGGGGGTATAAAGTTTCACCTCAGGATGAAGACTGGATTGAGGAAATAATATTTAACAATTTGATTCACAGTTTTGTTGATTTAACCTGTCAGAAACGGGGAGAAGTATCTTCGCTTGAACCGGCTAACTCTCTTTACCTCAATTTTCTGAAGTCAATACTGGGGAATTTAAATTTAGAGGGGATAAACATTTGTCTGGATTGTGGCTGTGGAGCTACCGCTCTTTTTGCCAAAAAACTTTTTGAACAATTAAAAGCCCGGGTTATATCTATAAACGATTCCCCGTGCGGTGAAAATATAAACAAAGGAGGAGCAATGAATCCGGCGCTCCTTAAAGAATTAGTCGTAAATACCGGGTCTGATATCGGCTTCGCTTTTGACGGTGACGGAGACAGAATGATTCTTATTGATAATAAAGGGGATATCTTAGACGGTGATTATATCTTAGCTATAATTGCCGGTTATTTATTAAAGAATCAAAGGCTCCCTAAAGCTACAATCGTTACCACAGTAATGAGTAACTACGGTTTAAAACTGGCGATAGAAAAGTTAGGCGGCAAGGTTATTTTTACCAACGTAGGTGATAAATACGTTTTGGAATCTATGATTAAGAACCATCTTAACTTAGGCGGTGAGCAATCAGGACACATCATTCTTTTAGATCATTCTCCCACACCTGACGGCCTGCTTACGGCGCTAAAAATTCTTAAAATATTGAAAGAACAAAACACCTCGTTAAATGAGCTTTCAAAATGTTTTAAAAAGATGCCCCAAATCTTATTGAATGTAAAAGTAAAAGAAAAAAAACCTTTTGAATCTATCCCTTCGGTCTGGGGAGCTATATGTGATTCTAATACCCGGCTAAAAGATAACGGAAGGCTTTTAGTCAGGTATTCAGGAACCGAGCCCTTAGCAAGAATCATGGTTGAAGGTAAAGACCAGGGTTTAATTACGGAAATAGCGCAGAGTTTAGCTGCCCGGATAAAAGGAGAAATCGGGATAGAGCCGGAGGAAACCGGCTTACATGCTTGAAATACGGAAATAACCGGATAACGAGGAGTAAAATATGAAAAACAATTTTAATCCCGGAGAACAAATAATAGCCCAAAATAAAGAGCGGTTAAGTCGCCTTTATAAATTAATAAAACGCGGGGTGAAGATTATTGACCCCTTAACTACTTACATTGCTGACGGCGTAACTATTGGTAAAGGAACAACAATAAATCCTTTAACTGTCATAGAAACCGATGTTAAGATCGGCAAAAACTGTCAGATTGGCCCTTTTGCCCGGATACGCAAAGGGACCAGAGTTAAAGATGAAGTCATTGTGGGAAATTTTGTGGAATTAAATCGCAGTACAATTTCTAAAGGAAGCAAAGTCAAGCACCTGACTTATCTGGGCGATACCATGGTTGAAGAAAGGGTAAATATCGGCGCGGGAACAATTATCGCTAATTACGACGGCAAACAAAAACATAAAACAACAATTAAAAAAGGAGCTTTTATCGGAAGCGGCTCAATTTTAGTCGCTCCTCTAAAAATAGGTAAAGGCGCGATAACCGGAGCCGGGGCAGTAGTGACAAAGAATAAGAATGTTCCTGATAACGCTGTAGTAGTGGGAGTGCCAGCAAGAATATTAAAATCACGTGATTCCAATCAGAAATCAAAGCTTACAAGCGCCGAAGGGAGGAATAATGAATAGAACAATAACTATGCCGGAGATTAATCTTGGTCAAGGGATGGATGAAGTTGTAAAAAATAATCATTCCGGACCTAATCCCTTAACCGCTAATGCTTCTTCATTAGAGGTTAACAATTATCCCTTAAATATTTTTAATAAACGAAGAAATTTATTGAGCAGCTTTGTTTGTGCCTGGGAAGGGCTTAAATTCGCTTTAAAAAGCCAAAGGAACATCCGTATACATATTATTACGGGATTATCGGTCATTGTCTTAAGTCTTTTGATTAAGGTTTCTTATTTAGAAATGGCAATTTTGTTTTTAGCCATGATCTTTGTTATTGCTTGTGAAATTATTAACACGGCTTTAGAGTTAAGCTTAGACTTTTTAAACGGCAAGAAATATCATCCTTCGGTTAAACTGGTTAAAGACATTGCCGCTGCCGGGGTCCTCTTAGCCTCAATAAACGCGGTAATTGTGGGAGCAATTATATTCTTTAAAAATATTGTAACGCGTATCGCGTGATTCGTATCGCGTAACGCGTATTGCGTATCGCGTACAAACAAATATGACAATATGGAAGACAAAATAAGACGTTTTAGAGATTTAAGAGTTTGGAAAAAAGGTATAGAGCTAGTAAAAGAAATTTATAAAACAACGAAAAGTTTCCCTAAAGAAGAACAATATGGACTTTCTTCTCAAATGAGAAGATGTGCCATTTCTATCCCTTCTAACATAGCAGAGGGTTTTAGACGAAAACATAACAAAGAATACAAACAATTTCTCAATATATCTTTAGGTTCCTGCGCGGAATTAGAAACCCAGGTGATAATTACAAAAGAATTGTCTTACATAAAAGAAGACAAAGAAAACGAATTAACAGAAATAATCGACCATATTTGTAGAATGATTACTAATTTAGCAAAAAAATTATAACGCAATACGAAATTTATGAAAGCAATAATAGCGTATCGCGTAACGAGTATCGCGTATCGCGTACAAAACACAAATATGACAAAATGGAAGACAAAATAAAATATTTTAGAGATTTAAGAGTTTGGAAAAAAGGTATAAAGTTAGTAAAAGGAATTTATAACGCAATACGCGATACGCGATACGCAATACGAAATGACCGAAGGGAATCCTGAGTATTCCCGGAGGATACGAAACTTATGAAAGCAATAATCCTAGCGGCTGGTTATGGAACAAGGTTATATCCTTTAACCAAAGAACGGGCGAAGCCTCTTCTTCCTATACGGGGTAAACCTATTATTGAATTTATTGTAAATAAAGTTCAGTTAATAGAAGAAGTAGAAGAAATATTTATTGTTAGCAATAACCGTTTTTTCAAACAATTCCAACAATGGCTTGACAACTTCAATTCCGAAACACCGATTAAACTCATTAATGACGGCTCTTTAAATCACAAAGATAAGTTAGGCGCGGTAAAAGATTTAGCCTTTGTTTGTGAAAAGGAAAATATTGACGATGATTTATTGGTACTCGGCGGAGATAATTTATTCTCTTTCTCCCTTGATGAATTCGTGGATTTTACTAAAAAACTACGGCCAAACAATGTGATTGGCGTTTATAACCTGAATGGAAAATTAAAAGCGAATAAATTCGGCATAGTAAAAATGGATAATACGTCAAAAGTTATTGAGTTTTTCGAAAAACCCAATCAATTAAACGGCTCACAGCTTATTTCAACATGCCTTTACTTTTTCCCCAAAGAAAAAGTCTCTCTTATTAAAGAATATTTCCAAGCTGACAATGATCTTGACAAAATAGGAAGTTATTTAGAATGGCTTTCCCAACGGGATAGTGTCTATGGATATACTTTCCAGGGTGATTGGTTCGATATCGGAGATTTAGACAGTTATACCGAAGCGGTTTTTACATTTTAGGATAAGTTATGAAAAAACCACAGAGGGCACAGAAGGAATGAATAACCAAGACACAAGAAACAATAACCAAACAATAACCAATGACCAAATTTCAATAACCAAAAAATTCAACAAAATCAGGTATTTTGGTTATTGATTATTGAAGATTGGAATTTGTTTGTATCTTGCCTGTGCCCGTAAGGGTATATCTTGGTGATTGGTTATTTAAACTTAAATAATTTTGACAATATCTATTAAATAAGGAGAAAACAATGAAAGCATTGGTAACCGGCGGAGCAGGATTTATCGGTTCACATATTGTTGAACGATTACTGAAGGAAGGAAATGACGTGGTTGTACTTGATAACTTCTCTTCCGGAAAAGAAGAGAACCTCTCTTTTGTATCCAGCTATGGACAATCGGCCATCGACTATCGACTAATCAGAGGCGATATCTGTGACTATGATACTTGTCTAAGAGCCTGTAAAGGTATCGAAATTATATTCCACCAGGCCGCCTTACGCAGTGTACCTAAATCAATGAATAACCCTTATGAATATAACGAGGTAAATATTAATGGCACTTTAAATATGCTTAAAGCCGGTGGAGAGTGCGGGACGAAACGTTTGGTCTTTGCGTCATCAAGTTCTGTTTATGGAGATACCGACAAATTCCCTGAGAAGGAAACCGCCTATCCGTTACTTATTTCTCCTTACGCTTTGACTAAATTAGCCGGTGAATATTACTGCCGGATTTTCAGCGAGAACTTCGGCCTGGAAACAGTAAGCCTGCGTTACTTTAACGTGTTCGGCCCAAGGCAGGCATTAGACGACGAATACGCTGTAGTTATCCCTAAATTTATCCATTGCATTCTTAATAATGAACAACCGCCGATTTTTGGTAATGGCAAACAATCCCGTGATTTTACTTATATTGATAACGTAGTTGAAGCCAACATCCTTGCCGCCACCGTCCCTTTACGCGATACGCAATACGCGATACGCAATACGATTCTTAACGTTGCCAACGGAAAAGACAACACTGTATTAAGCATAGTTGACTCACTCAATAAAATCATCGGCAAAAATATCCAACCGGAATTTTTACCTGTACGCAAAGGAGACGTATTCAAAACCTTAGCCGATGTTTCTAAAATCAAGTCAATGCTTGGCTTCAAACCCATAGTTGATTTTGAACAAGGCCTTAGGAGAACAGTCGAATATTTTAAAAGCCAACTGGTGAAAGGGTAGAGATATATCAATATATAGATATAGAATGGATATAAAGAAATATATAGAACTGAAGGATTTAGAGGTTTACAGGATATCCAGAGAATTATCAGGAATTGCATGGGAAATCTATAGCGCATTGAATTGGCATGAAAAGAAGATTATGGGAGATCAATTTATTGAATCTATCGATTCTGTAGGGGCAAACATTGCTGAAGGGTATAAAAGATATCACTTCTTAGATAGGATTAAGTTCTATTATACCAGCCGTGCGTCTTTAAGTGAATCGTGTGAACATTGGTTATCTTTACTCCATGAACGAAAGATTATCGATAAAGATATTTTTAACAAAATGGAAAAATTGAGCAAGAAATTATCAATCAAATTAAATAACTTTATAAGTTCAACATACAAATCAAAAACTAAGGCCAAAAATGAAGATTAAAGCAATAAAGATGTATTCCAATTATATTTTCCGCCAATGGCGGACTATTTATTTCAACATATTTCCATTTATTTCTATCTATATCTATATATTTCATGAAGTATATTTCACGAAGTATATTTCGCGAAGCATATTTCAATGAATATCGACCATAGACTATTCAAAAGGAGGTGATCCATAATGTTAAGATTTATACTGATTTTGACAGTAGCAGTTTGCTTTATTGGCTGTAAAAGCGGAGGAGGGGGCAGCGATTCTGATTCGGTTTCTTTTTCCGGTGCCGATTACTCAAATAATTCGGGCAGCGGCGGTGATTTTGTTGATCTTGATTACTCAAATGATCCAGGCTATACAGATGATTTAGGCGGCACTAGTAATTCGGGCAGTGGCAATGATTTTGTTGGTCTTAATCCTGAACCGGCAACTTTAACCCTTTTTGGAATCGGATTAGGAGGATTAGTCCTTTCCGCGTTGAAAAGAAAGAAAAAAAACAAAGGATGAAGCAGGACAGGGGAGAAAAAGCCTTCTTCCCAAGACCCAAGACTCAAGGCCTAAAACTTCAGAGGGAAGAAGGCAGTAAATAGAAAGTTTAGATGCTCGATAGAGAAGTGGGAGGAGACAGGCTTCAGAAGTCAGAGGACAGAAGTCAGAAAGTTTGGATGCTGAATGCTCGATATGCGATGACCGAAACTTGTCCTGAGCACAGTCGAAGGAGAGAATCCTGAGTATCCCCGAAGGATACGCAATACGCGTTACTTTCTCCCCATAGACTATCGACCATTGACTATCGACTATTAACCATTGACGATATATGAACGAAATATCAAATAACAAGTACGCGGTAATTCTGGCTGGCGGAGTAGGCAGCCGTTTTTGGCCGTTAAGCCGGGAGTTGGAACCAAAGCAATTTTTAAAACTCAAAGGCAATAAATCCTTACTTCAACAGACCGTGAAACGGATTACACCCTTTATCGCGCCAAAAAACATTTATATTGTCGCCAATTGCCGGCATAACTTCGAGATAAAAAGACAGGTTGAAAATTTTTTCATACCGGAGGCGAATATCATTCTTGAGCCTGAAGGGAAAAACACTGCTCCGGCTATTGGTTTAGCCGCAAGGTTTATAATTAAACAAGACCCTGACGCGATAATGTTTGTTTTCCCCTCAGACCACTTTATTTCGAATAACACAAGTTTTTTAGGTGTATTGAAACAGGCAGAGATATTAGCAGGAAAAGATTATCTGGTTACTCTGGGGATTCCGCCAACTATGCCTCATACAGGGTATGGGTATATTAAAATACAGACCATAGACCATAGACCACAGACCATAGACCTAAAGAGTAAAAACAGACAGGCGAAATACAAAGCATATCGTGTTGAGAAATTCGTGGAAAAACCGGATAGGGTTAAAGCCGAGAAGTATTTTAAGGACAAAAAATATTTCTGGAACAGTGGAATGTTTATCTGGAAAGCAAAAGTCATTTTGGATGAAATAACAGCTTATTTGCCGGAACTTGCCGCGAAACTAAAGAAAATAGATACCGCGGATATAAACGAAAAAACATGGAAACGAATACCGGCTATTTCGCTTGACTACGGGATATTAGAGAAATCCAAGCGAACCGCGGTAGTGGCCGCGAAAGATATTGGCTGGTCGGATTTGGGTTCCTGGCCGGCTTTAGCTGAACTTTTAGCTAAAGATAAAAACGGTAATACAATCCAGGCGGATTCCATAGATATAGGGAGCAAAAATACAGCGGTATTCGGTGAGCCAAGGCTGATTGCTACTATTGGCTTAAAAGACCTGATTATCAGCGATACGCCGGACGCTCTTCTTGTTTGTGACAAGTCAAGAGCGGAAGAAGTAAAAGAAATAGTCCGTATCCTCAAACAAAACCGACGTAAAGAACATTCAATTCATACGAAAGTAAAAAGGCCCTGGGGAACTTACACGGTTTTAAATTCCGGCATTGGATTTAAAGTTAAACTTGTGGAAGTATTACCCCATAAAAGACTGAGCCTCCAGAGACATATACAAAGAAGCGAACACTGGGTAGTAGTGGAAGGCGAAGCGAAAATAACCAACAAAAAAAACACTCTCTACCTTAACACCAATGAAAGCACTTATATCCCCAAAAAAGGCATTCATTGCTTGGAAAATCCCATAGATATCCCTTTAAAAATCATAGAGGTGCAATGCGGAAAATATCTGGAAGAAGATGATATCCAGAGGCTGGAAGATGAGTATGGAAGAAGTGCCGGTAAATAAATATTTTAAACACGAAGGACACGAAGTAAAATTTGATGAATTATCAAATAAAGTTATAGGTTGTGCCATAAAAGTACACCGGGCTCTTGGACCAGGCTTACTTGAATCGGCTTATGAACAATGTTTAGCTCATGAATTAAAACTATCAGATATACCGTTTACTCTACAATGTTCTTTACCGATAGAATATAACGGGATTAAATTAGATTGTGGATATCGTATCGATATTCTTATAGCAAATAAGCTTATTATAGAATTAAAAAGCGTTGATAAAATTTTAGGCATACACGAAGCTCAAATACTAACTTATATGAAATTGGCAAAAATTAAAGTTGGGTTATTGCTTAATTTTAACGTTGAAAAATTAAAATTAGGAATAAAAAGATTTGTTCTATGATAAAACCTTCGTGAACTTCGTGGTAAAAAAATAATCCGCGATTAAATTGTTAAGAAGATTTTAAAGTATCAAGATCTAGTGTAATCTTGTGGTTAAATATGAAATTTTATCTTGTTAATCCAGTTAATCCTGTCAAAAAAAATGTGGTTAAATAAAAAAAGGTGAGAGATGATGAATTTATCTGAAAAGCTCAAAACAAAAAAAGCGAAAGTCGCGGTTGTGGGGCTTGGTTATGTCGGACTTCCTCTGGCTGTCGAATTCGGTAAAATTACGCATACTATCGGGTTTGACTTAAAACAAACGCGGATAGCTAATTTACAAAAGGGAATTGACTCAAACAACGAAACAACCCCCGATGAAATCAAATCCGCGTCTTTCCTGGAATTTACAGACGACGAAAAAAAACTGAAACAAGCTGATTTCATTATTGTAGCTGTGCCTACACCGATAACCAAAAATAAGCGGCCTGATCTCTCCTACCTCCTGAATGCTTCGAAAATCGTGGGTAAAAACTTAAAAAAAGGCGCTATTGTTGTTTTTGAATCAACAGTTTATCCCGGAGTGACCGAAGACCTTTGCATACCGCTTTTAGAACAACATTCAAAGCTTAAGTATAAACAAGATTTTAAAGCCGGCTATTCTCCCGAACGCATTAATCCCGGGGATAAAGAACATACACTTACAAATATTATAAAGGTAGTATCCGGCTGTGACCGGGAAACACTTAAGCAAATTTCTGAAGTTTACGAATTGATTATCGAAGCCGGAGTGTATAAAGCCGAGTCTATTAGATGCGCCGAAGCCGCGAAAATCATAGAGAACACTCAGAGAGATCTCAATATCGCGCTTATGAACGAACTGGCGATAATTTTTCAAAAAGCCGGCATTGATACTTTATCGGTATTAAATGCCGCGGCAACTAAATGGAATTTCATCAAAATGTTTCCCGGACTGGTAGGCGGCCATTGCATCGGAGTAGACCCTTACTACTTAACTTTCAAAGCTGAAGAATTAGGCTATAATCCCCAAATTATACTTGCCGGACGAAGAATAAATGACGGTATGGGCAAATATATTGCCGAAGCCGTAATAAAAAACCTCATTGAAGCTGATAAACCGGTCAAAGGAGCAAAAATTCTCCTTTGCGGAATCACTTTTAAGGAGAATGTCAGTGATATCCGCAATTCCCGGGTAATTGACATAATCCAAGAGCTAAAAGTCTATGGAGTAGAAGTCATTATCTGCGACCCTTTAGCTGATAAAGAAGAGGTAAAAAAAGAATACAACATAGATTTAACCGGATACACCCCTGAGATTAAGGCTGACGGCATAATACTCGCGGTGAACCACGACCTTTTCCGGGAAAAACTAACACCCGAAGCCATAAAAAACCATGTATCGCGCAAAGGCAGTAAAGGCGTAGTGATTGATGTTAAAGGCATCTTCAACAAAGAAACATTCAAAGACTCAGGATTGTTGTACTGGAGACTCTGAAGTGTTCTATGTCACAAACTCACAAAAAGGAAGTCGATGGTCGATAGCTGATAAGGTACTTAGAGAAGGTTACATTAAGAAGGTTACATTAAGAAGGTTACGCAGAGAAGGTTACTTTGGGAAAGTTACCTGAGGTTAGGGAAGGTTAGAGAAGGTTGCTTTGAGAAGGTTACTTCACGTTAACGCAACCTTAAGCAACTTTAAGTAACCTTATGTAACTTTAAGTAACCTTAACTTTAAGTAACTTTATGTAACCTTTCTTCACACGATACGCAATACTTGATACTCAAAGGAGATTGAAAATGAAAATCTTAATTACCGGCGGCGCGGGTTTTATTGGATCCCATTTATGCAAGAAGTTTCTCGATCGAGGGGATCGGGTAGTATGTATAGATAATTTTATCACCGGATCCAAGGAAAATGTGCGGGGATTGATAGGGAACAACAACTTCACACTTATTGAGCATGATATATCAAAGCCGTTTGTAATAGAAGAAGATATTGACTGGGTTTTACATTTTGCCGCGATTGCTTCCCCTAACGATTATCTCGCGCATCCGATTAAGACCTTAAAATCCGGGCTTTTAGGTACACATAATTGTTTAGGATTAGCAAAGCTCAAGAAGGCAAAGTTTTTTCTCGCATCGACTTCTGAAGTGTATGGAGACCCGCTAATTCATCCGCAGCCTGAAGAATATTGGGGTAATGTCAATACGATTGGTGAGCGTAGTTGTTATGATGAAAGCAAAAGAGGGGCTGAAGCATTAACCTACGCCTATCACCGTCAACATAATATTGAAATTCGAATTGTCCGTATTTTCAATACCTATGGGCCGAATATGCAGCTTGATGATGGAAGAGTCGTTTCTAATTTTATTGTGCAGGTTTTGAAAGGGAAGGCATTAACAATATATGGAAAGGGTACGCAAACCAGATCCTTTTGTTTCGTGGATGATTTAATTGAAGGAATTTTAAAACTCATGGACATTAAATATTTGTTACCTATTAATTTAGGGAATCCAAGTGAATATACGATGCTTGAGCTCGCGAAAAAAGTAATGGAAATAACCGGCTTATCGTCAAAAATAACATTTTTTAAATTGCCCCAAGACGATCCCAAAAGAAGAAAACCCGATATCACAAAAGCAACTAAAATTTTAAAATGGAAACCCCGGATTGATATCGATGAGGGTTTAAAAAGAACAATAGAATATTTTTCAAAAAAAATTTCGCTTGGAAAGAAGGAGGCGGTTTAAAACATGAATATCTCAATTTTTGGTGCCGGCTATGTGGGCTTAGTAACAGGAACCTGTCTGGCGGATTTCGGGCATACGGTAATATGCGTGGATAAAGATGAGGAAAAAATCAAGAAACTGCGAAAAGGCATTATTCCCATTTATGAACTGGGGTTAGAGGAATTAGTCCATAGGAATCTAAAAGAAAAACGGCTAAGCTTTACTACAAATTTAGAAGAAAGCATCCAATCGTCTTTAGCTCTTTATATCGCGGTAAATACACCTAATAGCGGTGATGGCGCGCCTGACATATCAAACATAAACGCGGTTGCCGTAGCAATAGCTGAACATATGGATGAGTATAAAGTTATTGTGATGAAAAGCACTGTTCCAATGGGAACCTGCGCCAATGTCCGCGTAATGATTCAGAAAACATTAGATGAAAAATTTTCTCCGGAACGATTAGCTAAGAATCCGGATATTGATCCCCGGATGCCGGATTTTGACCTGGTATCAAATCCTGAATTCCTGAGGGAAGGTTCGGCAATCGAAGACTTTATGCGTCCGAATAGGATTGTCGTAGGCACGGAAAGTGATCAGGCAAGAGCGATTATGAAAGATATCTACCGGCCGTTTTATTTATTCGAAACCCCCATGGTATTCACCACACTCGAAACATCCGAGATGATTAAATACGCGGCAAACGCGTTTCTGGCGACAAAAATTTCATTCATCAATGAAATGGCTAATATCTGCGAAAAGGTAGGAGCTGACGTAAACATGATTGCTAAAGGCATCGGGCTCGATAGAAGAATCGGCTTTAAATTCCTTCATGCCAGCCCCGGCTACGGAGGGTCCTGCTTCCCAAAAGATACCCTTGCTTTAATTGATATTGCCAAAAACGTGGGTTATGACTTAAAAATCGTGAAAGCAACTGTAGCGGTAAATGAGCGGCAAAAAAAATGGATGATAGAAAAAATCAAAAAGATAATAGGCAATCTTAAAAATAAAACCATTGGCATATTAGGCTTAGCCTTTAAACCTAACACTGATGATATTCGGGAATCCGCGGCTATTACTATAATCGAAGGTTTAAAAAAAGACGGCGCTCAAATAAAAGCGTTTGACCCGGTGGCAATGAACGCGGCAAAAAAAGTACTGAAGGATATCAGGTATTGTAATGACGCCTATGAGGTTATGGAAGACAGCGACGCTCTGGTTATCCTTACCGAATGGAACGAATTCCGGTATCTCGACTTAGCAAAAGCAAAAAAATTGTTAAAAAAACCGGTACTAATTGACACCCGGAACATCTATGAGCCGGAGAGGATGAAAAGATTAGGATTTACTTATGTGAGTGTTGGACGGAAGTGAAGGGGGATAAGAAACGAGGGACGAGAGACGAAAAGACGAAGGACGAGAAATGTAGGGCGAGAACAGAAAATGGAGAGTAGATGATAGATATTCGATACTCGATACGCAATACGCGATACGATATACGATAATAGAGAGAAGCTAAAGAATGAAAGGAATAATATTAGCAGGCGGTAAAGCAACAAGATTATATCCGGTAACAAAAGCCGTTTGTAAGCAGCTTTTGCCTGTTTATGACAAACCGATGATTTATTATCCATTATCGGTATTAATGCTGGCAGGAATCAGGGATATACTTATTATCTCAACGCTTGAGGCTTTGCCGAGATTTACGGATTTATTAAATAGCGGAGAAGATTTTGGCTTAAACATTCAATACGCCCAACAGAAAGAACCCAAAGGTTTAGCCGAGGCATTCATTATAGGAGAAGAATTTATTGGTAAGAATTCAGTGTGTTTAGTGTTGGGAGATAATATATTTTTTGGCCACGGTATTTCAGAGGTTTTAAAGGAAACAGTTTCACAGAAACAAGGGGCTACTGTTTTTGGGTATTACGTAAAAGACCCCCAACGTTACGGTGTAGTAGAGTTTGATGATAACAATAATGTAATTTCTATAGAAGAAAAACCTAAAAAATCTAAGTCCAACTGGGCGATTACCGGATTATATTTTTATGATAACTCGGTTGTAAAAATAGCAAAGAAAATCAAGCCTTCCCAGAGAGGAGAGTTAGAAATTACTGATGTTAACAATACCTATTTACAGAGGAAGCAGTTAAAAGTCAAATTATTAGGCAGAGGATACGCCTGGCTTGATACAGGGACTCATAATTCATTGCTTGATGCCTCAATGTTTATTAAAACCATTGAAGAACGGCAAGGCCTAAAAATCGGATGTATTGAAGAGATAGCGTATAAGATGGGCTTTATCAACCAAAACCAATTACAAATTATAGCTAAGAATGTAAACGCCGGATACGGTGAGTACTTGTTGAGAATTATTAAGGAAAATATGAATAAGGGATGTAGTTATGCCGTTTAGTTTTAAAAAATTAGATATTCCCGGACTTGTTTTAATTGAACCTAAAGTCTTTCCTGATGGCAGAGGTTTCTTTATGGAAACCTATAAGTATTCAGATTTTATAGAATTTGGAATAAAAGAAAGATTTATTCAGGATAATTATTCAAAATCAACTCAAAAAGGAGTTTTAAGGGGTTTACATTATCAGATTTCCCCCTTTGCTCAAGGTAAAACCATTCAAGTTATTTCCGGAGAAATCTTTGATGTAGCCGTAGATATAAGAACAGGGTCTCCAACTTATGGTAAATGGATAGGGGTTAATCTATCTTCAAAAAATAAAAAAATGCTATATATCCCCTCAGGATTTGCCCACGGATTTTGTACATTATCTGAGATAACAGAAGTTATATATAAATGCACGAATATTTATTCACCTCAGCACGAGAGAGGGATAATTTGGAATGACGATACCTTAAAGATTGATTGGCCGGTAGAAAGTCCTATTTTATCAGAAAAAGATTCAGTTTATCCTTCTTTTGATAACATTAAAAAAAGCTTTATTTACGATGAAGAATAATAAATTTTTAATTTCAGGCGCTTCAGGGCAATTAAGTAAAGAATTTCAGAAAATTTTCCATGAAAGAAAAATTGATTTTGCTGCTCCATCGGAAGAAGAATGGGATATTACTGATTTCACAAAGACAAGAACAATAATAAATGAAGCTAAACCCAATGTCATTATTAATTGCGCCGCATATAATCTAGTTGATGAAGCCGAAGAAAATTCAAAATTAGCACATTTAGTAAATAGTCAGGCTGTCGAGAATTTAGCAAGAATCTGTAAAGAAAATAAAATATTTTTAGTCCACTATAGTTCAGACTATGTGTTTGATGGACAAAAACAGGATTTATATGTAGAAGAAGACATGACAAATCCTCTTAATGTATATGGTAAAAGCAAATTAGAGGGAGAACAGGCAATCAAAGAGTGTTTATCTGATTTTTTGATATTCAGATTAAGTTGGGTTATCGGAAAGGGGAAACAAAACTTTTTATACAAGTTAAGACAGTGGGCTGAAAAATCTAAAGTGCTTAAAATAACATCTGATGAAGTCTCAGTTCCTACATATACAGAAAATATTGTAAATGTTACATTATTAAGTTTAGAAAAAGGCATAACGGGCTTATTCCATCTAACTAATACCGGCTATGCTTCAAGACATGAATTAGCCAGATATTTTATTAATAGAATGGGTACTGAAAATATAATTGTTCCCGTTTCAATAGATACTTTTAAAACAAAAGCAAAGAGGCCGATGTTTTCCGCTATGTCGAATTTAAAAATCAAAAAAACATTAGATATCGCTATCCCAAAATGGGAGGAATCTACCGATAAATTTATTAGAATAAATGATTACACAGATTAAAAGGAAGATTACACAGATAATAAAAAATGATGGCACAGATTATAATAAATGATTACGCAGATTATGAAAAATGATTACACAGATGAAAGATAATGATTCACTTACAGAAAAAATAATAGGTTGTTGTTATAGGGTTCATTCTGAATTAGGGCCGGGATTTAATGAGCGTATATACCATAATGCCTTAGAGATAGCTTTAAAACAGGAAGGCTTAAGGTATCAGACTGAGAAAAGTTTTACGATTTCGTATCAAGGAGAGAATGTTGGCAGACTTAGATTAGACTTAATCATAGAAGATAAAGTTATAGTTGAAGTTAAAGCCTTAACAGGCAATATTCCCGATGTTTTTAAATACCAGATACTTTCTTATTTAAGAGCATCTAATTTGAAAGTCGGATTATTAGTTAATTTCGGCAATAAAAGTTGTGGAGTTAAAAGGTTTGTTCTTTAATCTGAGCAATCGAACAGAAATCTGTGTAATCTAGCAATAATCTGTGTAATCAAATATACTATGAAAAATATATTAATAACCGGTGGCTGTGGATTTATAGGCTCGAATTTCATTCATTATATGCTTAACAATTATGATTATAAGATAATTAATTTAGATGCATTGACTTACGCCGGTAACTTAGAAAATTTAAAAAGCATAGAAGGTAATCCAAATTATAAATTTATTAAGGGAAGGATTGAGGATAGAAAATTGGTAAGTAATCTAATAAAAGAAGAAGGAATTTCATTTATAGTTCATTTTGCCGCTGAATCACACGTTGACCGGTCTATTACAGATTCCATTCCTTTTATAAAAACAAATATCGTTGGCACTCATGTTTTATTAGAAGCGGCAAAAGAAAACAATATTGAGAAATTTATCCATATTTCGACTGATGAAGTATATGGTTCTCTTGGTCCGACAGGGGTATTTACTGAGTTAACGCCAATACAACCAAATAGTCCTTATTCAGCATCAAAAGCAAGTTCAGATTTGTTAGTCCGGTCTTATGTGGAAACATTCAAATTTCCGGCAACAATTGTCCGCTGCACAAATAACTACGGGCCTTATCAATTCCCGGAGAAATATATCCCCTTAACTATTTCAAATGTTTTAGATAATCAACCCATTCCATTATACGGAGACGGTTTAAACGTTAGAGACTGGATTTATACCGAAGATTTTTGCCGGGCAATAGATGTTGTTTTGCATAAAGGCAGGATAGGAGAAGTCTATAATGCCGGAGGAAATTCAGAGGAAACTAATATAAATATAGCAAAAATAATATTAAAACATTTGAATAAACCTAAATCCTTAATTACTTATGTAAAAGATAGGCTTGGCCATGATAGACGGTATGCTATGGATATAACTAAAATTAAGAATGAATTAGGCTGGCAGCTTAAATACAAGTTCGAAGAAGGCATAGAAAAAACAATTGAGTGGTATAGGCAGAATAAAGGCTGGTGGATGAAAATTAAGTCAGGGGAGTACCTTAATTACTATAAAAAGATGTATGGGCAACGATTGCAGGAAGGAATGCAGGTTGTGAAGGACAAAGTACAGAAAACAGAAGACATAAGACTCAATAGAGAAAGTCGCAAGGGCGCAAAGTCATAAGATCACAAGAAAGTTGAAATATATTGAAACAAAAAAGAATCTCATGAAAATTTTATGGTTAACAATTGGGTATCGTATCCCCGGAATTACAAAAGTGAGTAATAATTTACTTGCTATTTGGGCTAAACAATTACGTATCCATCATTGGATTAAGAATGTATTTGTCTTGGCACCCTTAGTTTTTTCTAGATTATTTCTTGATCTTCATTCTGTTATACAGGCTATATATTGTTTTTTCGCCTTTAGTATTATTTCAAGTAGTATTTATATACTTAATGATATCGTAGATATAAAAAAAGACCAAGTTCATCCAAAAAAGAAGTTAAGGCCTATTGCATCTGGTAATATTTCTAAAACTACAGCTATATTTGTAGGGATAATTCTTTTGAGCTCAGGGCTGGGTTTAGCATTTACGCTAGATAAAGTAGTATTTTTAATCATGTTAGCCTATGTATTCAATAATGTAATATATAGTACATATTTAAAACATAAAGTAATAGCCGATGTGTTATCGATTTCTATAGGTTTTATGCTCAGATTTATCGCAGGTTGCTATGTTATAAGCGTTGAACCGTCCAGATGGTTTATGGTTTGTGGTTTTTCTCTTAGCTTATTTCTCGCATTTGGAAAAAGACGTGCAGAGTTAGAGTGGCTTAGCAATGGGACAATAAAAAGATCTGATGCCAGGCCTACTTTGATCGTGTATAGCAAGGAAAAGCTAAATTCAGCGCTATCTATAATGAACGCTATATGTATATTGTCTTATATCCTTTTTGTAGTAGATCCTGAAACCGTTGCCAGGCATCACTCAACTGCTTTTATGTATACTGTGCCTATGGTTATATATTGTTTATTTCGTTATATGTTTAAGACGCAGGAAGGTAATGGGATAGGACCGGTTGATATTATATTAAAAGACAAAGCTTTTATTGTCCCAATAGTGCTTTGGCTTCTTGTAACTTTTAGCATCTTAATGCATTGATTAAGGAGCATTTAATATGTCAAATTGGATTATAAATACTATTATGGTTTTAACAATTATATTAACCTCGGCTGGCCAGTTATGTTTAAAGAAAGCTTCAGGATCTTTTTCCTTACAAAACTTAACGACGAATTATTTTATATGGATAGGACTATCTTGTTATGTCATTAGCACTGTCATGTATTTGGTTGTATTGAAACATGTCAAGTTATTAGTTGCTTTTCCGGTTGTTATTGGAGGCTCTAATCTATTAGTTGTACTTTTGGCATATTTTTTTATTGGAGAATTTTTAAAGTTACATCAAATTGGGGGAGTTCTTTTGGTAGTTTCCGGTATTTGTTTGTTATCAATGGGGCAATAGAAAGGGAAATGAATGTTTAAGGATATATCAACTAAGAAAATATTGTTTGTTGCTTTGACGTTTGCCTTTTTCTTAAGGCTTTTTTGGATATTTGCTTACTCACCTAAAGAGATAAAAAGCGATCCTTATTATTATGATAAAGCAGCCAAACATATAATAGAAGAAGGTTCTTATCGTAATGGCCAGCTGTTTGCGTATAGGCCGCCTGCATATCCTTATTTTTTAGCAGGCATCTATAAACTATTCGGCTATAACTATCTTGCAGTGAAAGTGATTCAGGCGATATTAAGTATATTGACTTGTATAGTGATCTATTTATTAACCAAATTACTTTCTAATAAGTTAACAGCTTTAATAGCTGCTGGTTTATTTGCTTTTTATCCTCAGTTTATTAGGTATCCAGGAGAATTATGGAGCGAGACATTATTTTTGTTTTTATTTATGTCAGCTATTTTATTCCTTTACAGATTTATGAGACATTCTGCAAATAAAGATGGAATAATTAGCGGTATTTTGTTGGGGCTTTCTGCTCTTACACGAGAGACAGCATTTCTTTTTATTGCCCCTATTTCTGTGTGGATATTCATATCTTCCCCTTCTCCGGGAAAAGTAAAAAAATCCATAAAGAAGTTTTTGGTTATTGCTATTTTTATGATGGTTACGATGTCGCCATGGATAATAAGGAATTATGCGATATTGCATAAAATAGTCCCTGTATCTACTAATGGTGGAATAAATTTTTACATGGGTAATAACCCTGATGCTAATGGTGATTTTCTCTGGAGATTAGCGCCAGGTGTCATATGGCCTGATACATTAGAAAATGCCACAGATGAGGAGCTATCGCGTTTAGAATTAAGAGCAGGTAGTGAGGGGTATAAGAAAGGGATCGAATTTATCTTAGAAGATCCTATTAGATCCGTAAGATTATCTCTAAAGAAACTATATTTATTATGGAGAGTTCCTTATCATAATATGGACTTAACTCAATTAACCCCTGAAACGATTTTTAGAATAGTATGGCTTGTCTGGTATGCTGGTTTAATTATTTTAGCGATACCAGCTATCATAATCCTTATAAAAGATATGAATGTCGAGTGGTGGCTATTCCATTTTTGGATCATATCTATTTCGCTGGTAATTATGCTTACGTATTCTACTACCAGGTATCGATTGCTGGCAATTCCTTTTATTATTATTTTGGCATCTTTGACAATAGAGAAAATTATTAGACCTTTAGTATGCAATAAAGGTGGTTCAAAATGAGCATTATAAAGTGTGCATTTCACATCCATACTGAATTCTCTTTAGACTGCAGGACTTCTTTAAGGGAAGTAATAGAATTTTGCATACATAAGAACATAAGCTCAATTATAATTACAGATCACAATACTATAAAGGGGGCTATTGAGTTAAAGAAAGTAGCACCAGAAGGATTACAGATAATAGTGGGAGAGGAAATAAATACTACTGAAGGTGAAGTTATGGGCTTATTCTTAGATAAAGAGATATGTTCCGGAATGAGCCCGGAAAAGACTATAGAACAAATAAGATGCCAAAATGGTATTGTTTGTATCCCGCATCCATACGACTCATTTAGAAAAGAAAGATTAAGAGAGAATGCCTTAAATAGAATAATAGATAGCGTTGATATTCTGGAGGTCTTTAATTCAAGGAATTTATATGCAAAAGATAATGAAAGAGCTCTCAAGTTAGCTGAAAAAGAAAAAAAAATAAAGATATCAGGAAGCGATGCTCATACAAGAGATGAGATAGATAGTACCGTTTTAAAAATCCAGTCCTTTAATAGCAAAGAAGAATTTCTTTTAAATTTAAGTTTAGCAGAACATATTACCAAAAAAAGTTCTCCGTTTGTACATATAATAACAAAAGGAATAAAGATCTCAAATAAGTTCATCAAAACAAAAGGTTAAAAATAGAACATTGTTATGAATATTTGTACAATTGGGTTGGGATATGTAGGATTAGTAGCAGGTATAAAAAGGAGTAAGGCAATCCCAGGAGTGTTATGCTTAGTGAGTTTAAAGACAGAATTTTGATTTTTAAAGAATCTATTAAGGCAAGTATTTTTAATAATCCTTTACTTAAGAATAATTCTTTGGGCAATGCTATTATTAAAGATTTAGGCCTTAAGAATGTTAAGAGGATTTTTATTGGGAAGCCAAATACTCTTATTATTATAACTAAAAAAAACATACTTCGCATGCCATTGGATAGGTTAAGCGCTATAAGATGTAGAGTAAATAAGATAATGTTGAAAAAAACACAAAAAACAAATATAGCAAACTTAACTCCGCGAATTTTACAAGAAGGCGAATTCCAAGGGAAAAAATACTATTGTGAAGAAAAATTGCCCGGAGTTGCCATAGGTCTACCGATCAAAAAGATGGATGAGTTGGTAGTAAAAGCAGCGGATTTTATAACCAAATTCCATCAGGAAACAGCAAAAGATATTACTATAACGGAATCCAATTTTAAACGATTATTTGGCAGAGACTTTGAGAGATTAAATTTGTATCTAAATGATGAATATCGAGAAAAACTTAAAACGATAAAACAAAATATTAAAAAACAATTAATTGATAAAAAATTTAAGACTGTATGGATGCACGGAGATTATAAGGTAGAAAACATACTCGTTAATACTAAAACATGGCATATAGAAGGCATTATAGACTGGGATCTCTCGGGACTGGAGGGATTGCCACTTTTAGATGTATTCTATCTTTTAATAGATAAAAAGGGAATTATGAAAAGGCAACAGCTCTTGCATGTATTTTGCAATGGCCCTATAAGCTCTAAATTTAGCATGCTTGAGCAAAAAATAATTGATAAGTATTTAGGCAGGCTTATGATTTCTGACCAATTTATAAGACCTATGTTGATTATGTTTTGGATAAATACCATTACTAGAAGATATCGACAACAACTTATTGATGAGCATCTACAGAAAGACAAGTGGAATTATAAGCACATTTATTCTGTAATCGATGTTATTTTGCAAAATAATTTTTAAAAACTTATGAATAAAACATTAAAAATCATTTTTATATTTTCTTTAGCTGTATTTGTTTTGGTGAGCATTGGTGCTAAAACTCAGTTTCTACCTATAAGCTTGAACGCAAAAGAGGGCGATGAATGGAGTATTGGTATATATAAAATATTATCGGATAACTCCTCATTTCAGTTAACGCCTTATCCCGGTATATTAAATCCTGTTTTATCAATGAAGAATGTAGGTTGCAGGAATACTAAGTTTGTTGCAGATCCATTTTTAGTTTTTGAAAAAGGAACCTACTACATGTTTTTTGAGACTTTGACATCCAAGGGAGGTAATATTGGATTAGCTACAAGCATAGAAGGGATTAACTGGGAGTATCAAAAAGTAGTTTTAAAAGAGCCTTTCCATCTTTCATACCCATGTGTATTCAAGTATGAAAATCAATATTATATGATTCCGGAATCCGCAGAGGACAAATCCATTAGGTTGTATAAATCCGAAAACTTTCCGTATAAATGGAAGCTAGTAAAAAAAATTCTTACAGGAAACGATTTTGTTGATTCAACAATTTTTTATTATAATGACAAATGGTGGTTATTTACAACCATATCGCCATCGACATTAAATCTTTATTATGCACTTACACCAGATGGTCCTTGGACTTTACATCCTAAAAGTCCAATAATCAAAAATGACCGTTCTAAAACGAGATCAGGCGGTAATATTCTCAATATAAATGGAAAATTGATACGAGTAGCTCAAAATGGTTATCCGAGATATGGTAGTTCATTAAGGGGATTTGAGATTCTAGAGCTTACTACAAACAAATATATTGAAAAAGAGATAAATAAATACCCAATATTAAAATTTTCAAATACTGGTTGGAATAAAGATGGCATGCATCATTTGTCGGCACTCAAAATAAATGATAGAGAATGGTTGGCTTGCGTAGACGGAAATAAACGCAACATGCACTATTATATAAGGTTAGAGATTCCGAAGGTTTTCTACAACTTTGTATATATGTTTTCAAAAAAGATTTCAAAATTTGTTGAGCTATTTAAAGGCTAAACGCTTATGGATAAAAATAAAAGAATTCTGATCGTAATGGACTATTATATGAAGCGCTTGGATTCAATGGCGGAGTTTCATCGCATGTTTTTACAAGAATGCGTAAAACGCGATGTGATTGCAGAATTTGTGCTTCCTATCGAGCCATGTGAACTGGTCAAAACCAAGTTAAAGGATGTAGGATTTAAATATACCGTATTAAACAATTGGTGGGCTGACAAATTTGACAAAAGAAAACATAATATTTGGATAGCTTTTTCTATAGCTAATCTAATAAAATCTAAAAAAATAGATCTGGCAACATTTCATTTTTGCTTTGAATCAACTATTTTTGTTATAAAAATGCTTAATGCATTAATGTTATGCTTGCCTAAGTTAATTTGGTATCAGCACTCTGAAATACACAATGCAAGTGGTAGTTTTTTGCTTAAAACACTAAAAAAATATATTTCAAAAATAGGTTTACTTTCTCATGTTGTTGACAAAATTTGTGCTGTGTCAAAAGAAGTGAAGAAACAATTGATTGCCAAGGGAGTGTCGGAAAGTAAAATCATGGTTATTTATAATGGTGTTAATCTTGATAAATTTCAATCCAAAAAAACTATGGCAGAGATTTTCCCAAACTTAAATATAGTAAATAGATTATTTTTTATAACGACTGTTTCAATGTTGATACCGGCGAAGGGGCTAGAATATTTGATTCGTGCCATTCCCATGGTTACAAAATATGCTCCAGAGGTCATGTTTATCGTTGTGGGCGAAGGCTATTTTCAAAAAAATCTAACAGAATTAGTAGATGAACTTGGTGTGCAAGAGAATATTTATTTTACTGGCCGACGAAGTGACGTTCCTGAAATACTGTGTGCTTCTGATTTTCTTGTCCACCCATCCCTAAAAGAAGCCTTGCCATATACCATCCTTGAAGTAATGGCAGCTGGCAAAGCCGTTGTTGCAAGTGCTGTTGGAGGTATACCAGAGCTTGTTAAGCATGGTACAAATGGTGTTCTGGTGCCAGCTGGGGATCATGTTGCTTTAGGTGATGCAATTAAATCACTTTTAAATAGTAAAAACCTGTCACTTGAAATGGGGGTATTGGGAAGACGGATGATTGAAGAAAAATTTGCTATTGGAAAAGTTATTAATCAGCATCTGCAGTTGTATGAGATCTTATAATACAATAGATGGCATTGTTGCAACATTATAAGGAGAGATAATGAGTAGGAAAGCAAAAGCTTTAATTAGAGGATCTGTAGTAGGAACATCTAATTTTATTGCTAGCGCATTAATAGGTATACTTCTTATGCCGTTCATAATACATTCTTTAGGCGATAAAATGTATGGGCTTTGGATGATTGCTGGTTCTTTTTTAGGCTTTTATGGAATTTTTGATTTTGGTTTAGTTTTTGCAGCCCAGAGATTTATTTCAAAAGCAATTGGTTCACAGGATTTTACTGCAGCAAACAAGAGTATTAATACTTCATTGTTGCTTTTTAATTTTATAGGAGTATTAAGTTTACTTATTACGGTTGTGATTGTTGCATTAGCGCCATTTTTTGTAAAAAGACCATCAGATGTAGTTCTTTTTAGACAATTAATAGTTGTATTGGGAGTAAGCATGGCATTTGGATTTCCTATGCGTGTTTTTTCTGGAATTCTCCTCTCACACGTTAGATATGATTTATACGCTACTATAGAATTTAGCAAGTTAATATTAAGAACTGCCTTAGTGGTTGTTTTCTTAAAGGCTGGATATGGGATTTTGGCTCTAGCAATAATTACTTTCGGTCTTGAAGCTTCTGGTTATCTTGTTAAATTTATTATGGTTAAAAAGATGTTTAACTACATAGTTTTATCTAGGAAATTTATAGATATGTCATTATTAAAACCTTTTTTTAAATATAGCTTTACTAGTTTTATAATACAAATTGCGAATCAATTAAACTTCAAAGTCAGCAATTTTGTTATTGCAGGTTTTATGGGCTTAAATTATGTGACTATTTATGCTGTAGCTGCAAATCTTATAAGATATTTTACAATGTTTATCTCTAATTCAACAGGATTGATGATGCCTGTATTTAGCCAGTATGATGGAAAAGGAGATTATAAATCCATACAAGAAAAATATGTATTGATTACAAAAATAAGTGGCTATTTATCATTTTTTATAGGAGGATTTATAATATTACTTGGCAAGGCCTTCCTTGAACGGTGGGTTGGCAAGGAGTATACAAACGCTTACCCTATCCTTCTAATATTAATTATACCTACAATCTTTGCCTTAATGCAAAGTTCAGCATGGGGGTTACTGTATGGTATTTCAAAACATAAGTACTTTGCTATAGCTAATAGTCTAGAGGGGCTTAGCAATCTTATACTTAGCTTATTACTTGTAAGGAGGTTTGGTTTAATTGGCGTTGCCCTTGGACAAGCTATCCCTATGTTAATAGTAAAATTATTTGTACAACCAATATATATTTGTAAAATTATAGATTTTAAACCGACTAAGTTTTACTTTAACATATTAATACCGATAACATTTAAATCTTTATTTATTCTTGTTTTATTTTGGCAGTTGTTCAAAGTTTTTATAGTACCAAATTATTTGAATTTAATAATTTTATCTTGCTGTGGATTTTTATTATTTATTATTCTTATCTTTTCTTTCGGTTTTAATAAAATGGAAAGAAAGTATTTTAAAAAAGCGGTATTGTTACCTTAAAGGATGCAAAAATGAAATCTTTAGTAAGTGTAATAATTCCTACTTATAACTGTGCAAAACATATAACTGAAGCGATAGAATCAATGTTGTATCAAACCTTTCAGGATTTTGAAATTATTGTTGTTGATGTAGTCTCACAGATAATACCGAAGAAGTATTAGAAGAATATCTCAAAAAATATTCTGACAGAATTAAATATTTTTATTAGGAAAATAGAGGAGTGTAAGACAATAACTATAGGTAATTAATATGAACGATTCTTTTTCATATGTTCGAAAAGTATTTTAATTATTAATTTTGAATTTTTCAAAAGGACAAAAATGAAATTGATCAAACAAATCGCAAACTTTTTTGGTTATGATTTGTATCGCGTCAAAATAAAAGATAACCATTTAGTAATTGATCGTCACGTTTTTAATCTTTTTAAAATTCTGAATGTCAATTGTGTTATAGATGTTGGTGCGCATAAAGGAGAGTTCGGAAGGCGATTAAGAAGAAATGGGTTTTTAGGGCAAATAATATCATTTGAACCTGTTCAACACTCTTTTAAAGAATTATCTTTGTGTTGTAAAAATGATCCGAAATGGAAAGCTTATAATTTTGCCCTGGGTAGTGAGGAATCGACTAAAACTATTAAAGTTATGAAATCTGATGACTTTTCGTCATTTTTAACCCCGGTATCTTACTCAAAAGAAAGGTTCAAAGATTCTCTTGATATTGATCATGCCGAAAATGTCCAGGTAAAAACCATAGACTCAATACTTTTTAAAATCCTCAAAGACATAAATAAGCCCTGCGTTTTTCTAAAAATGGATACGCAAGGTTTCGATTTGGAAGTTATTAAAGGGGCTCAAAAAAGCATAAACAATATTTTCGGAATACAGTCAGAATTGTCGTTTAAGCAAATATATAAAGACGCGCCTGACTATATTCATGTTTTAAAGAAATATAATGAACTAGGCTTTAGGGTTTCCGGTCTCTATCCAGTCTCTCGAGACAAAAGGAATCTAGTAATTATAGAATATGATTGTGTAATGGTTAAGGAATTAACTTGATACACACCTTGTATTGTCCACCAACAAAGTTGGTGGTAATATTGATCTATGACAGAATATAGGCGGAGTGTGTAAATATTGCCAGGAGAGAATTACAAAACTTTAGTTTGCAGTTCAGGATTAAAGATGCTTTTCCGGTGTCTATTGGGATGTTTCTGGTTATTGTAGTCGTGTATTTAATAGCAGTTAAAGAGATTATGTAGGTAAAGAGCGATGATGGGATCAGTGAATGTAATTATACCTGCGTTTAATAGTGAGCTGTATATCGGGCAAGCAATTGAATCTGTTTTGGCTCAAACATACCGAGATATCGAAATTATTATTGTGGATGATGGATCTACAGACAGTACAAAAGAAGTAGTTGAAAAATATATGGGGCCACAAAGTCAACATGCCACAAAATCACCAATGAATATATGCTATATTTATCAGGAGAATAGAGGGCCGGCAGCAGCGAGAAACAAAGGCATTGAATATGCTCAGGGCGAATACGTAGCATTTTTAGATGCTGACGATAGATGGGTCGATAAAAAGATTGAAACGCAAATAAAACTATTTAAAAATAATTCTACTCTTGAGTTAATACATACTGATTATAGTTCCTTTGACCTGCAAGCCAATGTAAATAACTCAGGATATACAAATAAGTTTAAAAAATGTTTCGCTGGAGACATCTTTTTTTCTCTATTCAGAGAAAACTTTATTCGGACATCTTCGGTTTTGCTTAAGCGAGAAAGCTTTAAAAAAGGAGGCGTGTTTAATGAGTCCTTGTCAATGTCGGAAGATTATGACTTGTGGTTGCGTTTGACCAAGGGGCGTAAAATAACAGGTTACATTGATTTACCTCTGGTGCAGGTGCGCAGGCATAATAGTCATATAACAAGGGATGTCAGAAATACGTATTTCTGGGTAGACAAGGCAATTGAGAAGACAATTTGTGCATTTCCAGATGTGCGGAAAAAGTTAAATCAACTTTTGCCATATAGACTGGCAAAAAATCATTTTACTATAGGTTATAAGTTATTTTGTGTTAACAAAAACGACGAAGCCAGAAAAGAGTTTAAGCGGTCTTTAAAATTTAAGTTTAAACTCAAGACCCTTAAATATTTGGTTTTAACTTATCTAAGTCCTAGTATTATTTTAATTTTCAAAAGAATTAAGAGTTTTTTAACAAATAGAAGTTAAAAATATTGGATCAAATATGATTGCGATTTATTTCTTTCTAATAACATTATTTATACGGCCTCAAGATTGGCAAGGATCCTTGGTATATGGCTGGCCAGTGAATGATTTTATTGTTATCGCAGGATTGTTTATTGCTTTTGCTAATGCTAGTAAAAATAAAAGACAAGATATAACTCCAGTAGGATGGTTTCTTTTCGCATTTATTTGTTTTGGTTTTATCACAAATATTGTAAATGGTAATTTTGATGCAGGAACACAACAATTTGTTAATCTCTTTAAAAGGTTTTGTGTTTTTGTAATGTTTGTATTTATAGTAGATTCTCCAAAAAAGATCAAAAAAGTTCTTTTTTTCTCAGTTTTGCTTTGTAGTATTTTAGGAGTTCAATCTATCCATCAAAGTATTACTGGGGTGGGATGGGCCAGGCAAGCGCTTCATACAAATTCAAATATGATGCATCAAACATCATTGATGGACTTTCATAAGTACGGTGGCAGGAGTTTTTGGATTGGTTTGTGGGATGGCCCTAATGTATTATGTTTTCCATTTTTATTTTGCATACCTTTTTGTCTAGAAAATATTTTTAGAAAAAAAAATAAAAGTCTTCAAAAAATGACGTACACAGTTATTTTTGCTTTGCTAAGCTATGGAATTTGTCTTACTAAGTCGAGAGGCGGGTTTATTGCCTTTATGTGTATTGTAGCGATGTTTTTCATTGTAAGATTTAAGGCAAGAAAAGCTTTAATTATTTGTTTATTAGTTTTGCCAATAATATATAATTCTGTTCCAGAGAGGATGAAGGTCTTGAATTCTGAAGAGAAATCTGCTCATGAGAGAACGTGGACATGGGAGCAAGCTTTTTATATGGCAAAGTCTAATCCTATTTTTGGCATAGGGAAAGGGCAATTTAGAGTGCAGACAGAATATTTTTCGCATAGTAATTATGTTGAAAACTTATCAGAAATGGGATTTCCCGGTTTGTTAATTTATCTATCATTGTTATATTGGCCACTTAAAAATCTTTTTAAAATTTTTAATAGATATAGGAATAAATTGAATGATGAGTTTCTTCTTATGTCGCGAGTACTTTTTTTGACCATTGTAGGTTTTGCAGTAGCTACTACGTTTGTTTTAATGGAGCTTGATATTTTATATATTTTATGTGCTTTATCAGCAAGCTTTGTTTTATCTGCTAAAAATCATATAAAAAATTTTAATTTTAATATTAGTTTTAATGACTGGGGTATGTTGGTAGCTTTGACTATTTTTATAACTATAGGAATATGGCTTATAGCTATTAAGGAAATCATTTGAGTGCTTATTATGAATAAAAAAATCAGAATAGGATTTGTTAATTATTCCCTGGATATTGGTGGGGTTGAGACTTTAATCCTTGAGATAGGTAAAAAACTAGATAGGAATCTCTTTGAGCCGCTGATATTTGTGTTTATGAAAGACGGAAAGCTTAAAAAAGAATATATAAAGGATGGTATACAAGTAATTGAAGTAGATAAAAAATATGGGTTTGATTGGCTTTTATCTATTAGATTAGCAAAAGTATTAAAGGCTAATTTTATTGATATAGTTCATACACATAATCCTACAAATTGGCTTTATGGAGGAATAGCAGCAAAAATAGCTGGAATACCGATAGTCCATACACAGCATACGGCAAGTGATTATAACAATTATCATGTGAAGAGATGGTCTTTTATAGAAAGAAACCTCTCTAAGTTTACAAGCGTTATAACTACTGTCGCAGGAAGTGTTAAGAAACATATGGTAGAGAAATCCAGGATTAATTCAGAAAAGATAAAGGTTATATATAATGCTGTTCGTGCAAAGGATTTTGAAGTGATTAATGGCAGGGATACAATTAAAACTAATTTAGGACTAAAAAAAGATTATGTAGTTATAGGAAATATAGCACGGTTTTTTGAAAATAAAGATCATGAAACACTATTAAAATCTTATAAGCAGGTAGCAGAAAAAATACCATGCTCTTATTTGCTTTTGATAGGGGATGGCCATTTGAAAAGTAAAGTAGAGGAGTTGGCCCGTAAATTAGAACTTTCTGAAAAAGTAATATTTTTAGGCAATAGACGGGATATAGCTGATCTTATGAGCATAATGGATATTTTTGTTTTATCTTCAAAAAGAGAAGGTCTTCCGGTTGTTATTTTAGAGGCCATGGCATCATCTTTACCTGTTGTTGCGACAGATGTGGATGGTAATGCGGAGGTAGTTATTCATGGAGAGACCGGATTAGTTGTTCCCTCTGGCAGGCCGGACTTATTAGCCGGGGCATTATGTGAGCTTACGCGGGACTTGGATATATCTAAAAAAATGGGAGAAAAGGGGAGAAAAAGAATAGAAGAGTTTTTTACTTTTGAACATATGGTCAGTGAATATCAGGATATTTATAAATCTATATTTAAAAAATCAACAAATAAAAGGATATGCGTGGCAGGAGAATTTCCTCCTCCAGATGGCGGAATGGGTTTACAGGCAAGGTTATTTGTTGAAAAAATGCAGAAAGAAGGATTTTTTGTGCAGTCTGTTATGAGAAATAAGAATTTTAAATACCTCAGCAAGATCAAGATATTAAGAACAGTTGTCAGGTTTTTTTATTATGTGCTGAATCTTTTAAGAATAGTGCCAAGAGTAGGTATTGTGCATGTATTCAGTAATTCTTACCTGGATTACTTTTTATACACAGCTCCAGCAGTAATTGTAACAAAGTTTTTTAGAAAAAAATCTATTATTCATTATCATGGAGGGGCTGCGGAAGACTTTTTAAAGAAATATTCTTTTTTGATCAAACTTATAATGAAGTTAAGCGATGAAATTGTCGTGCCCTCAGATTTTTTGAAAGATATTTTTAATGAATATAAAATAGACGTAAAGGTTATACCGAACATTTGCAATTTTGAGAAGCTCGAGTTTAAGAAAAGAGAGGATTTTTTACCGAATTTTATAGTAACAAGAAATATGGAAAAAATATATAACATACAGTGCGCGATCAGGGCTTTTTTTATTATTAAAGAAAAGTACAAATCAGCGCGGCTTAGATTGTTAGGCGATGGGAATGACAGAGAGAATCTCGAGCGGTTAGTAGACGAATTAGGATTATCTGAGTCAGTAGATTTTTTAGGTCGAGTTGATAATAATAATATCTCATCTTTTTATGCGCAAGCGGATTTTTTTATTAATCCATCAAGCGTTGATAATATGCCAGTTTCGGTTTTAGAGGCGTTTGCATCAGGGTTGCCGGTTATTTCAACTAATGTTGGAGGATTAAAATATTTAATAAAAGACGGCGTAACTGGATTAATGGTTGAGAGTAATGATCATGTAAGGATGTCGGAAAGAATATTCGAATTACTTGAAAATAAAGATTTGGCTAAGCAGCTTATAATAAACGCTAGAGAATTAGTTAACGAATTCTCCTGGGATAACATCAAAGATGAATGGACGGAGGTTTACTTAAGATGAGTAGCGTGTTAGCGCATAAATTTTTATTTTATGCTGCAGATTTTCTTAGAGGCGATAGGAGCGTTGGTAAATTGAAACAGCTTAATAGATCGCAATATTGGGATAAAAATGTTCTGAGAAAATGGCGGATTGATAAGTTAAATATTATACTTAATCACGCAAGGAAGAATTCTTCTTTTTATAAAAAAAGGCTGGAAGATATTAAGTTGCCAATAAAAGATGAAAAATTTTTTCAAGATATTCCTATTTTAACCAAAAAAAATATTAATAGTAACATTGATGAGATTAAGTGTGAAAATGTTCCTGCTGCAAGGTTTGTAAAGGCTAATACTGGCGGATCTACAGGTGAGCCGCTGCATTTTTTTTGCGACAGAATATCTTTGGGATGGAGAAGAGCAGCGATGTTAAGAAATGGCAGTTGGGCAGGATTAAGATTGGGTGGCAGAAATGCGCAAATGACAGGTTCTCATTATGAATATACCAAAAGACAAAAAACAATAGGCAAGCTTAAACTTTGGTTGCTTAATAGCAAGAATATGCCGATTGCTTTTTTGACAGAACAGATTTTAGGTAATTATTATAAACAGATCGTATCATGGAAACCAGAAAGCGTATGGGGGTATGCAAGTGGTGTATATCAACTTGCAAAATTTATCAAGAAAAATCATCCAGGGGCATGTTTTAATTTTGTAAAAGCAATAATCACTAGTTCCGAAACACTTCAAGAATATCAGAGGGAATTACTCAATGATGTGTTTGGGAAAGACAAAGTTTTCGATCATTATGGAGCTGCAGAATTTTACATTGCAGCAGAATGCCCTCTACATAACGGTTATCATGTAAATTCTGACATATTTCACTTAGAGATCTCGGATAGTAATGGAATGCAGAAAAAACCAGGTGAACTCGGGAAGATCGTTATCACAGATTTTAATAATTTTGCTTTTCCATTGATAAGATACGAAATAGGAGACGCTGGTTTTATGGCAGTTGAAAATTACTGTAGATGCGGAATTAAACTCCCTTTACTAGGGAAGGTTGAAGGGAGAGTCGCTGATATGGTAATTTTACCAAATAGAGTGCTTACAGCGCCGAATTTTACAAATATATTCAGGGCATTTAAAGGCATTGATCAATATCAGATAGTTCAGAAGTCAATTTCAAATATTGAAGTAATAATAGTGAAAAATGAATTATATAATGGTGAATTTGAAGAGCATATAAAGAAGTCTTTAAATATACTTTTAGGTGAGGGAGTAAACTTTAGTCTTAGTTATGTAGCTCAAATAGAAGTTCCAAAATCAGGTAAAAGACGCTTTGTTGTATCAAAAGTCGCGAAAGACAACTTATAGGATAAGAGAATAAAATTATGAAAGTAATGTATCACCATAAAACACGTTGTAGTGGAGCCGATGGAACTCATATAAAAGGCATAGTTGATGGATTCAAGTCTCTTGGCTATCAAGTAGATGTAATCTCATATGCAGGCTGTAATGTAGATTTTGAATCTAAAAAATTATCAGATAAAGATAAAAGGATTGCGACTAAAATGCCAAGAATTTTATTTGAGATGCTGGAAGTGTTGTATAATATCCCTGCTATTTTGAGGCTTGTAGTATATCAAATAAGGAATAAATACGATATTGTTTATGAAAGATATGCTTTATTGAGTATGGTTGGTTGTTTTATTTCAATATTTTTTAGGAAGCCTTTATTTTTGGAAGTTAATTTTACGACAAGGAGCGAGATATACCCCAAAAGAACAGGTGTGTTTAGGTTTTTAGAAAGTTTTTTAGAACATTTAATATTCAAGAGAGCAGCGATAATTTATGTGATATCAGATCATCTTAAACATGATATTTTATCTCATGGTATAGATAAGGAAAAGATATTAGTTTTACCTAATGCTGTTGATATTGAGCATTTTAAGCCAATGGAGTCAGATAAAAAAATACTTGATAAATATGGCATAACCAAAAAAGATAGGATCATTGGATGGGTAGGGTGTTTTGCTCCTTGGCACGGGCTTGATTTGTTGTTAGATAGTTTTAAGTTACTTTTAGAAAAGAATAAGGATGTAAAGGTGATGTTGATAGGCGGGGGGCAGACATATCAAGTTATAAAGCAACGCATAAAGGAAGAACACTTAGATGAGAGAGCGATATTTACAGGTAGGGTGCTTTATGATGTATTACCTGCTTATATTAATATGTTTGATATAGCAGTAGTGCCTGACGCAGCTGCTTATACTTCTCCGGTAAAGATGTTTGAATATATGGCAATGCAGAAGCCTGTTGTTGGGCCGAGATTAAAGAATATAAAATTAGTTATTAGTGATGGCCAAGAAGGGATACTTTTTAATCGTAAAGACGCAGAAGGCTTGAAGAATGCCTTGATAAACTTATTAAGCGACTCTGAATTAAGCACAAAGATGGGTGCGGCAGGTCGTAAAAAGGTCTCCAATAACCACACATGGAGAAAGAATGTAGAAAAAATAATCGATTTTTATAACAGTATTACAGATGTAAGTTCATTAAAAATAGAAAATATTTAGGAGTATTGTATGAAATGGTTAATGATAAATGCGTATTTTCCCCCTGAGATAGGGTCAGCTTCATTTTTGTTTTTTGAACTGGGAAAAAAACTTGTAGAAAAAGGGGATAAGGTGACCGTTCTTACGGGATTTCCTAGATACAATATTAATTCTAAGGACCTTCCTGAGAAATATAAAGGTAGATTATCTATGGTAGAGGAGATGGAAGGCATAAAGGTAGTGCGAATGAGGCTTCTATCTCTTCCTCGTTATATTCCAATAGCCAGGGGTATGGACCACCTGATAATGGCGTTTTTATTTTTTATAAGAGGTTTATTTATCAAGAAGGCTTCTTATGATCGGATTTTGGTTTATTCGCCGCCTTTACCTTTAGGATTGACGGCTTATGGTTTAAGTAAAATAAATAAAAAACCGTTTATATGCAATGTGCAGGATCTTTTTCCACAGAGTGCAATAGATTTAGGGGTATTGACCAATAAAGCTATGATAGGAAAGCTAGAAAAATTAGAGTCATTCATTTACAACAAAGCAGATATTGTTACGGTACATTCAGAAGGGAACAGAAACCATGTTATATCAAAAGGTGTAAAGCCATCCAGTGTTATTACTATCCCAAACTGGATAGATACGGACATGATACAGCCAAAGCCGATAGATCTTGAGTTTCGTAAAGAATTTTTACTTAATGGAGAATTTATTGTATCTTTTGCAGGTGTGATAGGTTATTCTCAGGATTTGGATACAGTGATAGAAAGCGCTGAATATTTAAAAAAAGATAATATAATTTTTTTAATTGTAGGATATGGTGTAGAAAAAGAGCGTTTGCAGGAAAAGGTAAAGGCAAAAGAGCTTAAGAATGTCAGATTCTTACCAATGTTACCTAAAGAAAAGTATGTTAGATTACTTGCTGCATCTGATGCATGTTTAGTCAATCTGCATAAGGAAGTGAAGACTCCGGTAGTGCCATCTAAACTTTTAAGCATTATGTCTGCAGGAAGAGCTGTTGCCGCGAGTTTACCATTGGGAGGCGATGCTCCAAAAATAATAAAAGAAAGTAAATGCGGTATTTGCGTAGATGCGGGTGATTGTAAAGGCTTGGCAGAAGCTATAAGAAAAATATATTTAGATAAGAGGCTTTGTAAAGAATTTGCAAATAATGGAAGAGATTATGTAGTAGAAAATTTTTCTCTGACAAAATGTCTGGAAATATATCGAAAATTAAAAACAGCTTAAACAAAGGGGATAAAAATGAAGGAATATCTAAATTATTACGAAGGTAGAAAAGTCCTGGTTACAGGAGGAGCAGGTGCTGTGGGTTCGATTCTTGTAAGAAAATTGTTGGAGTTAAAAGCCCAGGTTATCGTGCTTGATGATTTAAGTTCCGGCTATACATGGAATCTGCCTCAGAATGAGCAAGGGCTTCTTTTTGTACAAGGCGATGTGGTAGATGAGGTCGACCTTAAAAGAGTTTTTAATGAAGAGCCGCAGATTATATTTCATCTGGCTGCTTTTTTTGCAAATCAAAATTCAGTTGATTATCCGGAAAAGGATCTTAATATAAATGGCCTGGGTACACTAAAGCTTCTACAGTATGGTGTTATGTATGGAAAACTCGAGAGACTAGTATATGCATCATCGGGGTGCTCTATTTATCCAAGTGATGCACCAATGCCTTTTAAGGAGGATCTAGGCGCAAGTATGTATATGGGCACTCCTTATCAGATTACTAAAATGCTTGGCGAGCTATACATGAATTATTTTTATAAGATGAAGGGGTTACCTATTTCAAAAGCAAGATTTTTTAATTCATATGGAGCAGGTGAAGTACCGGGCCAATATAGGAATGTAATACCTAACTTTATATACTGGGCTATGCAAGGACAATCTTTACCTATAACAGGTACTGGAGAAGAGACAAGAGATTTTACGTATGTAGGAGATATAGTGGATGGTCTTTTACGCATGGGGTATATGAAAGAAGCGATAGGCGAGGCGTTTAATCTGGCCGCTGGTAAGGAAATAAAGATAATAGATCTCGCTAATAAGGTAAATAAGTTTGCGGGTAGCGATAAGGAGATCAGGTATTTGCCTAGGAGGAAATGGGATACAAAAACAAGATTGCTCGCTTCCAATGAAAAAGCCAGAAAGGTACTCGGATTTGACCCTATTCAGGACTTTGACTATGGCTTAAAGGAAACGATCCAGTGGTTTGATACTAATTGGGATAATATTAAAGATTGTGCTAAGTTTGGCCCTGGCATTTCATCAGCGGTTAGGCCCGTAGCGAAAGAAAACAACAAGGAGTCTCTGGCAAAATGTTAAAACCTATTTATAACTTAAATAATACAAAAAATAAGGATATGGTTAAAAAAGTTCTTTTTGTGTTTGGTACAAGGCCAGAAGCCATAAAGATGGCTCCTGTTATAAAAGAACTAGAAAAACATCCTGATGCATTTACTTCTATGGTGTGTGTTACAGCGCAACATCGGGAGATGTTGGATCAGTTCTTAGCATTATTTAACATAAAACCTGATATTGATCTTGACTTAATGGAGAAGAACCAAACATTAGATTCTTTTACAGCTAAAGCTTTGGTAGCGCTAAGCGCTACTCTTAAGGAGGTTAAGCCACATGTAGTTCTGGTGCAAGGGGATACTACAACTGCTATGACAGCTGCTCTTGCAGCATTTTATCAAAAGATTCCTGTTGGTCATATAGAGGCAGGGTTAAGAACCAATAATATCTATAATCCTTTTCCAGAAGAAGCTAATCGCAATATTATAGGTAAATTAGCAACATATAATTTTGCGCCTACAGAAGGTGCAAAGAATGCATTACTAAAAGAAGATTTTGATAAAGACAGTATTTTTGTAACTGGGAATAGTGTGGTAGATGCATTGCAAATGATATTGAAGAATATTGAAGGATATCCATCTAATATAGACACTTCGTTTCTTAATGGGAACAAGTTAATTCTTGTGACAGCTCACAGGAGAGAAAATTTTGGTAAGCCTTTAGAAAATATATGTGCAGGCTTGATGCAAATTGTAAAAAAAAACGAGGATGTAGAGATTATATATCCAGTACACCTTAATCCTAATGTAAAAAATGTTGTTGATAAAATTTTGGCAAATAAGGATAGAATACATTTATTTTCACCAGTGGAGTATTTTGATTTGGTAAGGCTTTTAAATAAAGCACATATTGTTATTACTGATTCAGGAGGGATACAAGAAGAAGCGCCTGCTTTAGGTAAGCCTGTATTAGTTTTAAGATCAGAAACAGAACGTCCAGAAGGGGTTGAAGCGGGTGTTGCAAAGCTTATAGGAACAAATTCAGAAAGAATAGTTAGTGAAACAGAGTTGTTATTACATAATAGCTCTGAATATTTTAAAATGTCAAAAGCGGTTAGTCCTTATGGAGATGGTAAGGCATCTAGTAGAATAATAGAAATATTAATGAGAGAAAGAACTGATAATGTTTAAAAATACCCATATTTGGCTGGCAGATTATATAAAACAAAAATTAATGAATACAAATGATGTTTGTAAAGAGTCACCTACTCACATTATGTTTTGTATGGTAGATCATTTTGAGCCTCGTTGGAACAATCCTTCGTATGATACAGAAGTTAAACGTGTTGATAAATGGGTTAATGATTTTCCTAAAATAGCAAGCGAGTTTAAAGATAACAGTGGAAGGCCGTTTCAATATACATTTTTTTATCCGGAAGAAGAATATAGAAAAGAGCATATTGATAAGTTAAAGAGAATATCTGAGAGTGGGTTTGGAGAAATAGAAATACATTTACATCATCATAACGATACAGGTGAAGGTCTTAAGAGAAAGGTAGAAAGTTTTAAAGAAAATCTTTCAAAACATGGTTTGTTGTCAAAAGATAATGAAGGAAATATTAGATATGGTTTTATACATGGCAACTGGGCATTGGATAATTCTCGTGGAGATGATAAATGGTGTGGGGTAAATAATGAACTAATAATATTGAAAGAAACAGGATGTTATGCTGATTTTACATTGCCATCCGCACCAGATGTATCTCAGACCAGGAAGATAAACAGCATTTATTATGCTAAAGATGATCCATGCAAACCAAAATCGCATAATGATGGCGTTGATGTTAAAGTTGGAGGGAAGCCTTCAGGAGATCTGATGATAATTCAGGGGCCTCTTGCCTTAAATTGGAAAAGGCGTAAATGGGGCATTTTACCTCGCATTGAAAATGGCGAGATTTCTTACTCAAATAATCCTATAGAAGATAGGATAGACTTGTGGATAAAACAAGGTATTCATGTAAAAGGAAGGCCGGGATGGATATTTGTTAAAGTGTATACTCATGGAACACAAGAGCACAATTGGGATACCCTTTTAGGTGATCCAATGCGTAAGATGCTTTCATATCTTGATGAAAAATATAATGATGGTATGCAGTATAAGCTTCATTATGTTACAGCGAGAGAAATGTATAATACTATAAAAGCAGCAGAGGATGGAATGGATGGCGATCCTTCAAAATATCGTGATTATATATTAAAAAAGAGAATTTAAATGAATATCAATAGTTATATAAATATTAGATTTTTTTAAATAATTATGATTATATATGAGAATGTCTGGGAGCGAAATGCCTTTGGATATCTACTCCTATTAAAACACTAATCCTATAAAGCAGAAATTAGATGAAAGTAATAAAATTATTAGTTTGGTTATTTTCAGTCCTATACCTGATAATGCTTTGCATTTTGTGCACCATCCCATATTGGCCAACAGCACTATGGTGGCTGGCCAATATATTTTTAATGGCGCCCCTGTGGGTTCTTTATTTTCCTGTTGGATTTCTTTTTATAACGGGGTTGCTGGTAAAGAGAAAGGGAGTAATTATAGTTCACAGCCTCTCTTTTTTAATAATTACTTTTTGCATTATGAAATTTAACATACCCTTTTCCATACTAAGCCAAAAGAATGAGCAATCATGTACTAATCTTAGAATTATGACTTTTAATATTGGTGAAAATCTTAACGCAACTTCTTTATGTGACTTTATTTCGAGAACACGTCCTGATATTATTGCACTGCAAGAGGTCTACTGGCAAGATCAGAATGCTTTAAAAGAAATATTGCCTCAAAATCAATGGTACTTATCATTTCAAGGATCTCTAGGGATAGCAAGTCGATTAAAAATCAAGAATGCTGTTGTGAAAAATATACAAAAATTAGATGGGGATGGTGGTTTAGTTGGGAAATATGAATTAGAAGGGGTTATGGGGCCCATACATTTTTTTAATGTGCATTTGGTGACGCCAAGAAAAGGTTTAGCCGCTTTTATGGATAATAGAGTAAGAGGTCTATCAAAAATGAGAAGCGTTACGAAGTTACAGGCTAAAGATTCTGCTATTATGTCACGATGGATTTCTTCATACAAAACGGTTTTGGTAGGCGGGGATTTTAATATGTCAGAAATTAATCCTATTTATAAAAAGTATTGGCCATCGCTTACCAATACTTTTTCAAAAGCAGGCTTTGGGTTTGGGTATACAAAATACACCAGTTGGCATGGGGTACGCATTGACCATCTATTGTGTGATGGTAATTGGAAGGTTATTCGTTGTCAGGTCGGACCTGATATAGGGTCGGATCATCGTCCGGTAGTCGCTGATGTTAAATTAATTGGAAGAAATCCTACGGTAGTTTCGGAAGAAGAATCACGGAAGCGACTGGCAAATGATAACACGATGTTTATTTTTGATAATTTAAAACCTTCTCCCGGAAAGTTTGAAAACTCCGGAACGGTAGATACAACTGTAAATACCAAAATAATATCTCCGCATAGGAATGCTCAAAAAGTAAAATTTAAAGCTTCTGGGGCAGAGCGGGTATATAACATCATCCAATTAGACCTTTGGAATCTCGAGAATTATCCGATAGTCAGTTTCGCGTATATGATTTCTGAAGGGGTGCCGTTCAAAATACGCGTTAAAACACTATATAATGATTGGATAGATCTGAGGGACATTCATTTAATCAATGACGGGAAATGGCATGAAATGTATATCGATGTGCGAGCTATTGTGAAAAACGTTTTGCCCTCCTTAAAATATTTGAAAGTATTTCAATTTTATATACATGAAGATCGGTATCAGAAAGATACTCTTTGGATTGATGATTTTTATATAGGAGACGGGACGGAGTTAAAAGAAAGTCAATGGGCGAAGGAACCGATGGCCAACTTTAGATGCTAGATGCTCGATGCTGGATACTCGTTGGAAGACAGAAATCAGAGAATAGAGGACAGGAAAAACGAAAAATGAGGGACGAAGAGACGAGGGACGAGCTTTTAGATACTGGATGCTCGATACGCGATACTCGATACGCGATAAGCATACGAAAAAATCATGTTTGATCAAACAATTTTATCAATAATTGCGATTGTAAATATCTTTATGCTGGGGTTTTCTACCTTTAATCTTTTCAAGCGCAAGAGCATTACCAATCTTCTGGCGGCATTTTGTATTTTAAGCCTTGTAGTTTTGGAAATCGCCAAGTTTTCCTTCTTTTTTGAGGTCCCTTTCGCGGATAAGATATTCGGCCTGGGATTTTGCCTTATATCCTTATTTTGGCTTATTTTCAGCGTATCATTGCTACCCTCTAAACGGTATGTTTTTAACCGGCTGATTTTAACCCCGGTTTTAGGACTTATTTCCTTGATGTTTTTCCTGCTCTGGTGGATAAAGCCTTTTATAATTTTACCGGGGAATGACTTATTCCCGACACTCCCTCAATTAGCGCAATATTTTTTTATTTTTCTTATTTTTGATTTGAGTTTTTCAATTTCCAATATAGAAAGAAGCTTATACTTTTTAAGACAAAAGAGGCTGGGATTGCTTTTTACAAGCGCTTTATTTTTACTTACTCCGTATGTTGTTCTGGCTACCTACGCGGTATTATTTTTTGAGATACATATTGGAGTTTTAACTTATTCGTCAATAAGCGTCTTTGCCGGCGGATTGATTTTTCTTTTTGCCTCTCAAAAAGGTTTTTCTATCGAAGCAGTAAAAGAAAAAACCGTAATTCATGCCTCTTTGACTCTTTTCCTTGTCGGAGGCTATCTATTTTTCATCGGCGCGTTCATCAAACTGTTCCAGACTTTTGGCTGGAATCTGAATGTTCTGTTTTCTTTTCTAACCGCGCTTTTTATATTTTTCGCTTTACTATTTCTTATCTTCTCATTATCTTTCCGGGAGCGGTTAAGAACATTCCTATTAAGGTATTTAACCCGCCAAAAATATGATTGGCAAAAAATCTGGGAAGATTTTACTTATAAAATTTCTCTCGTTACTGATGTCGAAAAAATAAAGAAAAACATCCAGGACGCGATTTCAAAAATTATGAATGTTTCCGCTGTCCGGGTTTTTGTCTTTGAAAAAGAGACACCTTTTGAAGAAGGATTTTGTGACCGGCTTCTAAGGCAGGGAGAAGCCTTTAACTTTAACGAAACTTTTAACAGTTCTTCTCCGGATAAAAACAAATTTCCCAAAGCAAAAGTTTTTTTTAAAGAAAACAAGATTGAAGCGGCAATGCCTTTATATGGAGATAAGGAAATTATCGGATTGATCGGGATGTCTTTAAATGATAACAACTTCTTGGACAAAGAACTTCTTAAGGTTTTATCACTGCAGGCGTCCAGCGTTATTTTAAACTGCTGGGCTTATCAAAAATTACGGGAAGCCGAGAAAAAAGAATCAATTTATAAACTATCCTCATTCGTTATCCATGACGTTAAGAATTATGTTAACAGCCTTTCACTCCTTGTTTCTAATAAAGATAAATTCAATAATCCTGAATTCCGGGAAGACGCTTTTTTTACGCTGGAAAACGCTATCGGGAAAATGAAACGTTTAATTAATGAATTTAAAACATTGCGCGGAGACTTAGCAATAAATAAGGAAAAACATAAATTGTCATATTTGATTAATGAAGCCTTAAGGGACTTAGGAAAAGACAGATTTAAGAATACGCGGCTTACTATAGACGTGGAGGAATCAATAGAAATATGTGTTGACCGCCGTTATATGAATAAAGTCATTCTTAATCTTTTAATAAACGCCCTGGAAGCCATGCCTGGCGAAGGAAATCTTATAATTTCCACCGGGATTTATACCGGACAACCGGGAATTGACAGTAAATCGGGGAGGAACTTCGCCGAGATTCGATTTAAAGATACCGGCACCGGCATGTCCAAAGATTTCATTGAGAATGAACTTTTTAAAGCCTTTAGCTCCACCAAAGAAAAGGGAATGGGTGTAGGCCTTTATCAATGCAAGACTATTATCGAGGCACATGGAGGGGAGATTGAGGCGGAAAGCGTTGAGGGAGAGGGGACAGTGTTTAAAGTGAGATTGCCCCAAGTGTGAGAAGTTAGCGAGTTCAATTTAAAAGTGCATTGTAGTTTGTAGTTGGTTTGGGAGAAGGATATATTTTGGTGAGCGGTCTGATAACATATTTTTTTAAACAAACTACTAACTACTCATAATCTATCGAATTCGTGACAATTGAACTCGATAAACTCGATAAACTAAGAAATGGAGTAAACTATGGCAAAAACTAAAATTTTGATCGTCGACGACGATGAAGGTATCCTTAAACAGCTAAAATGGGCTTTAGAAGGAGATTATGGAGTCCTGACTGCTTCAAATAAACCGGAAGCCTTGAAAGTAATTAGAGAACAAAAATTTGAACTAGCGGCTTTAGACATTAATTTAGACCCGTTAAATAAAAACCGGAAAGAAGGGATAGAAATTTTAGAGGAAATTAAAAATAATGACCCTTTTATTAAAGTAATTATGATAACCGGAAATGACACAAAAGATATTGCCTTGGAATCTATAAACAAAGGAGCGTTTGATTATTATTCAAAGCCGGTAAAAATCGAAGAATTAAAAGTGATATTAAAAAGAGCCGTATACTTGCGGGAATTAGAGGAAGAAAACCGGCGTTTATCCGAACAATTACAGAATAAGTTTAAATTTGAAGATATGATAGGCAGTTCTCCGGCGATAAAAGAAGTTTTTAAATTGATAAGAAGAGTAGCGCCTACCGATGCCGCGGTTTTAATTACCGGAGAAAGCGGCACAGGAAAAGAATTAGTGGCAAAAGCAATCCATTACCTAAGTCCAAGAGGAAAACACCCTTTTGTGGTAATAAACTGCGGAGCGATTCCCGAGAATCTTTTAGAAAGTGAACTATTCGGCCACGAAAAAGGCGCGTTTACCGATGCTCATATAAAAAGGATTGGGAAATTGGAAATAGCTGATACCGGCACGGTTTTCTTAGATGAAATCGGTGAGATGAGTCTTGGATTACAGGTGAAAATTTTAAGATTTCTCCAGGAACATGTTATAGAACGCGTTGGAGGGAATAATCCGATAGAGCTCAATCTAAGAATCATTGCCGCGACTAACAGCGATTTAAAGAAAAAGATTAAACAAGGCCTGTTCAGAGAAGATCTATATTACCGGCTAAGTGTTATAAACTTTCAAATCCCCCCTTTGCGGGAAAGAGGAGAAGATGTACTGCTTTTAGCTGCTTATTTCCTTAATAAGTATCGCGAAGAATCTCCGGTCAAATCCATAAAGGGCTTTACTAAAGAATGTAAAGATTTAATGAACAGTTATAGCTGGCCGGGTAATGTAAGAGAAATGGAAAATAGAGTCCGTAGAGCTTTTATCCTGGCAGAGAATTCTTTTATTATTTCTTCAGAGCTTGGCTTTGGCGGAGGCGATAGAGAAGATTCAAATTCAGGGAAACTTTCTTTAAAAGAAGCCCGCGAGAATATGGAAATTCAGCTTATCAAAAAAGCCTTAGATGAAAGCAAAGAGAATGTAAGCCTGGCCGCGAAGATGCTCGGAGTCACCCGCCCCACCCTGTATGATTTGATGAAGAAATACGGAATTGGATGAAAAACGTAACGCGTATCGCGTATTGTGTATCGCGGGAAAAATAGATAAAAAAGATTGCAGAAGTTAATTAAAATAAGGTTACATAAAGTTACTTAAAGTTACTTAAGGTTACGTTGACGTGAAGTAACCTTCTTTAAGCAACCTTCTCAATGTAACTTTCCTACGTAACCTTCCCTAACCTTAAGTAACCTTGTATTTCAACTATATTTCAACCTATTTCTATATATTTCCACTATATTATTGCTATCAATCTCACCGTATCTCATAATTTGCGTCTATCCATCCTCATTTGGCACATTTTTTGCTTGTTACAAAGTGGAAAATGTATATTTTTAGATGAAGATTTAAAAAAGGAGGCATCAGAATGGGAAAAAGAATATTAATATTCTTTATAACTATGTTTGTAATTATAATTTCCACATGCACGGCTGACGCAATTATTATTTATGATAATGGCATCGGAACATCTGCTGGAGGTCTTCGCTCATCTGAAGCTTTTACACCTTCTAAGTGGCGCATTTACGACGATTTCACACTTCCTCAGGATTCAACAATAGATACCGTTTGGTTTCAAGAAGGCATAACTATAAACTATTCACTCGAAAAATTTACATTTTCAATTTTTAACAACGACTCTAGCTCTGGAAAGCCAGATACTTCCTCTCCTTTTTATGAACAAATACTCATACCTGGTGACTACACTGCTTTACAAAGTTCTATAGCCCCTTTTTCCACTATTGACAAAATTTACGATATTGAATTCACACTCCCAACTCCATTAGGTCTTCCTTCCGGTGAGTATTGGCTTAGTTTTTACGGATTAAATGGTTCAAATGCCGCCACAACAACAGACGATACGGACTTTCGTTTACCAAAGGTTGCTACCGGAGATGGATTCTATCACCTAGACGAACGTAATAATCGTTGGAACTGGCATGCTGATATAGACACTCCCTTTCGATTGGAATATAGAGGCACTCCGCCCATCCCCGAACCCGCAACCATTCTTCTTCTTGGATCCGGGCTTTTGGGATTGATTGGCGCGGGATTCAGGCAAAAAAAACATACCTCGTAACGCGTATCCGTCGGGGATACTCAGGATTCCCTTCGGTCATCGCTTAATGCGTGAAGAATAGATAAAAAAGGCAGAAGCATAAAAGCTCCTGCCTTTTTGTTTATGTCACACACTACATACTTCACAAACAAAATCCCAATTTAAAAATAGGCGCGAGGGAGAGGGGAATTAAGTTAATGGAACATCCCACGGGCATGCCCGTGATCTTCCCGCCATACATACGAGAAGAATCTGCCTTTGTTTGGAAAAGCCTATAGCAGACAATTTATTTCAACCATATTTCAATATATTTTCCGCCGGAGGCGGATCCGCCTTGGCGGACTATATATTTCTATATATCTCTATTCATTTCAACTATATTTCCATGTATTTCAGGAAGTACATTTCACAAAGCATATTTCCCCGAAACATGTCGGTTTCCTTTACACATTCGAAAAGTTTTACAATTTTCCCCCAAATTTCGGCAACTTTTGGCTTTATGACCTTATGACTTTCTCTATTGAGTCTTAAGTCTTGAGTCTAATTTTTGCTTTTCTCATCCCTCGTCCTTATCATCTCACTTTTATCTCTATTCTTTACTAGTATCTAGCATCCAGCATCGAGGATCAAGCATCGTTTATAAAAAACATCCCCCAAAATTCCCCTTTTGGCACATTTTTTGCTTACCTAAAGGTGAAAAATGTATATTTTTAGATGAAAAACTAAAATAAGGAAACAGAAAGATGAAAAAAAGTATGTTGAAAGGTTTAATGCTTCTATTTTTAGTATTTGGCATTACAACTCCGGCTTTTGCTGTTTCTGCACTGCAACTCTATATTCCTAATTCTACTTATTATGAAGTTAGCCCTTGGTTTCCCGATAAAAGCGAAGACACATGGATTACTACCGATAATCCTTTTGAACTCTGGGCCGTGGGCGCCTCTAAAAATGGGACTCTTACTGAGATAACCGAGGTCAAACTTCATATATCACTCCTTGAAAATCAATACCTTTCCTATGAAGAAGAGACAACTGAAGAAGAGACAACACCGATTATCACTATTGGTGGCATAAAGCTCTTTAAAGATGATTTTGAAACTTTCGGACAACCTGAAGGGACTTCTCCTCATGGAATATATCTCACTTATTATGCCTCTATGGAGCTCGACGATTTTTTATTTACACCTCTTGCCGTAATGACAACTGTTTACAATTATGACCTGTCTTATAATCCGGGGAATCCTGCAGAAAGTGACGGACAAGACTTAGGACAGATTCAGGTTTACGATATAAGTTATAACCCCATATTTTCTTTTATCCATTTTGACCTTACAGGCACCTACTATAAAGATAACGGGACGTCGAAGGATGTTTTCGCTCCATATTCCCACGATGCCGACACAGCTCCTATCCCCGAACCGGCAACCATACTTCTTCTTGGATCCGGGCTTATAGGATTAGCTGGTGCGGGATTCAGGCGGAGAAAACGTATCGCGTAAATGCGTATCGCATATCGCATGTTGCGTATCGCGTGAAGAATAGATAAAAAAGACAGAAGCATAAAAGCTTCTGTCTTTTTGTTTGTGTTCTACACTTCATACTTCACAAACAAATCCCAATTTAGAAATAGGCGCGAGGGAGAAGGGGGAATTAAGTTAATGGAACACCCCACGGGCATGCCCGTGATTTTCCCACCATAATGAGGAGGATCTGCCTTTGGAAGAGCCTATGGCAGACAATTTATTTCAACTATATTTCCATGTATTTCAGGAAGTACATTTCACAAAGCATATTTCCACGAAATCTGTCGCTTTCCTTTACACATTCGAAAAACTTTACAATTTTTCATAAAAAACCTCTATCCTTTTCATTAAAACTCGTTAAACTCGTTCAACTCGCTAACTCGTAAAACTATTTAACGCCTTACTTTTCCCACTATCAGCTATTAACTATCGACTTTCTTTACGCAATACGCGATACTCGATACGCGATACGAAAAAATCTGCGTGTATAAAAAAATACTAACAAAAACCCCTATCTGGCACGCCTCTTGCTTAAACTAAAGCGAATAGCAGGAAAATAACAAATAATGAAAAAACAAAACACAAAAGAAGAAAGGAGGGAGAAGTAAAATGGGACGTAAAAATTTATTCACAAAGAGTGACAATTCAAGTCACAAAAAATCTAAAAAAGAAGGAGGTGAAAGAAAGATGAAGAAAATAGGTTTAATCGTAATGGCAATCGCCATAAGTTTATGCTGGGCAGTTCCCAAGGCAGAAGCGATTATTATTCCTCAAGGGCCGATAGCTCTCCATATGACAGATGCAAGTGGAAATTTCCGTTGGAATGATACTGAGCAGGAGTGGTCTCCGGTTGGTATTGGTGCTCCTCTTGTAATAGGAGATGAAGATCGAAGTGTGGGAAACATTGAGAGTGTATGGCATGCTGACGGTCCACCAGGATGGTCAACTAGCGGACTATCTCCAGTATGGACCCCTAGTTTAACAGATGAATTTGGATTCATGATGTATGATATCGTTTTAGCCGCGCAAACATGGACTCCGGAAATTGATGGGAGCGTGACCCAAGTATTTTACTACGAAGCAGGAAATAGGTATACAACCCAAGGGTATACAGGTCGAGCAGATCTATGGCAGGATACGAGTGCAGACTGGAATACTCTCGCTGGTAATGCACCTCAAGCTGGTCCAGGAGCATGGGTAGAAGGGATATCACATGATTCTTACCCTGGTATTGATGATGCACCAAATAACCTCTGGTTAACCTCAAGATTTGTGCCATATCTTGATCTTGATCACGATGGTACCCCGGAAATAGTTTACAAATGTTCAATAAATGTCTATCCGGCAACCCCAAACATAGTTAACACAGGATATGGTGATGGTTATCTGGAAATACTAGGTGGAAGTGGACAAGGTGCATTTGTACCAGGTCAATTTACAATAGGTCCCCTCAATGCTATTGCGGATATATGGCTCCACCATGATTTATCAACTGGTAGCAACGGATGGCAAGTCACAAGTTCCGATCCTATACGGGCATACGGAACACCTGAACCGTGTACTCTTATTCTTCTGGGATTCGGTCTCTTTGGATTTGCTTTTATGGGAAAAAGAAGGAAAAGCAAGAAAATCTAAGCTTAAAGCTTAAGTTAGATAGACATCGCTTAAATTTAAAAACTAAAGAAGGAAGTTCGTTTTTAGCGGGCTTCCTTCTTGCATTTTGCGATAAAAAAATCAGCTTTCCACACTTCATGCTTTGAAAACTGAAAATAACGGGTTTTACCTCATCTAACGTGATAACTTTAGGTTTAGCAAATGAAGAAAGAAAATTTTGCATATAGGTTAAGATTTTAAACTTCAAAAAAATTCCTGCTAAAGCATAATTATAATATTTTCTAAAACGGGAACCGCATATTTGCCCAAAAAACTCGACCTTTGAGAAGTATTTTTGCAAGGCACTTCTGAATTCATCAAGAGAATATTCTTTGACGTGAAATTCATTTTTTCCGTGTAAAAGATAATTGTTTTTGTTGGGAGTCGAAACTATAAATATACCTTCCTGGTTTAATACTCGTTGTGCTTCCTTGAGATAATCCCCGGCATCTAAAACATGTTCAATCATTTCGAACGAACAGATAACATCAAATGTTCCATTATCAAATCCTAATCTACAGGAGTTCATAGTAAAAAAATCTAAATTATTTCTTACGTATTTTTGCCGGGCATAAACAATAGTTTCTTGGGATAAATCTATAGCAACAACTTTTTGAGCATAATAAGACAAATACTAAGCTCCATACCCTTCACCACATCCCACATCAAGTACAACTTTATTTTTTATAATATCCTTTATGAATTTGTAACGGCAGGCATGTTCTTCCAAAAAGTAAGGGGTAGTTTTACCGGAGAGAAGCCTTTCTCCGGTAAATTTTTGCCTTGATAATTTCTTATTTTACATATCACATATACCTCTCTTCTATAATGTTAACTGCTGTTTTTGCCGGAGTGTACGCATTCACTATCTTTTGGTATTTGCTAATTGTTTCCCTGAAAGAATTATTAGAAAAAATTCTTTTTAAATCGTTCAACAAAGACAAAGGAGCTTTTGTAAATTGTTCATAACTGACTTTTATCCCTATCCCCAGATTTTCCACTCTTTTCATGTTATATGCCTGGTCGTGGTGAGTGGGAATCCCTACAATCGGAACGCCATTTTTTATAGCTTGATAAATGGTTCCATTCCCGCCATGGCAGATTACTACATTACTCTTTTGCATAACAAGATCCCCATTTACGTAGTTTTCTACAAATATCTTTCCGGGAACGGACATTGAAGATATAATTTCGCTTCTCACCTGGCCGCCGGTAGTAAGCACAACCTGGTAATCCAATTTCGTAAAAACCCGCTGGATATACTGATAAATATCTTCCGGAGTTGTGGACCCCATAGTTATGTAAATTACCGGGGAATCTTTTTTAAGCGCATTAATCCAGGAAGGAGGGGGAAGTTTACTTTCCCAGGGAAGCGGCCCGATATAATGGAAATTTTCGGGAAGATTACATGTAGGAAAATATTCAGGGATATCGGGAAGTAAGGTGAAATCAGAGCCGGTTAAAAATTGTGACGTCTTTACAGGCCTGGTTAATTTATATTTGCGGCTTAACTTAGTATATGCCCTCATAAACAAATCAAACACCGCGCATTCAATCTTTACGTTCAATTCCTGGAATATGAAGTTTTTTTTAAAAGGTATCTTTGAAAGAAACGGGAATAAAGGCACATAAGGAATAGCCCTATAGCCGGTTGAAGAAGCGTTAACCACGGCTCCATGCGGTACCTTACGGATTCTGCTGGAAACAATAGCGCTTATTCTTCCATCCGAAAGAACTAAATCGGGCTTTACTTTGTTATAGAATTCTATATCTGCCTTAACTAAGGGTTCCAGCTCATTAAAACTTATAAAGTTTATTTTATTTTTTCTAACGGCGGCCATTAATTTTTCATGCTCGGCTTCAAGAAGAAGGGATACGTCAAACCCTTCATCTTCGGCTATTTGCATATATTTACCGGAGCCGGCAAAAATCACTTTATGCCCCCTTGAGCGTAATTCCCTGGCAATTACCAAAAGCCTCACAAGGTGAGATAAAATATGTCCGTTAGGAATCATTGCTATAGTTTTCATTCTTATTTATCTAAATGGCTGTGTTTAATTTCAATATCTTTTATTTTCTTTGCCGGTATCCCGGCCCAAACCTGATTAGGAGGAATTTTCATATCTTTCGGGAGTAATGAATAGGCGCCAATAATTGAATTATCACCAATCTCCACCCCGGGAAAAAGTATACTTTTAACCCCGATAGTACAATTATGCCCTATTTTTATTTTTTTGAAAATAAGCCGAACTCCATCTTTCAAATGAGCAGTAATGAAGCTGCTATTTCCAATAAGCACGTTATTTCCAATTTCAAGCAACTCAGGATTACAAACTTTTCCCCGGAGAACAAAATTCTTTCCAACTTTTGCACCAAATAATTTCAGCCAATCAGAAAAATAGTATAATATAGGCGTGGCTATGTCTGAAGCTACACCGGTAAGAATAGTCCTTAATTGCTGTCTGGTCTGATAAGGAATTTTCTCAGTCAAATAAACTGTATCTTCTTGGTGAGGGATAAAAGCTAAAAGTGTACGATAGTAGATAATGATGAATAAAAGGAAAATTACATAAAATATCATTACGGAAATCAGCAGGATAAATATAAAAAATAGATTAAAATAGAGGCCGCTCATTATTCGTAAAGCATTGTAGATTAGCCCTGATAGTAGACTAGAAATAGCAAAAAGAATACCTATAATTATGGTATTTATAATAAACACTTTTTTTTGAAACATAGATTAACCTCCTTATCGATTTTCCATGTTTTTTATATTACTTTACGAATAATTACAAACAAAATCTTCACAAATAGGAACAAACAATTCCCTATTGGGGATCCTCATTAATTATCTGTCGTAAAAGGCATATTTTTAAAAAGCATACTTGGCTTCTAAATATACCCTGTCTCTATCCTTAAATTGGCCAAAGAAACTCATTGTTTTCCCGCCAAAGAAATCGCCGCCAACGTTTACCTGCCAGGCATCATTCACATTGAATTTCACCTTTGGGCGGAACAGATAATCAGATTGGGACAAATTGGACATAAAAAACACTTCGGGTTCAATCGCATTGTTTAAAAATCCGGCAGCAGCCCGCAATGATAAATAACTTGTTGTTTGGTCTTCGGGAAGACGGGAGTCGTAATTAAAAATCAGGTGTTGAACGAATTGCATATTAAAATCTACTTTTTTAAAAAACGTATAATCCATGCCCAGTACATAGTCCAATATCTCTTTTTTAATTACCCCATCTTCATCTGTTGCGTCTAATACAGATAAATACTTAGGTGTCGTATAAAGGAACTCTCCCCTTACCATGAATGGAATTAACTCTTTGGAAAAAGTCAGGCCAATCTGATGTTGACGTTTATATCGAAGGTTAACAAAAGAAGTAGCCCCGGCTGACGTGGAAGCAATCGAACGAAACCAAATAGGATTATCTTCAAAACAATAAAGATAAAAAAGGTTTGTATCAAAAGTTTCAGCGGAATGAGACAAACGAATTCCAGCTTCGCCGTTCTTTAAACTATTAGCGGGAGTATCTGTTTCGGTAATTATGTAAGGTAACGGTTTTGGAGGAAATGATAAAGCGAATTCAGAACCAGGAACACCTAATTCATTAAATTCAAGAATAGGCTGCCATATTAGTTCGAAATGAAATTTCTCTAAGTAATATTCGGCGTTAACCGCCCATTGTGATAACCGAATAAAGTCAAAATCCGGCAAGATGAATTCTCTTAAATCTTTAGCGTTTACAATATCGGCAAGGAATATCCCCACAGCTTCACCCCAGACAATTTGTTGTTTACCTATTCTAAAATCCCACCCCCCCAAAGGAAAATCAAGAAACGCTTCTCTTAAACAAATTTCATGGCCATGGTCATCTTTTACTCCGCTTGAAAAATTGTTAGTTAAAGCGAATACAGCATCATAGAAGGCGCGGCCGGTAAATTTAAATTTTATATTTTCAAACAATTCTCCCCGGAGAGATGTTTGAAAAATATTGCGCATTTTAGTCCATTCTGTAGAAGATACAACCCTGCAGGCAAATTCGCTTTTTAAGAAGCCGGAAGGAGGAGAAACAGAAAAAGGAAAGGGAAGAGGCTCAAATTCCCGAGATTCTTCTTTCAACAAAATTTGAGGAAGTTCTTTTCCATTCGAGAAAAAAGGCATTAAAGAAACGAGAGTTAATATAATTATATATCCATAAGTCTTTCTCATTTCGGATATAAATAGATTAGACAAAAAAATACTTTTTATAAATTCAAATGCTGTTTTCCAAAAAACGAAAAAACAAACTCGAAACCTTTCCTTTTTATTTCAATTTCTTCAGGTAAAATTTGTTAAATATCTTTTCCGGCCAATCGGCTTTTGTCATATTTTTATATTCCATTATTGATTTTTTTCCTTTAACAAGCTTATCGGTAATAATGAGCTTCATCGGACGGGATTCTCCTAACACATAACGATAATCTTCATACAAACACTCCTTAAGAAGGATACCCGAAACAGCGTAAAATTCCGCCTTAAATGGATTGAATGTGTTTTTTTCGACGAAATAAATAACTTTATGGTAGGTTACCCTTTCATTTTCGGCATTAAGCTCAAGAACATAATATTCTTTCTCGTCTATTTTTTCTATCCCCAGTAAAACGGGATTATAATCGTGAGTAAAGTTAATACGGGCAATATCACCATATGATACCTCTCCAAATAATCTTTCACGCGGTGAAATACGGATCGGGCGGGAAACAGTAGGTAAATAAATCCATAAATCCCAACCACGCATAAGAATGATTCTTCCTTTATCTCGCGGGGGATAGACGCTTTTCACCAAAGTTTTATCTTTTTCTTTTATCATAGTTTCATAACGGCTGACAGTTGTTTCTCTGTTAGATCTAAAACTGGTAATTATTACTTCAACTGAAAAATCAAAATTTGGGGATCTTATCATGTCTGATTTTTCTAAAATTTCCTCCGGAGTAAATAAGGATATACGCTTAACTCCATTAACTTCGCTGGTGGGTTCAATAGTGGGTAAAGTTTCTTGTGGAAAAACAGCAAAAACTCCTGCAGGAATGATAAAAACAACAGCTATTAGAAGAAATACTCTTTTATACATAGCGCAAAGCTTCCGCCACATTAAGTCTACTTGCTTTAAACGCGGGATAGAATGAAGAAATTACTGCAGAAATCATACAAAGAAAAAAAGATATACATACTACCGCGGGTACTACCGCGATTTTACCTATCCAACCTACTGAGATGCCCGGGCCGGGAGGCATAGGAATACCTATCCAGGAAATTAGATGGGCAAAAAAGATACCGCCTCCGATACCTAATAAACTGCCTATGGCGCCTAAGACAGCCCCTTCTAAAATAAAAAGGAATAAGACTTCATGCCTTTTAGCGCCTAACGCCATAATCGTACCTATCTCTCTTGTGCGTTCAAATATGGCCATACTCATAGTGTTGCTGATACTTAAAATAACAATAATGTAAATGATAATATTGATTACTTTAAGCTGGCGTTCATATACCGCGACAAGTTTATTATAAAATTCCGCCAGGTCAAACCAAGTTTTATATTCAAGAGGAAGATTGTTTTTTACAAAAAAATCGTCAAGTCTATTTGTGACTTTTTTAAGGTTTGCCGTTTTATCTAAGATAACGATAAATTTCTGAACTTTCTCTGTCTGAAGTAAATATTGGGCTGTCCGAACCGGTATTCTTAAAAAATGATCATCATATTCTTTTGAAGAAGTGTAAAAAATACCTTTTACTTTAACGTCAAGAGCGTTCATTCCACCTTCGATTGTATTGGTAAGTATAATCATATCGTCACCAACGTCCGCCCCGATTGCCCGCGCAAGGCCTTTTCCTAAAATAATCGTGTAATTATCCCCTTTGGAAAGATTTTCACCCTTTTCAAATTCAATGTATGAACTTAAAGACTTCTCTCCGGCAGGATCGATTCCTTCGGCCAAAAAAGGAAACGTTGTTTCTCCCTTGCTGAGAAGGCCTACAAATTGAAGCCGGGGAGTTATTCTTTCTATGTGGTCTAAAGAATCGAGTGCTTCCCTCAATTCTTCAGGATTATCAATCATGTAATCGAAGGGTTTAATTGTCCCTTCTTTAAAAAAACCCTTTTTGGCAATTTGTATGTGCCCTAAACGGCTATATATAATGCTGTCTCTATAAGTAGTCAAAGCGTCATGGATAAAACCACCGATTAAAATTAAAGACATACAACCAAAAGTTATTGCCAAAAGAGTAATTATCGTCCTTACTTTATTTCTAAAGACATTTCGTATGGCTATCTTAAGACACATAATATCTAACAATTACAGATTATTTTGAAAGTTGTCCGTCAAATAGATTTATTATCCGGTCCGCTATATTTATTATTTTAGGGTCATGCGTAGAAAAGATAAAAGTAGTTCCTGAAAGTTTATTTATTTTTTTCATAAGGTTCAAAATATCTATTCCTGTGGAATGATCCAGATTAGCCGTTGGTTCATCCGCCAATATAATCTTAGGATTAGAAACCAAAGCTCTGGCTATAGCTACTCTTTGCCGTTGGCCGCCGCTTAATTCATCGGGTCTATGCTCGATAAATTTTTCCAATCCCACATTTTCTAAAACAGCAGTAACCCTTTTTTTCCGTTCATCTTTATTCATTCTTTTTTTCAAAAGGGGATATTCTACATTTTCAAATCCTGAAAGTACAGGAATCAAATTAAAACTTTGGAATATAAAACCTATTTTAGAGGCTCGTAGTTCGGCTAATCTATTAGAGGAAAGATTGTTTACCTGCACGTCATCAATTTTTATAGTTCCGGAAGTCGGGTTATCAATACAGCCGATAAGATTAAGAAGCGTAGTTTTACCGCTTCCTGAAGGGCCGGCGATGGCTATAAACTCACCATCTTCCACATTAATGCTCAGCTTCCATAATGCCTGAATTACGGTTTTCCCTAAATAAAAATCTTTAGTTACTTCTTTTACCTCTACTACTTTCACTGGCATGAAAGACCTCTTTGAGTTTCTTCTACAATCTGTTTTATTTTAGCATAATCCCTTGTAACCATATATTTTATGCTTTCATTTGTGAATTCAAGAGGATCCTTTTTAAGCATCTTGGCAATGAGGAGACCATAATCTTGAATCCCTGGAATGCCTATTTCTGTCCTTACTGCTTTATAGAACTGCTCAAAAACTAAAATGATATCTTCAAATTTGACATCTTCAGCTTCTTTTTCCATTATACGGTAGGTAAATGGAAAGGGAGTCCAGAATCTCATAGGTATAAGAAGTTTTATAGGATATATTAAAGCTTCCTTAACATAATCTGGCGAAAGCAATATCCCGTATTTTTTAGGATTTCTTCCCCAATCAGTTGAAGGATATACTCCGGCAGGCTGTAATAATGCAGAATTTAGGTATTTTTTAATTTCATTAAGCCTTGTGAGTGTATTTTCCATTGATTTTTTAGTTTCCCCGGGTATAGGAAAGATAAAACTACCGACAACAAAGAGATCTGCCTTACATGCTTCTTCTAAAGTAGTTTTTATATCTGTATAAGTTATGCATTTATTTATCCGCTCTAAATTTCCGTTATCCAACGACTCTATACCAAAGAACAAAGTTTCAAATCCCGCCTTTTTTAGAACCGGGAAATCTTCTTTTCTATTTATATCTATTCTTGAGAAGGCTGACAGATGAATGCCTTTCTTATGGAGGCCGGAGGAAATGATAGCCTTCGCGAGTTCAGTCAGGGATTGAGGCGGAGGAGTCGAATCAGCTATTCTAAAATACCTCGCATTGCAGCTATCCATTAAATATCTAAGCTCATCTATTACCATATTTATATCTCTTCTTACAATCTTTCTCCCGTAATTTTCCGGCCTTTCACAAAAAGTACATCTTCCAGGGCAGGCTTGATTAGACAAGGCAATATGATAAAGAGGAATCTTCCCCCCAATTCCCGTATATATTCTGGAATTATAAATGGGTAGAGGGAGAGTATTTATATTGGTTACGGCCTCTCTGAGAGTAAAAACCAAATCCCCCCCTTTTGCTCTCAATATCAAATTAGGAATGGTTTCTACTTTTTCTCCGGCCATCATCCTTTCTATAGCCTCAAATCCTAAACCTAAAATCAGGCCGTCTATATAGGGTGCTATTTTTAAAATATCCTCTTTAAACCAATCGACTTTCTGGCCAATCCCATAGATTTTAACATCACTCTTTGTCTTTAAAAATTCTGCCAAGTCCATTGAGAACTTAAATCCGGAACCCTGCCATAGATTAAGGAAAATCATACCAAATCCACCTTCAATTATTTTGCTTGCTTCTTTTTCAACAAGGCTCAAATAATCATCGCTTAAATCTTCGAAAGCTAAATCTCCAAATTCCTTAATCTTTTCTGCTCCATAGGCAATTAGTGTATCAATATTCCCCCTATCCCAAATCGCAACTTCTTTCCCTAAAGCATTTATTATAGACGCAATATGCGCTAATCTCTCGTTAGGAAATAAATGAGATATATCGTCCAGTTCACCTGAAAAGCTATAGATAAGATATTTTTCCATATAAAACTAATTTCTCCTAAATGTTTACTCTCCCATAAAATGAATAATTAAACTATTACGTTTCTTTGTAAAACAATTATAGAATAGCACTAAAAGAGAATTTTGAAAAGGATTTTAAAAAGTTTGTTGCAGATTCTACAATCTTGTGGTTAATAATTAAGCATTGAGTCACCGGAATTCAAGAGACGAGGGACGAAAGATGAGGGATAACACTTTAGATGCTGGATGCTCGATGCTAGATACTCGCAAAGAATATAGAGATACAAGTGAGATGAGAAGGTTACGTTAAGAAAGTTACTTGAGGTTAGGGAAGGTTACGTAGAGAAGGCTACTTAGAGAAGGTTACTTAAGGTTAGGGAAGGTTGCGTTAAGAAGGTTACGTAACGTTAATGCAACTTTAAATAACTTTATGTAATCGTTTATCTAACCTTTTTAGTAATGTATTGAAATTTAGTTATAACTAAACTATAATACATAATTATAATGCTAATAAACAGCCCGTTACAAGTAAGAGAGGTATTTCATTTAGAATTCTTACGATGGCTTGGGAGAAAGCTCAAACCCGATACCTATGTTTTAAAGGGTGGAGTAAATTTGCGCTTTTTCTTTCACAGTATTCGTTACTCAGAAGATATAGATTTGGATGTAGAAAGGGTAGCCGTTGATACTCTTATTGAAATGGTAATGAATGTCCTTAATTCCCAATCATTTCAGGACACACTTAGACCTTTTGGTATTGAAAAGATAATTCCTCCGGATATAAAAAAAGCAAAGCAAACACAAACTACCCAGCCATTTAAAGTCCATTTGATAACCGCAAGCGGAGAGGATTTATTTATTAAAATTGAATTTTCAAGGAGAGGTTTTAAAGAAGGCGTACGGGTAGAAGAAGTTATGGATACTGTATTGCGGGCCTATAAGCTGCCGCCGATTTTAGTTCCTCACTATGACGCGGATTCTATGGTGAGCCAAAAGATAAAAGCATTAGTTACAAGGGCTTTTCTTCAAGCAAGAGATGTTTTTGACCTTCATCTTTTGAGTTCACAATATGACAAGAGCCGGGCATTACTTATTGAAAAGAATATTTTAAAAAAGGCGTATCAGAATGTACTTGAAATCAGTTTTGAACAGTTTCGTGATAGTGTGGTTTCTTATCTCTCTGTCGAAGATCAGAATGTGTATGATACGCGTTCTGTATGGGATGGGATTAAACTGAAGGTGTGTAATTTTATAGATGAGTTGATAAATGGAAAAACGTAGAAGTTCCGTTTTAAAGTTTATTAAGCAGTTAGGCCGAAAAGTTTTTACGACGCGTGAAATCGCTGCCCTTTCCGGTAAATCTTTGTCTGTTGTAACGCAGGCCTTGAATAATTTGGAAAAAGAGAGTGTTCTTGTAAAAGTTTATAGGGGCCTGTGGTATGAGAAGGGGGATAAATATGTAAGCCCTTATAATATTATCCCTTTTCTACTTCCCCGGCATAGGGCATATGTTTCTTTTGTGAGTGCTCTACATCTTTATGGAATAGTTGAACAAATACCTCAAGTAATTACTCTCGCATCCCTGGTTCATACAAAAGTTATATCAACAAAAATAGGCGTGTTTTCTTTTCATCGTATTGCCCCCTCATTCTTTGACGGGTTCTGTTGGTCTAAAGGAAAAGGTGAATTCTTAATCGCTGAGCCTGAAAAGGCCTTAATTGACAGCCTGTATTTGTCTTGCCGTAAAAAAAAACAGTTTGGATATTTTCCTGAGCTGCATTTTTCAGAGCAATTTCATTTAAAGAACGCGAAAGGATGGATAAGGAAAATAACCAATTTAAGAATTCGTTCTTGTGTTCAAAAAAAATTCGAGAAGATAGTAGAGGGCTATCGCATTAGATAGGGAAGGGTACATAAGGTTACATGGGGAAGGGTACATTGAGAAAGTTACTTAAAGTTAGAGAAGGTTACGTTGAGAGGGTTACGTTAAGAAAGTTACTTGAGGTTAGGGAAGGTTAGAGAGGAAATGGACGAAAGAATACACGAAAGACGGGAAACTCTGGCCTATGAAAAGCTAAAATTTTATCAGGATATTTATCAAATACGTAAGTTCATTCATAAAATAACGAAAAGATTTTCAACAATACATCTAAGACTGATTTCGCAAATGAGAGATGCCGCAAGAAGCGCAAAACAAAATATACGGGAGGGATATAGAAAAGGAACTCTAGGTGAATATATCCATAGCATTAGAATTAGTCTGGGTTCTTTAGAAGAATTAAGCGGCGATGTTGAAGATTGCAAAGATGACGGATTGATTAGCAAAAAAGAATTCGACGCATTTTCGAAATTATTTCAAAGCGCGACTTATATGACTGGACAATATCTTAAATCTTTGTATAAGATGGAGCGGGAAGGAACATGGAAAGTCCCCGGCGCAAAGCTGCGAAAAAAACGCAACCTTATGTAACTTTATGCAACTTTATGTAACCTTTTAGATCCTTGATGCTAGATCCTCGATGCTCGATACTCGTAAAGAATATAGAGATGAAGGACGAGAGAGGAGGAATAATCTGTTAGATCCTCGATATGCGATACGCGAATAGAAAACGCTGGTTTTATTGACAAGCACATAAAGCTATTATATAATCGGACTAAGTTGTTTCATTATTATTCACGGGTGCCTTAGCAAATCTACTTATGGATATCCAGATTGATGAAATAAAAAAGGTTTTTCACAAAATACTGAAAAAGCATAATGTAAAAAAAGCCGCCCTTTTTGGTTCGGTTGTAAGAAACGAAATCACAAAGGAAAGTGATATTGATTTGCTTATTGAGTTTGGAGAAAAAAAAAGTTTATTAGATCTGGTAGGTTTAAAATTGGAACTTCAGGAGTTACTGGGGAGAAAAGTAGATATCGTCACCTACGCTTCTCTTCACCCCCTCCTTAAAGAAAAGATATTAGAAGAACAAGAAATTATTTTATGAAAAAAGACGTTAAAGTATTGATAGAACATATATTGGAATCTATTGAGCTGGTTGAAAAGTATATGCGGGATAAAACAGACAATGACTTTTTTGGCTCTGTCCAGCTTCAGGATTCCGTTATTCGCCGTATCGAAATTATCGGGGAAGCAGTTAAGAATATTTCCGATGACATAAAAGAAAAATATCCGGAGATTCCATGGAAAAAGATTGCCGGTATGAGGGATATCCTTATACATGAATATTTCGGCATAGATTTGAAATTAACTTTAGAAGTTGTACTACGGGACATCCCGGATATAAAAAATAAAATGCTGAAAATAAAAGAATATTTGAAATAAGCCCCTTCTATCCCTACACCCCAAAGGAAGTCAATGGTCGATGGCTAATAAGGTTACTTAAAGAAGGTTACTTTGAGAACGTTACTTAAGGTTAGGGAAGGTTGCTTCACGTTAAAGCAACTTTAAGTAACCTTATGTAACTTTAAGTAACTTTATGTAACCTTTTAGATCCTTGATCCTAGATGCTCGTTAGAAGATAAAAATTAGAGAACAGAAGAGAGGGGACAGGAAAAACGAGGAACGAGAGACGACCGTTCACTTCGTTCACTTGGACGAGGGACGAAAGATGAGGAACAATCTTTTAGATCCTCGATCCTGGATCCTGGATCCTCGATGCTAGATACTCGATACGCAATACGCGATGCTCGATACGCGATACGCGAAGCTCGATACTGGATGCTAGATACTCGTAATATCAATTCTGAATAGATACCAGATTCAAGACACCATAAAATAGAAAACCGAAAATAAAAGTTTAAATTATAATCCAAAGTGAAATCCTTAAGGAATAATCGTTGAGAAGTCGTAAGCGGGATAGCAGCGTTTAAGGCAATCTAGTTGAAAAGGGGTGGCGTTTTTAAAGATATCTGTTTTCTCGGTGAAAAAGTATTTTAAATCCTGATGGCTGAATATAAATTTGCCGGAAAATTTCTCAGGATCGGCTTTTCTCCAGAAAAACATCCTGGCTGTTTCGACAGAATTTAAATCCAGGAATTTTGCTATCGCGGGTGCCCCATTGGCATCGGAATATGTTTTTAATCCGCCCATATTTTTAAATAATAAAGAATCATAAGTGGGATTGTGTTTGGGATTTATTGTAATACATACATTATCCAGGTTAAGGATATTCTTAGCGTAATCGAACATAAGTTTGAATAAAAAGAAAACAAAAAACATTTTTTTAGACTGAAGCATCATTGAAGCTCCGCTGCTAAAAAGCTCGCTGTCACTGGCCAACATAGATATCTGACAAATCTTTTTGTTGTCCTTCCGGAATCTCTCAAGTTCTTCATGGTATGTCTTCTCCATCGGCAGCCCAAAAGGAAGATCAGGTATTATAGTAGCTGTGGCTATGACTTCCTGTTCGACAATGGCAATGAAAGTAGTTGTTTGAGGAAAAGCGTTATAGATCGAAATCCTTAACCCGGAAAAATTCTTTTCCATATAACCTCTTTTTATGTATTCTTTATACACGAGAGCGCAGGATTTCTTTAGCTCTTCTTTATTCCGTACAACTCTATACTCGACAGGTCCAAGAAAAGTCCGTAAATCCGTCTCGCGGGATATTGCCGCAGTAGTTTTCACTAAACTCATTTTTCTGATTCCATTTTGCCTTCGGCATCCAGGTATTTAATAATGACCTTTTCGCTAAAGTAATCTATGAATTCGCGGCGGTCATTATAATCCATCTTGAAGAACTTAACGCCTGTTTTGCAGCCCCCGGTAAAAATTCATTGTTTAAAGTTTTGCCTGGAGGCATTGCCTTAGGCCAGGTCACTTTACCTTTTACGATTATAGGTTCGCCTTCACCAAGAAAACCTATCATAGGATTTATCACGGAATTTCTCTTAAAGCTTTTTTTATATCTGAAGTTAATTCCGCCGCCGCTGATATTTTCTATAGGCAAAGGGCCGGTCCATTTCTGAGAAAAACCAAGCCTATCCCAAAGATTTCCCTCCAGCATAAGGCGTTCGGTCTTCCTTTTATCTCTTGAATCGAGGTGTTTAATTTTTATTAATCCCAATTTAATTTTTATTTTCTACCACACTTTCTTTTTTTAAATTCAAAATCTCTCGCTTTAAATTATCAACTATATTTTTATAAATGTCAACCTTATATTTTTGTCCGGAGGTAAAAATATCGTTACCTATATTTCTCTTCACTCTCTCCTTAAGGAAAAGATATTAGAAGAAGAAGAGATTATTTTATGAAAAAAGACGTTAAAGTATTGATAGAACACATATTGGAATGTATTAAGCTGATTAACGCGGATTATTTTTTAACCACAAAATTTTCACGAGATTCTCACAAGATTGATATGAAAATATCGCTTTTAAATCATAATTAAAAAAATCCGCGTTTATCTGTGTCTTTTTTTCTGTGTTCACCCCGTTAGATGGTTCAATTATATTATCTAACAGGGTGAATCTGTGTAATCTTGTGGTTTAAATATTTTCCCATTTGCCCCTTCGGCGGTTGAGCACTTTATTAAGTATCCAGCGAAATCCGTCCTTTGGCGGGTTAATTTTATTTTTTAACTCATCAACATTCACTTTGTGCTCTTTGGGTTCTTTGTGGTTAATATCTTCAAAAGGGGGGAGACATCTCTTCTCCCAGAGTATTTCTCGGTGTCCTCTGTGGTTTCATGATTATTTTTTTCTTTATCGTTCCTTAAGGGATAATCGTTGAGAAGTCGTAAGCGGGATAGCAGCGTTTAAGGCAATCTAGTTGAAAAGGGGTGGCGTTTTTAAAAATATCTGTTTTCTCGGTGAAAAAATATTTTAAATCCTGAAGGCTGAACATAAATTTGCCGGAAAATTTCTCAGGATCGGTTTTTCTCCGGAAAAACATCCTGGCTATACCTTCTTTTTTCTTTTCCTGACATTCCTTTTCAATAGAATTTAAATCCAGGGATTTTGCTATCGCGGGTGCCCCATTGGCATCGCAATATGTTTTTAATCCACCCATATTTTTAAATAATAAAAAATCATAAGTGAGATTGTGTTTGGGATTTATTGTAATACATATATTATCCAGGTTAAGGATATTTTTGGCGTAATCGAATATAAGTTTGAATAAAAAGAAAATAAAAAACATTTTTTTAGACTGAAGCATCATTGAAGCTCCGCTGCTAAAAAGGTCAGTGTCACTGGCCAACATAGATATCTCACAAATCTTTTTGTTCTCCTTCCGGAATCTCTCAAGTTCTTCATGGTATGTCGTTTCCATCGGCAGCCCAAAAGAAAGATCAGGTATTATAGTAGCTGTGGCTATGACTTCGTGTTCGACAATGGCAATGAAAGTAGTTGTTTGAGGAAAAGCGTTATAGATTGAAATCCTTAACCCGGAAAAATTTTTTTCCATATAACCTCTTTTGATGTATTCGTTATACACGAGAGCGCAGGATTTCTTTAGCTCTTCTTTATTCCGTACAACTCTATACTCGACAGATTTAAGAAAAGTCTGTAAATCCGTCTCGCTGGATATTATCGCAGTAGTTTTTACTAAACTCATTTTTCTGATTCCATTCTCCCTTCGGCATCCAGGTATTTAGTAATGACCTTTTCGCTAAAGTAATCTATGAATTTGCGGCGGTCATTATAATCCATCTTGAAGAACTTAACGCCTGTTTTGTAGCCCCCCGGTAAAACTTCATTGTTTAAAGTTTTGCGAGGGGTCATTGCCTTACACCAGGTCACTTTACCTTTTACGATTATAGGTTCGCTTTCACCAAGAAAACTTATCATAAGATTTATCACGGTATTTTTCTTAAAGCTTTTTTTATATCTGAAGTTAATTCCGCCGCCGCTGATATTTTCTATAGGCAACGGGCCCGTCCATTTCTGAGAAAAACCAAGCCGATACCAAAGATTCCCCCCCAGTATAAGGCGTTCGGTCTTCCTTTTGTCTCTTGAAAGGAGGTGTTTAATTTTTATTAATCCCAATTTCATTTTTACTTTCTACCACATTTTCTTTTTGTAAATTCAAAATCTCTCGCTTTAAATTATCAACTATATTTTTATAAATGTCAACCTTATATTCTCCTCCTGAGGCAAGTTCCCCAGGGGTTAACAATTTACCGAAAGAAAGGCTTAGTTTATTCAATTTCGGCAGTCTTTTAAAAAAAGGCCAGGCCTCATAAGTACCCCGGATATACACGGGAACTACCGGAACATTCAATTCCTTAACAAGGATTCCGACCCCCCGCTTAAACTCCCCGAGTTTACCATTAGTGGAACGGATCCCCTCCGGGAACATGCATAATATTTTAGACTCACCCAAAATAAAAGCACACATTTTTAAACTGTCCATTAAGCTTGAAGCAGTATCTATAGGAATTAATCTCAAAAGCTTGTTTGTCCAAACAATTAAAGGATGCTTGAGATAAGCGGCAAACCCCAGGAAGTAAGTCTTAAAAAGGGCAGAGGAATCCAGAGAAGAAGCCAGGATCAATCCGTCCAGGTAACTGGTATGGTTAGGGCATAAAATAAAAGGGCCTTTCTCCGGCAAATTCTCTTTACCGTTTACTCTCAGAGGAAAAACCGTATGGGTTATGAATTTCAGCATCCACAAAAAAATAATATTAATGACTTTTGCGGTAGAAGATTGCCGTAAAGATATGGATGCTTTTATGTCTTCTTTAACCGGCGAATGTAAAATCTCCCGCCAGTTTAGGGCTGTTTCTTTTAAAGATGCTGCTTCAGAAGAAGCCTTTATCTTTTTTAAAACGCCGCGGATAGTGGATACGCCGAGAAATTGCTCCTCGCTTATTTCTACACTAAGAGCGTCTTGAAATCCGAAAAATAAACCTATCTGTTCTAAAGAATCCAAACCCAGGTCCAGCTCTAAATGATCGTCTAAGTTAAGCGGCCGTTTTAATTCAGCGGAAAAATAGGCTAAAGTTCTGCCGCAAATGGGGGAAGCTAACAATTCTAAATCCTGAGGTGATAATTCTTTTGTTCTTTCTTCTTTCTCTTCTGTTATATGAGCGTACTTTTTTTCTACTTCGTAGCGTTTAATTTTACCGAGTATGGTTTTAGGCAGACTATTGTTAATAATTAAGTGTTTTTTCAGCCTTTTATAAGCCGGTAAAACAAGAGAAAGCTTTTCTATTTCCCAACGTATTTTGTCTCTAATCTGCGTAATCCGCTCATCCTGAAACTGTTTGTAATCCGGCAGGATAACCGCTGTAAGTACATCTTCATTATTATTCCGGCCGGGTTCTGATAGAAAAAGGCATATTTCTTCGATATACGGACTTTGACTGTAATGTTGTTCTACTTCCTGAGGATTAACCTTTTTCCCGGAGCTTAAAACAATTATCTCCTTTCTTCTGCCGGTAAGATAAAGAAAGCCGTCTTTATCCATATATCCTAAATCACCAGTAAAAAACCAGCCGTTTTTAACCGTTTCCTGATAAAGTTTTTCTTCTTTAAAATAACCGCTAAAGACATTCTCTCCTTTAATTGATATTTCGCCTGAGCCGGTTTCATCAGGTTGATTTATTTCAATCTCTACGCCGGGAATCGATTTGCCGGTTGAGCCGATTTTAAACCGGGAAGGGATATTGAAGCTTACCACCGGAGAAGTTTCTGTTAATCCATACCCTTCTAAAACCATAAAACCCCATTTATGCAGGTCTCTGGCGATTTCAGATTTAAGTTTTGCTCCTCCGCTGATAATTAAGCGAAACTGTTTCCCGAATTTAGCATGCAATTCTTTCAAAACAATTTTCGCCGGATTTATTTTTAAACATTTTTTTAAAGGCAGACTGAGATAAAGTAAAGTTTCAATGGCCATTTTTTTAAAATAAGAAAGCTCGATCGCTTTTTTTATCTTCTGATGAAACATAGAAAGTAATTTAGGAACAACTGTCAGAACAGTCACTTCCGTCTTCTGAATACAATCTACCATCTGATTTAATTCTATATGCGGAGGATAACTTATTTTAGCCGCCAAAAGTAAGGGAAGTATTAAATTTACCATAAGAGGGTAGGTATGATATAGAGGAAGAAGAGAGATAAAACAGTCCTTGGAAGTTACCAATCCGCTTTCTTTTAAAGAATTGACGTTAGAAAGAAGGTTTTTATGAGTTAAGACCACGCCTTTAGGCCTTTGAGTTGTGCCGGAAGTATAAATTATACAAGCGGCTTCTTCAGCCCCTATCTGAGGAGGGAATATTTCCTTTCGCCGGTAAGAACCTAATTCTTCCACGGTATCTTCGGAATCTAAACAGGTAATGGAAATGTTTTCATCTTTAAGAAATTCTTTAATCTTCGGATATAAACTCGCGGAGGTAAGTATTTGTTTGACTTGCGAATGGATAAAAAAATTATTTAATTCTGAAACCTCTTGTTGAGGGCTTAGAGGAACAGCTTTTGCTCCGCAATACATAATTCCCATAAAGGCTGTCGGCCAGTTAGGATGATTTTCCATGACAATAGCAACCGCGTCGCCTTTTTTAATTCCTTTGTCAATAAGGTATTTCCCTAATTTAAGAGATTCTATCTGTAATTTTTGGTAAGTAATAAATTCGTAGTTTTCGGATTTTTTAAAGTAAATAGCTTTATCTTGAGGGTGATCATCGCAAATTTTTTTAAAAGCATAAAATATGTTATTGGACATAAAATTTTCTTGCATCGGCTCATTATATCACAGGAATAAGCTTTTACAATATTTGAGTAATGGTCGATTTAGATGCTAGATCCTCGATGCGAGATGCTCGATACTAGTAAAGAATATAGAGATATAGTGAGATGATGGACGAAGAATAGATTAGAAATATATGGAGATATAATTGAAATACATGGAAATACATAGTCCGCCAAGGCGGATCCGCCTCCGGCGGAAAATATATTGAAATATGGTTGAAATAAATTGTCTGCCATAGGCTCCTCCAAAGCGGATCCGCCTGTAGGCGGAAGATCCGCTTGCCCGCCTCTGATTGCTGTGTACAGAAGCTTCGCTTCTGGCGGAAAACCAGAGAACAGAAGAGAGGGGACAGGAGATAGGAAAAACGAGGGACGAGGAACGTGGGGGAGAAACGGGGGTGAGAGGCGGGAAACGAGGGGCGAATGTTTAAAAGATGATAAAGATCGATGAAAAATGTCGAAATGGCTAACGCTTTCATAACTCTTTAGAACACAAAAAGTTATGATGGAATAAAGAATCTCTTAACAAAATATGTCTATTTTTTTAGACGTCACAGAAAAACGTTCAGATGGAAAAAGGTACAGAGTAAATCTTTGCATTGTAACTTATTAACATTCAAAGAGTTATGCAAGGGATAAAAAATATCTTTATTTATAAAAACACCTATTTTGGCATAAAAAATGCTTACGGGTAAAGTGAAAGCGTTTTCAGTATTCTTTGAGTATATTTGTCTGTCTGCGAGAGGTAAACCTACCGCAGGCAAAGTAGTACATTTAATTTACACTTTATTATATGAAAAAAAGGGAAACAAATTCCGCAAATCGTGAAGAGATAATAAGAGAAATGAGGCGGCTTATTTCTGCCTGGGACGAATATATCAAAAGGCTAATTTTTTATAATCTCAAAGTCAGGAGATTTTTAACTTCAACATCCATTGTTTTCTTTATTTCCTGTTTTACCATAGGATTAGTCTGGTGGGTTAAAAATTCGCTATATGCCCAGACAACCGAAATGGCCGCAAAACAAACTGCTGCTTTCGCTATACCGGGAGCATTCCCCTTAATTATGAGTGGGGGCTTAGTAAGTGTATTTATCGGTTTTGCCCGGGCAAAGTACCAGATATTTAAAAGATGTTTTGATGTTTTTACCGCTTCTTTAAGCCTGTTAATTCTTTCCCCTTTATTTTTAATTATCGCCGTCCTGGTAAAAATTGATTCCGAAGGATCGGTATTTTTTAAACAGAAAAGATTAGGACGAAAAGGCAAAATCTTTGAAATGTGGAAATTCCGTACTATGCGTAAAAACGCGGAGTTAGAAACCGGCCCGGTGTGGGCGGAAGATGATGACCCCAGAGTAACAAAATTCGGCCAATTTTTAAGAAATTCCCATTTAGACGAACTCCCCCAGCTTTTTAATATGTTTAAAGGAGAAATGAGTCTGATCGGCCCTCGTCCGGAAAGACCGGAACTTATTAAAATGATTGATAAACGTATTCCCTCATTCCATCAAAGATTAGATATTACCCCCGGCATAACCGGATTAGCTCAGGTTCGTTACCAATACGGAGCTTCTATTAAAGACGCGACAAGAAAATTAAAATATGACCTGCTTTATATTAAAAAAATGTGCTGGATCCTCGATTTTCAAATAATTCTCTGGACAGCAGGAAGAGTTCTTTCCGGAGAAGGGGCACGATGAACCCAAATAATGCAGTTAGCATTATTTGCCCGTAGGGTTGACTCCAAATTTTCCATGGGAAAATTTGGGAAAGTCGAGGTTACCATGGAAAA
>JAGLUN010000050.1 GCA_023134705.1 Candidatus Omnitrophota bacterium | reverse complement strand
CTTTGCATTTTTCCATGGTAACCTCGACTTTCTACCCAAATACCCTTACGGGCACAAGCGGGCACAAGCCAAATTTTCCCGTGGAAAATTTGGAGTCGACCAGTGCGAAGCCTCCCTGTTAGGGCATACGGGCAAATAATGCTAACTGCATTATTTGGGTTAAAGTAGGTTTTTAGATAAAACCCGCTAATTTTCACTAAAAGACTATATATTTCTTCCTAAAAAAACTAAAATATTTTCAAGAAAAGTCTTGACAAATTTCAAGATAAATGTTATAAAATAATTGCGATGGAGAGCTGGAGAGAAAAGTTAGACAAGGAAATAGAGGAGATGTTTGATATAAAGATTCCTGTAGATGAACCGGTTTACCCTTTAAATATAGTTTGCAGGATCCTTGAGATGCATACCTGGACTGTGAATGAAGTTGTTAAATTGCATATTATTCATCCGAAAAAGAAAGGGAAAAGAAAAAAGCTGTTCTCTTACAAGGATATAAAATGCCTTAGATATGTGAAGTATCTTATAGAGGAAAGAGGGGTTAATATCCAGGGAGTGAAGGTGATTTTTGAGATAAGGGAGGAAGAGTAAAAAAAATTTTACCTTTTGATTAGCACTCTCGATGTGTGAGTGCTAAAAGAAAGGGTGGGCAAAAATAAAAATGGAGGTGTATATGGAGGTGTATTATGAAGTTAGTAAGGTATAGAGATAATCCATGGAAGGTTCTGGAAGGGTTACAGGAGGAGATTAATAAGTTGTTTAATTTTTCTCCCGAAAATTTCCCGGCTCTGGATGAGGAGATTTCAATGCCTTCGGTAGACGTTTATGAGGATAAAGATGATCTTTATCTGGAGGCTAATCTGGCCGGATTTGAGCAGAAAGATATTGCTGTTACTCTCAAAAATGAAGTTTTAGCAATTCTTGCTCAAAAAGAGAATTCTAAAGAGGAGAAAAAGGAAGGGTATTTAAGATCTGAGCGTTACCAGGGAAAATTTTACCGGGAATTATATTTGCCGGTTTCTGTGGATGAAGGTAAAATTAAGGCAAGTTACAAAAACGGAGTGTTGAAAATCGTTCTTCCCAAAAAAGAAGAGGAGAAAGCGAAAGAAATTAAGATTGAAGTGAAATAATAATGAGTTGGCGAGTTGACGAGTTAAACCCGTTGAACCCGTTAAACTAAATATAAAATTATGATTCCTTTAAGAGATAATATATCGCATAGAAGTACACCAATAGTTACGGTGAGTTTAATCATCGTAAATATTCTTGTGTTTTTATATCAGTTAAGTTTAGGAAGCGGCCTGGAAAAATTTATTCATTCTTACGCTTTTGTCCCGGTTAGTTTGTCTCTGCCTCTCGGTTTATTCCCAAAGGTTCTGCCTTTGTTTACCAGTATGTTTTTGCATGGCGGCCTGATGCATTTGCTGGGGAATATGCTTTATCTCTGGATTTTCGCTGATAATGTGGAGGATAGGCTTGGGCATTTCCGGTTTTTAGTTTTCTATTTTGTTTGCGGTATATCCGCGTCTTTGATCCATGCTCTTTTTAATCTTAGTTCCAAAATCCCGGTAGTGGGCGCGAGCGGGGCTATTGCCGGGGTATTAGGAGCTTACTTTTTGTTGTTTCCCCGGGCCCGGGTTTTGACTATAATCCCGATTTTTATTTTCTGGCAGGTTATAGAGATACCGGCGTTTTTCTTTCTGGGGTTCTGGTTTCTGTATCAGTTTTTTTTGGGAGTAGTATCTATCGGCCGGGTAGGTGCTGGTATTGCCTTTTGGGCTCATATCGGCGGGTTTGCCGCGGGCATAGTATTTTTAAAATTGTTTTTAAAGAAAAGAGTATATTATTATAAGAGGAGATAAAAATGAATATGGATAAATTTACTTTAAAGGCGCAGGAAGCGATAAATAATTCTTTGAGTCTGGCTTCGGGATTTAAGCATCAGGCGCTTCTGCCTGAACACCTGCTTTTTTCTTTGATTGACGAGCCTCAGGGTATTGCCTGGGATTCGCTTTCCCGTTTAGGATTGGGTTTGAATGATGTTAAAATCAAGCTTAGAGAATTTCTTGACAGCCAGCCTAAGGTTTATGCTTCAGGCGGCGAGGGAGCCCATGCTTCTTCCCGTTTAAGGGAAGTTCTCAATAAGGCCAAAGAGTTCTCGGAAAAATTTGGAGATAGTTTCATCAGCAGTGAACATATTCTTTTAGGTATTGCTAAAGAACGGGAGGGGTTCTTATTTAAATATTTAGTTAAACAGGGTTATTCCATAGATGACCTGGAAAAGATTATCCGGGAATTAAGAGGTGCTAGCGGCGCTCATTCACAGGATGCCGAAGCTGCTTACCGGGCTTTAGAGAAATTCGGCCGGGACTTAACTGATTTCGCGAAGAAAGGTAAACTTGACCCGGTTATCGGCAGGGACGAAGAGATAAGAAGAGTGATTCAAGTCCTTTCACGAAGGACAAAGAATAATCCGGTTTTAATCGGTGAACCGGGAGTAGGTAAGACCGCGATTGTAGAAGGCCTTGCCCGGAGGATTGCTTTAGGTGATGTTCCTGAAGGGCTTAAAGAGAAAAAGATTATTGCCCTGGATTTAGGCAGTTTAGTGGCTGGAGCAAAATTCAGGGGAGAATTCGAAGAACGGCTTAAAGCGGTGTTGAAAGAAATCGAATCTAAAGAAGGTAAAATAATTCTGTTCATAGATGAGCTGCATACTTTAGTAGGGGCCGGAGCTGCCGAAGGCGCGATAGATGCTTCCAATATGCTTAAACCGGCTTTAGCAAGAGGTACTTTGCGTTGTATTGGGGCTACAACTCTGGATGAATACCGGAAGAATGTCGAGAAAGATGCGGCTTTGGAGCGGAGGTTTCAGCAGGTTTATATTAATGAGCCTACGGTAGAGCAGAGCATTGCTATTTTAAGAGGGCTAAAGGAGCGTTATGAGGTGCATCACGGTATCCGGCTGGCTGATTCGGCTTTAATCGCTGCCAGTGTGTTGTCAAACCGGTATATCACCGAAAGGTTCCTGCCTGATAAAGCGATTGATTTGGTTGATGAGGCTGCTTCGAAACTGCGTATCGAGATTGATAGTAAGCCCGAAGATATAGATAAGCTGGAAAGAAAAAAGATGGAACTTGAGATTCAGAAAGAAGCTTTAAAGAAAGAAAAGGATTCCGCTTCCAGGGAACGCCTGGAAAAATTAAAAGGGGAAATAGAAAATTTGAATAAAGAATTGGAAGTATTAAAGAGCCATTGGCAGAAGGAAAAAGATTTAATTACAAAAATCAGGAACATAAAAGAGCAGACAGAAAAGCTTAAGATAGAGGAAGTAGAATGTCAGAAACAGGCTCAGCTGGATAAAGTTGCTCAGATAAGGTACGGCAAAATTCCTAAACTTAATGAAGAATTAGAAGAGTTAAACCAGGGGTTAAATCAGCTTCAGAAAACCATGAAGATGCTGAAAGAAGAAGTCGATGAGGAGGATATTGCTGAAATCGTGGCTAAGTGGACAAGGATTCCGGTATCCAAACTGATGGAAGGCGAAGTTGAAAAGCTTATCCGGATGGAAGAAGAGCTTAAAAAGCGTGTTGTGGGCCAGGATGAAGCTATGCGGCTGATATCCGATTGTATAAGAAGGGCGCGTTCGGGGTTGGCTGATCCTAACCGGCCTTTGGGAACTTTTATGTTTTTAGGGCCTACGGGAGTAGGCAAAACTGAGCTGGTTAAAACTCTGGCTGGGTTTCTATTTAACAGTGAACATAATCTGATAAGGATAGATATGAGTGAGTATATGGAGAAGTTTTCGGTTTCCCGTTTAATCGGCGCGCCTCCCGGGTACGTGGGTTACGAAGAAGGAGGCCAGTTAACTGAGGCTGTACGGCGTAAGCCTTACTCAGTACTTCTTTTTGACGAGATCGAAAAAGCTCATCCCGAAGTATTTAATGTCCTTCTCCAGGTGCTTGATGAAGGCCGTTTAACCGATTCCCAGGGAAGAGTTGTCAATTTTAGAAATACTGTTATAATAATGACTTCCAATATCGGGAGTGAATATTTTGCTGATCCTACGGCCACCAGGAAAAGCATCGAGGAAAAGATAAGAAGAGAGATAAAAAAATATTTTCGTCCGGAATTTTTGAACCGCCTGGACGAGATTATTATCTTTAATCATTTGAACATGGAGAATATTAAAGATATCGTGGGTTTCCAGTTTGATATTTTAAAAGAAAGATTAAGCAGTAAAAATATTGAGATAGAGCTGACTTCCGAGGCCCGTGAGTTTTTAGGTGAACGCGGTTTCAGCCCTGAGTATGGCGCTAGGCCGATAAAACGTTTGATTCAGAAATTGGTTATTAATCCTTTAAGCAGGGAAATTCTGCAGGGGAAGTTTAAAGAGCGGGATAAAGTATCGGTCGGCCTGGAAGATAAAAATATTATTTTTAACCGGAAAAATGCATTTGA
>JAGLUN010000005.1 GCA_023134705.1 Candidatus Omnitrophota bacterium | reverse complement strand
TTTCAAATGCATTTTTCCGGTTAAGTTGTTTCTTTTCGAGGAGATGTCCCAAAATTTTTTCAACGATTTTGTGATTCCCATCGGAATCCCTGCCTGTCGGCAGGCAGGAATTCGACTACGCGTTTTCCTGCGCCTTCGGCTTGAAAAAACGCAAGTTTCATTGAAAGAGAAACCTGGATAATTCCGACTCGCATAAGATGCTGTAAAATTCTCTTCGATAATTTTACAGCGCTCGTCGGAATCAATTCGACTACACGTTTTTTCTTCGAAAAAACGCAAGTCTCATTGAAGGAGGGTTAAAAATGGCAAAGGTTTATTATGATAAGGACGTAAAGTCGGATATTTTAAAGAAAAAGACTGTAGCCATAATCGGTTACGGTGCCCAGGGAAGGGCACACGTCCTAAATCTGAAGGATTCCAAAGTAAAAGTTTTAGTAGCTGAACTTAAAGGCTCGGCGAATTACAACCAGGCAAAGAAGGATGGATTAAACCCTTTGACTGCTTATGAAGCTTCCAGGAAAGCGGATATTATCCATATTCTTACTCAGGATACTATTCAGCCCGGCGTTTATAAAAAAGAAATCGAACCTAATTTAACCAAAGGTAAAGCCATAGGTTTTTCACACGGATTTAATATCCATTTTCATCAGATTATCCCGCCTCCTTTTGTTGATGTCTATATGGTCGCGCCTAAAGGGCCGGGAACTTTAGTTAGAGAGATGTATTTAGAGAAGAAAGGTGTTCCCTGTTTAGTCGCTGTTTACCAGGATGCTACCGGAGCGGCAAGAAAAGTCGCTTTAGCTTACGCCAAAGCAATTGGCGGCACCCGCGCGGGAGTGATTGAGACTACCTTCAGAGAGGAGACCGAGACTGACCTTTTTGGTGAGCAGGTAGTTTTATGCGGAGGAGTTACCAAACTTATCCAGAAAGGGTTTGAGACTTTAATCGAAGCCGGGTATCAGCCGGAAATCGCTTATTTTGAGTGTTGTCATGAGTTGAAGTTGATTACTGATTTGATCTATTCCAAAGGGATTGCCGGTATGCGCCATGTAATTTCTAATACTGCCGAATACGGAGATTTAACCAGAGGAAAGAAGATAATCACCGATGAAACAAAAAAGCAAATGAAAACTATTCTGCGGGATATTCAGTCAGGTGAGTTTGCCAGGGAATGGATTTTAGAGAATCAGGCAAACCAGCCGGTTTTTAAAGCTTTACGGAAGAAAGAAAAAGAACATCCAATTGAGAAGGTTGGTGAGAGATTGAGAAAAATGATGCCCTGGATAAAATGAGCTTAGAGAAAGTAATAATTCTTGATACTACTTTGCGCGATGGAGAACAGGCTCCGGGAGCGTCTTTGACTTCCGAACAAAAGTTAGAAGTCGCCTATCAATTAGAGAAATTAGGTGTAGATATTATCGAAGCCGGATTTCCTATCTCAAGCCCTGATGATTTTAAGGGGGTAAATTTAATAGCCGCAAACATAAAGAACAGCGTTGTTTGCGGTTTGGCAAGATGTCTTAAAGAAGATATTGAAGCGGTTTATAAGGCTACTAAGCCGGCCAAGCACTCTCTTATTCATATATTCCTGGCTACTTCTAAAATCCATCTTAAGTATAAATTCAAAAAGGCCGAAGAAGAAATTTTACGTTTGGCAAAGAAAGCCGCGCGTTTAGCTTGTAATTTATCTGATGACGTAGAATTTTCTCCTGAGGATGCTACTCGTACCGAACCTGATTTTCTTTACCGGATTATTGAAACAGTTATAAAAGAAGGCGTTAAAACCGTTAATATTCCCGATACTGTGGGTTATACTTATCCCCAGGAAATTTTTTCTTTAATCAGCGGTATTTTGAATAACGTTCCCAACATAAACAAAGCGATTATTGCTACTCATTGTCATGATGATTTAGGATTGGCCGCGGCAAATTCTCTTTCCGCTGTACTGGCGGGAGCCAGACAGGTTCATTGTACCATAAATGGAATAGGAGAAAGAGCGGGGAACGCTTCTTTAGAAGAGGTAGTAATGGCAATAAAAACCCGTAAAGACGCTTTTAAAAACCTTTACACCGGGATAAATACTAAAAATATCTTTTGTACTTCGCGTTTGGTGAGTACTCTTACCGGATTTGTTGTCCCTCCCAATAAAGCTGTAGTCGGAGCTAATGCTTTCCGTCATGAATCGGGGATTCATCAAGACGCAATTTTGAAGAAAAGAACTACTTACGAAATAATGAATCCCAAGGATGTGGGCGTAGGCAAAAGCCTTCTGGTTTTAGGCAAACATTCCGGAAGACACGCTTTGTTGAAAAGATTAAAGGATTTGGGAGTTGTTCTTGATGAACAGAAGACGCGGATGGTTTTTAAAAAATTTAAAGAGCTGGGTGATAAGAAAAAAGAGATTTTTGATGATGATTTGATTGCCCTGGTTGAAGAGGAAACAAGAAAAAAGAAAAGGAGTATTGAATTAGTATCTATAAAAGTTACGACAGGCACAGATATTATTCCTGAGGCAAGCGTAAAAGTAAAGTACAAAAACGAACAGTGTGAAGCGAAATCCAACGGAGACGGCCCTGTGGACGCTTGCTATAAAGCCGTAGATAAAATTATGAATAAAGTTATAGGTAAGCGGGTCAAATTGCTTAGCTATAAACTGGACGCGATAACTAAAGGGAAAGACGCCCAGGGATTAGTGCGTGTTGAGATAAAATCCGCGAAAAAAAGTGTTTCCGGCAAAGGATCGAGCACGGATATTTTAGAAGCTTCCACAAGAGCCTACCTTGATGCGATAGATAAAATACTGAGTTGATGAATAAACCGAAAATCTACGGTTTAATCGGGTATCCTGTCAAACATAGTCTTTCTCCTTTCATGCACAATGCGGCCTTTGAAGAACTTAAGATTAACGCGGATTACCGTTTGTTTGAAGTAAAGCCCCAAGAGCTCAAAGATTTTTTACTTAATCCGGATAAGATAGTTAAAGATACGGAGCAAAATCCGGTCCGCGCCGGAGATATCTTAGGATTTAACATTACTATTCCTCATAAAGTCCGGGCGAAAGAAATAATGGAGGAGGCATTTCCTTTTGAGAAAAAGATGAGTAGAGGAAAAGACTTCCATTATATGATAGTATCCGGAGCGATAAATACGGTAAAACGTGAGAAGGAATATACTAATACCGACGCGGATGGTTTCTTGAAATCCTTAAGAGAAGATTTGGGTTTTGAAACAAAAGATAAGATTGTTTTTGTGATTGGCTGCGGGGGCGCGGGGAGAGCGGTTATTTCCGGTTTGAGTTGGATAAGTGCCTCGATAAAAAAACTTTACATATACGAAAAAGATAATAAGACGGTTTCGGTTGTGAGAGAACATTTTTCCCGTTTCCCCGGCTTAAAAGGGAAATGGGAGTTTATCCCGGCAGAACAAATACCGGACAAAATAAAAGAAAGTCAGCTATTGGTGAATGCTTCTCCTGTGGGAATGAAAGAGACAGACCTCGCGGTTATAGACAGAAAATTACTCCATAAGGATTTATTTATTTATGATGTCGTGTATAATAGAGATACCCGGTTAATTCAGGACGCGAAATCTTTAGGGCTGCCGGCAATAGGCGGATTAGGAATGCTTTTATATCAGGGAACATCTGCCTTTGAATTCTGGACTGGGCAGGCAGCGCCGATTGAGGTGATGCGGAAAGCTTTGAACAAAGGAGCTAAACGGTTATGATAGAAAAAATATGGATATTTATTTTCGGGAGTTGTATAGGTAGTTTTCTGAACGTGTGTATTTACAGGATGCCCAAAGAGATTTCTGTCATAAAACCTTCTTCATTCTGCCCTAAATGTAACTCTTCGATAAAGTGGTATGATAATATACCTATATTGGGTTATTTCTTTCTAAAGGGAAAATGCAGAAACTGTAAAGAAAAAATATCGTTCCGTTATCCCTTAGTGGAATTTACCACTGCGGTATTATTTTTATCGCTTTATATGAAATATGAATTTATCGGGCCCGGTTTTGCCATAAATAGCGTACTCTTATTAAATTTCTTAAAATTTGCTTTCTTTTTCTCTTTACTTATCATTGTATCTTTAATTGATATAGATTACCGGGCTATACCGGTGTTACTCTGTTTCATCGGTATAAGTGTAGGGATTGTTTTCAGTATTTACGAAAGTGTGGAGTTTATAAAGAATAACGCTTTTTTTGACATGTTCAGTCTTCCGGTAGTTAATTCCTTTAAAGGATTGATTTTTGGATTCGGATTTACTTATTTTTTTAAATTTTTCGGAGATGTTTTTCTCAATCTGTATTTATCCTTACGAAAAAAGGAATCCATTGAAGGTGAAAATGAATCCTTAGGTTTAGGCGATGTTGATTTTATCGGGATGGTAGGCGTATTTTTAGGATGGAAGATGGCAATTTTGACTTTTTTTGTCGCTCCTTTTATTGCTCTGTTTTATACTTTGTTTGCTTTAATTTTTAAACGTTCGCATGTAATACCCTATCTTCCTTATTTATCTCTGGCAGCTCTTTTTTGTTTTATCTGGGGTGATAAAGTATTAACTTTATTACATTGACGCAAAGGTATAAAGATTGCCAGCCAGAGGCGGATCTGCCTATGGCAGACTATCTTCGATTTTTGGTTTTTGTGTTTTGGTGGCAAAATATTCAGTGGCAAAAGCAAAGTGGGAGTTTTTGATAATACTATCATGCAGGGGGGAGAGGATAAAATAACCAAGAAACAAGAAACAATAACCAAACAATAACCAATGACCAAATTCAAATGACCAAGCCGGGACAGGTGCGAGTGTTTGATTATTGGATATTGAAATTTGGTAATTGTTTGTATCTTGCATCTTGGTGATTGGTTATTTGAACTTAAATAATTTTGACAATATTATGCAAGGAGGGAGGAATGAGATTTTTAACTGCGGGAGAATCACACGGGGAAGCCATCATAGCGATTTTAGAAGGTTTTCCTAAAGGAGTAAAGATAGAGGAGGAGTTTATTAATAAGGAGTTAGAAAGAAGACAATCCGGCTATGGCCGGGGCAAACGTATGGATATAGAGAAAGACAAGGCCCGGATAGTTTCCGGGTTGAGAAACAAAATTAGTTTAGGAAGTCCGATTTGTATTCTGGTTGAAAACAAAGACCATAAAATCTTTTCTCAAAAGAAAGACGGTTTAAGTCCGGTATTTACTCCCCGTCCGGCTCACGCTGATCTGGCCGGTATTTTGAAATACGGAGAAAAAGATATAAGAAATATTCTGGAAAGAGCCTCAGCCCGGGGAACCGTGGCTGGTGTGTGCGCGGGCAGTATTTGTAAACAACTCCTTCTTGAGTTTAAGATAAGAATCGCGAGTTTTGTTTTGAGTATCGGCAGTGTTGTCTCTTTAAGGAAGCCGAAGAATATAGGCGAAATTATAAAAAAAACCAGGGGATCTAGTTTAAACTGTATTGATAAAGAAAAAGAATCCCGGATGATTACTCAAATAAAAACAGCCGAGAGACATGGCGATAGTTTAGGAGGGGTAATCGAGGTATGGGCGGAAAATATTCCTCCCGGTCTGGGGAGTTTTATGCACCCGGATAAACGCCTGGACGCGAAAATAGCAGGTTACATTATGGGTATCCCGGCGGTGAAAGGAGTGGAAATCGGATTAGGTTTTGAATACGCTAAAAAAAGAGGCAGCCAGTCTCACGATGCGATTTGTGTTCCTAAAGATAGAAGCAAAATCTTCTGCCGGCGGACAAATAATGCCGGGGGTATTGAAGGAGGCATATCTAACGGTGAACCCTTGGTTGTAAGGTTGGCAATGAAACCGATATCTACTTTAGGAGTGCCTTTATCCTCGGTCAATATTATGAACGGACAGAAAGAGAAAGCTCCGGCTATCCGTTCGGATGTTTGCGCGGTTACTGCCTGCGGCGTAATCGCCGAAAATATGCTGGCAATAGCTTTAACCGAATGCCTTCTGGAAAAATTCGGATTCGACTATTTGGGGGAAATAAAGAAAAATTATAAATCTTATCTTAAAGGTATCGCTTAAAAATTATTGCCCGGAGAAAGAAGTATGCAAAGATATGTTTATGTAGCCAAAGATCAATCCGGTAAGAATGTTAAAGGGGTAATGTTTGCCGAGAATGAGCTTGATTTGGCTGAAAAAGTAAGGAACTCAGGACATTTCCTGAGCAGCTCAAAAATCGCTAAAGGGGTACAATCCGGTAATAAAGGCCGGAGAGGTTTAAGAATGAAGCCTCATGACGTTTTGATTTTTACCCAGCATTTAGGTACTCTGATTGAAGCCGGGATCCCTTTAGTCGGGGGATTAAAGAATTTAAGTAAAACCATTGATAATGAAAATGCTAAAAAGATAATAGATGATATCTGTGCCAGGACCGAAAGCGGTAGTTATCTTAAAGAGGCCTTGTCCGCGCATCCCCGCGTGTTTTCAAGCTTATATACTTCAATTATAGGCGCGGGAGAGGCTACGGGAAAGCTTACTCTTGTTTTAGAGAGCCTTTCTTCTTATCTAGAGTGGGACGCGGATTTAAAAGCGAAGATAAAAGAAGCCGCGACATACCCGATTATTCTTTTTTGCGTAATGATAATGGTAATTGTTATGTTAATGATAAAGGTGGTGCCTATTTTCAAACCTTTATTCGCGACTGCCGGAGTAGAATTACCGCTTCCTACCCGGGTTGTAATGGGAATAAGTGACGTTATCACAGGTTCGTGGTATATCATTCTGATAGTGGTAGGGGCTCTTGTCGGTATATATAGATATATTTACTCTACTCCTAAAGGGGCATATCAGATTGATAAGTTAAAATTAAAATTTCCTCTTTTCGGTGGTCTTTTAAAAAACATTATTATTTCCAGGTTTTGTTATATCCTGGGGTTAGCACTGAAATCAGGTGTAAATGTTTTATCTGCTTTGGAAATGGGAGCGGAGGCAATGGATAACAATTATTTGCGGCAGATAGGTTTGAAAGTGCGTGATGCTGTTAATGTCGGGGAAAAGATTGCCGACAGTATGGAAGAATCGGGGCAGGTTCCCGCTTTAGTAATTCAAATGATCAAAGTTGGAGAGGAGTCGGGTAACATCGCCCAGAATCTGGAGAAAGTCAGCGCTTTTTATGATAAAGAGCTACCGCGGGTAATAAGAGGTATATTCGCTTTGTTTGAACCATTAATGATTGTGGTTATGGGGATTATTGTCGGAGGGATAGCTTTGGCAGTATTTTTACCGATGATTCAGCTTGCTGAATTGGCGGGAGGATAAGATGAAAGAGATAATCGGTATAGACATTGGGAGTCTACATACTAAAGTAGTAGAGATAGAATATGTTGGGAAGCTCAGCTTAATCCAGGCTTTTCGTTTTCCTACTCCTTATTTGGATACCCTGGCCGAGCAAAAGGAAATAGATAAAAAAACTTTCATAAAAATTATTGCTGAAAGAATTCCTTTAAGCAGGTTGAAAAACGCTAAATTCGCGGTAAATATCCCTTTTTATTCTCCGATGGTAATGACTGTGATTTTGCCTAAGATGGATAAAAATGTACTGGGTAAAACTGCCATTATGGAAGCAAGACGGAAAATGATTCCTTCCCCCGGTCCTAATAGTGTCTTTGAGCATTTTCTTCTCGGCGAGACAATTGGAACAAAAGGTTCCCGGTATGAAGTTTTAGTAATAAAAGAGGAGAAAGAATGTATTACTCCCTTGTTGAATATCTTTTCCGAGCTGGGGATCATTCCTTCTTTAATTTCGCCTTTATGTGCGATTTATCATACACCTGTTTTTAAGAAGATAATAGCTGAGAAAAAAGACGTCGCCCTGGTTGATATCGGGCATAGTTGTATAGATATTTCTATCCTTAGAGAAGGTAATTTGGTATTTAGCAGAAATATTACTTTTGGTTGTGCCAACATTATAGAGGCTCTAGCCACCGGTATGGAAATTAGCCATCAGAAAGCCGGGGAAGTATTGGAGGAAGAAGGTATCCCTGAAATAGAATTTGATATTAAAGACAGAGTCAGAATTGCTGAGGAAATAATGAAGCGTAAGTACGAAGCGGGATCAGCCGAAGGGAGTTCTGATGAGATAGATCCCTTAGAAGTAAGATTATTATGGGAGCCTTTTATAGACAGATTAATACAGGAACTTAAGAGGACATTCATTTTTTATAAAGAATTAACTAAAGGGAGAGTGGTATCTGAGGTGATGTTTTTAGGCGGAGGCGCCCAGATCAAAAATTTGATTTTTTCCTTAAAAGAGAAAGTTGACGCTGAATTTGAACTGCTTAATCCTTTCGAAGGCGTAGGAATAGAGCTTGAGGGTGAAACTAATAAGGATAGTACGCTTTTCGCCAATGCTTTGAGTCTGGCTTTGAATCTATCCCATAAGCCGGATAAAATAGTTAATTTTCTCCCTGAAGAACTTAAAAAGGCGGAAGCTAAGGGGGTAAGAAGATTAATTTTTGTCGGAATCGGTTTAGTTTTAATCGCGGTATTCATTTTTACATCAGTGAGTTTGTGGATAGCTGCGGCGGGTACGGAGCGTTCAATCTCGCGGCTTGATTTTGAAATCGAAAGGCTTAAGTCAGTTAGCCAAAAAGCGGCACAACTGCGTTCGCGAATTCAGGAGTTAAAAACAAGAAAGCTAGAAATAGAAAGTTTACGGAAGCAAAGGATGAATCCCGCGTTTATTTTAAAAGAAGTAGTGAAAGTAAGACCTCAGGAAATAATGTTTACCTCTCTGGATATCCGCGCTAAAGATGAGGTATTAGATGAAAAAAGTAATAAGCGGACAGCTCCTAAAACGAAGCCTTCTTCCGGATCATCAGCGCTTGCCGAACTCAACTATGAGATTGAAATAGAAGGTACCACATTTGCTAATTATGAGGATGCTTATGAAATAATCGGAGAATTCGTAAGAGATTTAGATAAACTGAAGCCTTTCGGGAATATAAAATTAAATCCTCCTATGGTAGCGCCGGTTTTTCCTATCGTTGAAGAAGAAATCGTGAGACTTACCGAATTCACCTGGAGGAATTTTAAAGTAATCGCGGATTTAAAACTATGAAGAAAGCGGGCTTAAATATTGAAATAGTGATAATTATTGTTATCGTTCTTATTTCTACAGGGCTTTTATTTCAGGTTAAAAAAATGTTTTCTCTTAAGCGAAAAGTGCGGGAGAGGCAGGAAGAATTAGCCGGCGTCAAAAGCGCGGGAAATATTTTAAACGAATTAAAAAAGGAAGTGGATAAAGGCACGGAGGAAGAGGAATCCCTTTTTAGAATGGTTCCCAGGAGGAGAGGGGCTATTCTAAACGCGATGAAGGAATTAACTCTTCTGGGCAAAAGATTGGATCTTAAGTACGTAACTTTTGACCTTCAACAGGAAGAAGGCAAAGAAGGCGGTAAAGCCGGCGAAGAAACTTCTGATAGTTCAGTTTCCTGGAAAGGATTTATTCCCATAGATCTTCCTGTTTCAAAAGGTAATATTGATTCAAGGACGATAGTGCCTTATCAGTTTAAGATGCTGTTCGAATCTGAATACGCCCAATTGGTTTCTTTTATAGAGAAAGCCTTAGAATTAGAGCAGATAGTAAATATAAACCAGGTGTTAATTAAAAGAAGTCCGGACGTGAGCGTTCTGCCCCGTCAGGAAGTAATTCTTATCTTCACTACGTATACATATTCTTACCCCATAGAAGTTCATGAACCGGGGGCTAAGTAGGGGAACTATTACCCCTAGAGTAGTTTGTTGTTAGTAGTTAGTAGTTTGTTAAGAAAAATATCTTATCAGCCCGCTTACCAAATTTCTGAATCTTTTCTTTGGCATTTGTCCCTGATCTCCTGATCACCTGATACCCCTAGTCCCTGATTCCCTGATAACCGGGTATACTCTTGTGCCTCCCAAAGCCCAGAGCGCAAAGCGCAAAGCCCACAGCACATAGCCCACAATATAGCGGTACTGATTTATTTGCCGCAATATAGGGGAATCGCCGAAGTTTTTTCTTAAAAAAAGCTTGACTTCCTGCCGGAAAAATAATTTAATATAAATATAGTCAAATTATACCAAGGTATATCAAAACATATCAAGAATGATAAAATATATTTAAGTATGGCAAGGAAATATTTTAACGCCCAGGAAGCCGCGGAAAAATTGGGGATTTCCAAACAAACTCTTTTTCGATATGAAAGAAAAGAGGTGTTTCCTAAAGCAAAAAGGAATGCGGTTAATCATTGGAGGGAATATACTGAGGAGGAGATTAGAAAGTTAAAGAAGATAATGGGCCGGGGGTAAAAGACTCATCCTCAATTAAATTCGGCCTTAAAAACAGAATTATGCGGTATTTAGCAGAAAAAAAATATTTTTTGCCCGGGATTAAAATAAGTATGTTAATCAGCCTTTTAGGCATGGAGTTTTTAGGAGGGTGCGGCAGGCCGGAAATAGAAGTTATACGGCCGCCGAAGCAAACTTCTACTGCCCCGGTTAAAAAAAGTAAAAGCACGCGGCTGGTTAAGAAGCCTCTTTTTTCTAAAGAATCTTTTAAGGCTAATCCTTTTCTTACCCTGGAAGAAGCGGAATATTTTGAAAAGAATAAAAGAGAGAGGATTTATTATTTAAAATTGTCCGCTGTTTTCCATGGAGAAGATAATGCCAGGGCTATAATTAACGGCCGCCTCATAAAAGAAAAGGATATAATTGATAACAAGAGAGTGGTAAAGATAAACCCGGAAGAAGTAATATTGCGGGATTACCGGGGCAAAGAATACATTATTAGAACAGAAAAAATCGTAGATGAAAAAGAATAAAATAATATTATTTCTGAGTATGTTTTTAGTCCTGACAATAATCGGAAGGACCTGTTCCTCAAGTAATGGTATATACTATGAAGGAAAGATTTCTCCTTATCGGATTCTGCAGAAAATCGTTTCAGCGTTTTATAACAGCGAATCAGTAGAAGTAACCATAGAGAGCTGGTTCCAGAGCCCGGCAAAGCATACGAAATTTAAGTTTAAAAATCTTATTAAGAACATGGATGACTCTAAAGTGGAAGGAAGAGTTAGTAGTTCGTCACTTATCCCTAACGATAAGTTTTCTACTTCGTCCTGGGTTCAGTCTTATACTATCCGGGGAATACCTTTTACCTGGGAATCTCAGAATGGAGAATGGAAAAAAGAGACTCAGGATATAGAAGAGAAAAAGACCAGGAAGATGCTGCAGGAATCTTTTTTAAAAAGCCTGTTCTATCTTAATGAAGAAAGTGTAGATTTCTCCACCATGGAGTTTCTGGGGGAAGAGGACAAAAGAGGGACTGATTGTTTTGTTATTAAATATAAAATTAAAGAAGAGACATTTGGAGGCTGGGAGTTAGTATCAGATATAACCGTTAAAATTTGGGCCGATAAAAAAACTTTTCTGCCGTTAGCTTCACGCTTAGAAGGGAAGCTGGGATATATGAGTTTACTGCAGATGGTTGATTACCATAATTATAACGCTCAATTAGAATTTGATCCGCCCGCGGTTATTTCGGAAGAAGTTAAGAAGGAAAAAGATGCTTTAGTAAATAAAATAAACGATTTATTCACCGAAGTTGCCCGGATAAGAGGCTGGAAAGATTGTGATTTAGAAAGTGTAAAGGTGGAATTCGTAAAAAGAAGAGATATCGGGGATATGATTATTGAAGGGATCAAATCTGAGTACTCTCCCGGGGAGATAAAAAGAGATGAGAAGATTTTAAAATGGCTGCGGCTGATTCCCGGAGAGGCCGATTATAGTGCGATGCTCGCTAATTCTCAGCTTCGTTTAGTATCCGGCATCTACGAACCTGAAAGAAAGGCAATTTTCCTGGGGGATTGGTTAGAGCCTCCTCTGGCCGAGGTAATCTGCGTTCATGAGATAGTTCATGCCTTTCAGGATGAAAGGATCGGCCTGGAAAGATTTTTGAAATATGCCGGGGACGATCTTGATTTAAAATTCGCTTTAAAATCTCTTATTGAAGGAGAAGCTTTTGCCGTCAGTTTCGAGTATCTCTTGCGTAAAGACAATGAAAGTTTCCGGGAATGGGAAGATGTCTTTTCTTTAGTCAAAAAAAGATTCGGAGGGGATTCTTATTCCGGCAATAAAATATTTTATAATATATACGGATACGGAGGGAGATTCATCCAGGCTTGTTTGAAAAGGTATGAGTGGGATCAGCTGGATATGTTTTATGAGGATTTTCCTATTTCCATGGAAGAGATTATGCATCCAAAAAAATATTTTTTACGAAAACAAATTTCAAAAAAAGAAACCGCGAATAACGGCAAAAAAAACATTTTGATGTTTTCTTCGCCCACGGGGTGGAAAAATATTTATTCTACCTCTATCGGGGAATATTTGCTTTTTTTATCTCTTGATGTGCTTCTGGAAAGAGATATTTCCCAAAAGGCTTCTTCCGGCTGGGGCAGCGATAGTTTAATTATCTATGAGAATATTGACAGTGAAAATGTATTTTTTCTTTTAACCGCGTGGGATACAAAAGATGATGCCCGGGAATTTTTTGGGGCCTATAGAACCTGGTTGGAAAAGGACGGGTTTGAATCGGTATCCGAAGAGAGTGAAAATCTGAGTTTTTTTAGCGGGGAAGGTAAAGAAAAAATTGTTGTGAATTTAGTCCGGAATTCGGTAGCCGTAATCCGGACCGATAATTTGAATGAAGAAAGTTTTAATTTGTTTGTTAAGGAAATTTTATCTCAATTAGGAGAAAAAACATGAATCTTCTAAGGTTATTAATAGTTACAGGATTATTGTTGAATCTATCCGGCGCGGCTTTTTCTAAGGAAAAAAAGGCAAAACGCACGGTGATAGAAGAAACCGAAGATGAAAATCAGGAGGAGGTTATTAGAGGCCGGGTTAAAGATATTTTAAGAGAAGAGAAAAAGAAAGAAGAAGAGGCTAAAAAGGAGATTACCGAAACTTTGCCTCTTTTAGAGATTAAACGATTGGAAACGGAAAAGCCGTTGTATTCTATTGAATTAAGAGGAGTCGCCTTAGCTGATTTCTTCCGGATAATCGCCCATGACTATGACCTTAATATTTTGATCGATAAAGACGTCAAAGGTGAGATTACTGCCAGTCTGACAAATATTTCTCTGGATGAGGCTATAAAAAAGATTTCCGATATGCATGGTTTGATTTTTGAGAAGGATGGGAATGTGATTATAGTGAAACCGTATCTGATTACTAAAGTATTTATTCTTAAGCATATTGAAGCTAAAACAATTATTGATGAGAGTATCGGCCAGGCAGGAAAGTCTGTTTCTTCCAAAGAGGACGAGGAAACCTCAGCCGGCACAACAGGGAAGGCTTTAGTCGTAAAAATTAACAGCCTTTTGTCGCCTGTAGGTAAAGTTTTGTTGGGTAAACAGCATAATTCAATTATGGTTATTGACCATCCGGAAAACGTGGATAAGGTCCGCGAATATTTGGAAATGGCGGATAAAGGTATGAGCAGTAGAATTTTTAAACTCAAATATATAAACGCGAAAGAAGTAGTAGGGACTTTAGGAGAAGAAGATACGTCTCAATAGGAGGGGTGGTATTTATGGATAAAAACGCAAAAAAAATATTGTTATTTTTTTTAGGGGTACTAATATTATTTATATCCCCGGTTTACTCTGAAGGCATTTCTGATTTAAGTTCTCTTATTTCAAGCGAAGGGAAAGTGCTTTTTGGCAGTGAGCAGAATTCGATTCTTGTTATTGATTACCCTTCCAATATAAGAACGATTGAGAAGTATTTGGAGATGGTAGATGTTTACCCTCAGCAGGTCCTTATTGAAGCAAGAGTTGTAGAGGTGAAATTACAGGGAGAGCATGCTCTGGGGATAAGGTGGGAGGCTTTTACCGAAAACGGCGGGTTTGACCTTGGCCAGTTCAAAGGAGGTTCTGCTTATCCCGGTGCGCCGGGAGTTTTGAGCCAGGCTATCAGTTACAAAGATACCTATTGGCCGCCTACTACCTCAACTAGCAGTGAAGACCCTTTTAGCTTAGCTATATTTGACGATAACATTAACGTGGTACTCCAGGTTTTAGCCAATTCCTTAGATACAAATATCCTTTCGGCTCCCCGTATAGCTACCGTGAACAATTATCCCGCTAATATAAAGATTGTTCAGGATGTTCCCTGGGCTGAGCCTTCGGTGGAGAATAATGAGGGGATTGTTTCTGTTACCTGGAATGTTAATTTTGAGGAGATAGGTATAATTTTGAATGTTACCCCGACAATAAACGAAGATAATAAAATTACTATGGTTTTAGAGCCGGAAATAAGCGAGCATGTTTCGGATTTTACCCTTGAAGTCTATGAGAGCGGGCTTGCTGAGCCGATAGAATATGCCGTGCCGATTATTGATAAAAGAACTGCTTCCACAAAAATTGTCGTAGGTAACGGCCAGACGCTTATTATCGGAGGTTTAATTAAAGATAAAAGGATTAAAGAAGAAACAAAGATTCCTTTATTAGGGGATCTTCCTATCCTGGGATCTTTATTTAAGAGCACAAGGAAGGTTAAAGATAAAACCGAGTTGTTAATTTTTGTTTCGCCCACCATAATTTCTGAAAAAAGCTTTGCCCGGTCAAGGCAGGAAGAGCAGAGATTAGGCGGCTGGTATAGGGAGAAGAAAAAAATCGAACAAGCCGGTGCAGATGACTCTGCCGGATTGGATAAAAGAATAACTAAGTTGTTCAAAAAACAAAAACGATTAGTCTCTCAACGCAAAAAATTAGAACGCCAGATGGAAGAGTGAATTGTCGTTGTTTGTTTGTAGATTGTAGTTAGTAGTTTGTTAAAAAAATTTGTTTATCAGCCCGCCGAATCGTTACGAATCTTTACTTCACACTGAATAATAACCAAGGAACAAGATACAATAACCAAACAATATTCTCCGCCACCTTAATAAATTTTGTTTAGGCGGATTCGCCTTTGGCGAAAAATTTTCAAATATTCAATTTTCAATTATCCTTATTTTTTTCTGTTTGGATATTTTACCCATTTGGTTATTGATTATTGTTTGTATCTTGTTTCTTGTATCTTGATTATTGCGTGTATTTTGTATCATCAATTCAGCCCAAAGCACATTGCCCATAGCGCGCATATCTCTGCCTTCTTATTGCGTTTCTTTCCAGCCGCTTGTACCGGGCAGGGTTACCGGAGGTTGATAATTTATGCATACTTCGGTGCAAGTTATAACTTCACAGCAATCTTCGTGGCACACTAAGGTGCAATCATCAGGGACATTCTCAACGCATGTATTAATACATCCCCAATGCCATCCCTGGTTCCCTTCGTCCCAGCAATTGTCATATATGCAGTTGGAAAATTCAGTTTCAGCCTGGCTCCCGGTCTCTTTCAGAATATTATATATTTCTTCCTGCTCATCCATAAAAGCCGCATCTAATACTAACTCGGAATATCCATTTAAATCTTCAAAAGCTTGTTGTATCCGTCCCTTGGTATCTATGTAGCCGGTATTTCTTAAATCATTAAAGAGTTCGGTACGTATATTTTGTTGTGGATAGAGGGCTTTAAAGTCCTCTTTAAGAACAATTCCCGAGATGCATTCTAATATGCAAGGATGGAGGCATTGACCGGGGTTGCATTCGCTATAAATACAATCTTCTTCGGACTCTAAACATACTCCCGGCGTATACTCTTCTCCGCCTCCCTGGGCCAGGGTTGTTTCCAATACCCGTTTCGCGTTTCCGAATTCGCCGATAGAATAAACTTTTCTTACCGCGGTGTCGTCTTTACAAAGAGAGTATGTGCCGTTTTGGTAATTAACGCTGAATGTTCCTGTGGAGCAATCGGGTAATGCGGCCCAGTTCCAGTTAGCGGCTAATTCCGCTTTTGCCCGCTCTAATCCGGCCTGGGCAATGTAAAAAGCCTGAAGCCCGTCTTTTGCGATAGGGCCTTGAGCAAGCTCCGATTGCCAGACATTACTCAGGCTCGCGCCTAATGCTCCCATGACAGCTACCATTACAAGAACATAGAGAAAAATTTGGGCTTTCCTTTTTTTGCCTTTTCGATTAATTTTACTAATCATGGGTTTCGTATCCTTATTTTTGATTTCAGTTGAACCTCCCGGCTGGTTCTTGCCAGATAAATTTCTATTTCCAGCAGTCCGTCTGCGTAGCCAGGGAAGATATCTACTGAAGTCTTTAAATTACTAACAACTGTTTCCTGCCCCCCGCCGTTTACTTCTCTTACCAGCAGTTCCTGGTTAGTTGGATCTTTACGATAAGTAATGGTATCGGTATCTATGGTAAAACTAATTTCATTAACATCAGTATAATTAAATGAGTTTTCTTCCGCTTGCCTTATTTCATTGGTGAGAAATTTCAAAGCCCAGTTAGCGTTTCTCATCAAATCCAGACCTTCTTTTTGCTTATGCCAGGAACTGAGGCAGACGGTAAATACAGTTGTCGCGGTAATGCTTACCAGTGAAAATATGCCGATAGTAACTATGACTTCTATCAGAGTTAAGCCTTTTTTTAACCGGGATTTGTTTTTATTTTTTATCATAGGCTTTCTTTTTTAAGAACCGTAAGTAATAGTAGTGTGAATCTCTATGCTTTTATTTTGATTGCTGTATCCCCCTATCCATCTGACTCTTGCTGTGACGTCTTTTATGGCTATGCCGGCTATTAGGCTGGAAGTTATATCGATTTCCCGCTGGAAAGTCATAGTCTGAGTGCCTAATTTTAAAGTAATTGAACCAATGTCTTGGTTTGAGCCGTCTCCCTCAGTAGTAAGTGTATCCCAGTTACTGTAATCTTCAAGTATAGAGGTGACGATATTATAAGCGTAGACAGTTTCATTGGTTTTTTTGGCGAAACTCAGGCCTTCCTGGAGTATTTTCATCTGTCCGGCCATAACTACTCCCAGAATAAGGATAGAAACAATAAGCTCAATTAAAGTTAAAGCTTTTTTTTTGCTTCTTTCTTTAGTTTTCATCTTTACTGTACTTCTATATAACCTGTCTTTCGATTCAGGGTTATTACTCTTTGTTTGGCTCCCTGGGTTAAGGTAATAGTATTTTGACTAAAGGTAATTATCCCCGCGGTTCTATTAGTGTTGGAAAAAGTATCGAATCTTATATCGTATCCCGGAGCCGCGGGATCAGGGTTGATTGTAGAGATAAACATATCTTTTCTTATAGGATTACTCGCGCTTCCCCCCTCTTCATAAACGGTGCATTCCGTACGGCTTTTGCCCGGATCTTTTTGAAGATGGACGATGAAATTGCTATTTTTGTTAACGGCCGATTCCCTGGCCAGAAAAAAGGCAGCTTTCAGTTTTCTTGCTTCGGCTTCAGCTTTGTGAGAGGAAAGGCCGCTGAAAGACATAACAATAACTCCTAAAGTTACTGCTATAATAGCAAGTATCACCATAAGTTCTATAAAAGTAAAACCTTTACGCACGGTTTAAGTATATATCATTTTATCAGCTTTTTCAACCGCTAAATTGGTTTTTGAATTGCCGGTTTTTAGTTAGAAAAGTAAAAAAAATACTTGGTTTTTTTAAAAAAATGTGGTAGACTCGAATTGTGTTAAATTTTGTATTAACTAATTCTGACAGAGAAGGAGGTGAAGAATGAGGAAAGGAAAAGGTTTTACTTTAATTGAATTGATGGTTGTTATCGCTATTATCGCTGTTTTAGGTGCGGTTATCGCTCCTCAGGTTTTTAAGCAGATCGATAAGGCAAGGTCATCCCGTGTGGTTTCTGATTATAATACTATGAAGACAGCTGCTTTTTCTTATTTTAATGACACCCGTGGTTGGCCTGCTGCCACTACCGGTGGAGCTGCTAATGGATTTACTCTTACCGATGCTCAGCCTGGTTGGGAAGGCCCTTATTTGCAAGCCTGGCCGACACATCCCTGGAAAAGGGCGGCTGCGGATGTAGTGGGATATCATGTGGCTACTACTCCTAATTTTGACGGGAATAACTCTGTCAAAAGATATGCCTATTTTATCCTGACGAATATCCCTGCTAATGAGCGGAATAGAATTGAAAATACTCTTGACGGGGGTGCTGCTTATCTTGCTTGTGCCGGAGCTGCTACTGATGGTACTGTTTGTGGATGCGACGGAAATGCTGATGGAAGCGGTGTTGATTCTCTTTGTATTTTAATAGCTAAAGATTAGGCCGTTATGTTTTGTTTTATCAAAACGACACCCATACTTGAAAAGGTATGGGTGTTTTTTTGTCCCTCGAAATATAGTTTAAACCGGATAATTTTATAAAAATATAAGAATCGGGATTTTAACTTAAAAGGTAAGTAATTATGGACGCTAATCTGGGGAAAGGTAATTTTCAGGAAAAAGAATGGAAGATCGGGGAGAGTCTTCTTCAGGAAAACTATATTAATTCTTCTCAGTTAGAGGAGGCTCTTGAAGAACAGAAAATGACCGGAGAAAAAATAGGGGAGATTCTCATAAAGAAAGGATGGGTATCTCAGGGAGTGGTAAACCGTTTTTTAGCTACCCAGATGGGGGTAAGCACTTTTGAACTTGCGAGTTATATTATCGAGAATAAAGTGATTGAGCTTATTCCTGAAGATATTTCCCGGAAGTATAAATTAATACCTGTTTTTAAGACCGGGAATGTTCTTACCGTGGCAATGGTTGAGCCTACGAATGTGTTTATTATTGATGAACTCCAGAGACATACCGGATGTATTATAGAGCCGGTGCTGGCTGATGAAATGGAGATAAAAAAAGCGCAGGAACAGTATTATGGAACTTCGTCTTCATTACGGGAGCTTATAGACGGAATAGATAAAGATAAGTTGAAAGATACGCCTGAAGTAGAAGGGGAAGCGCCAATTATTAAATTGGTGAATATCATTATTTCAAAAGCCATTGAAGAGAATGCTTCTGATATACATATAGAGCCGGAAGAGAAGTTCCTGGGAATTAGATGCCGGACAGACGGTATTCTTTATCGAAGAGATTCTCTGCCGAAATTTTTAGAGCCGGCTGTGATTTCCCGGGTAAAGATATTGGCGAATTTGGATGTTGCCGAAAAAAGACTTCCTCAGGACGGCAGGATTATGATGAAAATCGGGAAGAAAGAAATAGACTTCAGAGTTTCTACTTGCCCTACTGTTCACGGTGAGAATATTGTGCTTAGAATCCTTGATAAAAGCAATATGGCTTTGGGATTAGAAAGTTTAGGTTTTTTACCTCATCAGCTGAAAGATGTTGAATCTCTAATCAGTCAGCCTTATGGAATAATTTTAGTTACCGGCCCCACAGGAAGCGGCAAAACTACTACTTTATACGCCGCTTTGCAGAAGCTTAATAATGAAGATGTTAATATTATGACGGTTGAGGATCCGGTAGAGTACCGTTTTCCGCAAATACGGCAGGTTCAGGTAATGCCAAAAATCGGGCTGCGCTTTAGTTCCGCTTTACGTTCATTCCTGCGTCAGGATCCGGATGTTATTTTAGTCGGGGAAATAAGAGATTTAGAGACCGCGGAAATTGCCGTGCAGGCCGCTTTAACCGGGCATCTGGTTTTTTCTACTCTTCATACAAATGATGCTCCTTCGGCATTCGCCCGGCTTACTGATATGGGTGTAGAACCGTTTCTGGTATCTTCTTCTCTTCTGGGAGTACTTGCTCAAAGGTTAATGAGAAAAATATGCAGTTATTGCCGGGAAGAATATTTTCCTTCCGAAGAAGTTCTGAAGGCTATAGGATTAGAAAAAAAGACAGGAGAAATTAAAAAATTATACCGGGGTAAAGGATGCAAATTCTGCAATATGTTAGGGTATAAAGGAAGAGTGGCTATCTATGAAATTATGCCAAACAGCACTGAAATTCAGAGGTTTACTTTGCGGAAAGCTTCGGCTAAAGAAGTCCGGGAAGTAGCGGTAAAAGAAGGCATGCGTACATTAAGAGATTCGGCTATCGAGAAACTCTTATCAGGACTAACTACCGTAGAAGAGGTACTTCGAGTTACCAAGGCTGAAGTTGATTAGAAGCCTTTCTGAGAAACTGGCCTTTGAGCAGCATCTAAATTCCAACTTATAGACTGCAGAGATTTTATTTAACCGCCGAAACCGTCGATTTTCACCGAATTAAATATTTTTTATAAAAAACATTTTTTGCTCTTTTTCTGTGTTCACCCCGTTAGATGGTTCAATTGTATTATCTAACAGGGTTCATCTGTGTTCATCGGTGGTTTTATATTGTTTTTTTAAACCACAGATTAACACAGGTACAAGTACACGCAGCTTTAAACTACTAATCTTTCATACTACAGCTTCGGTTTGGCAAAATTTATAATTTAACCAACTCTTAAACCAAAATTTTTAAAATAATTCAATAATTGCGCATGATGAATATTGTCTATATTTTCTATTGCTTTTAGTCCGAGCATTACTTCTGTGTTCATCTGTGTTTATCTGTGGTTTTTTTTCTATCGGCGTATTCGGCGGCTAATTTATTTTTAACCACTAATAACACAAATCTCACGAATATTTATTCCACCATTTTTTCATATATTTATATTCGTGTTAATTGGTGTTATTGGTGGTTAAATCTTTTAATTCCGCGGTTGCAAATTTCCGGTTTGATGATATGGTAAAGATGAAATCGAAATTGAAGATGATGCTTTACTTGTCGCTTACCATTATTTTTGTCGGCTTTTTTTCTATATTTTCTCAGAGCCTTTTTATAAGAGAACTTTTGGTAATCTTCTATGGTAATGAATTAACCAGCGGCATCCTTTTATCCGGCTGGCTTTTCTTCGGAGGATTGGGAAGCTTCTTTTTTAGTAAATTGTCCCGGCGGATTAAAGATATTTTTTCTTTTTTCACTATCTCCCTGGTTATTTTTTCTCTTTTTTCCTTCTTCCAGATATTCCTTATAAAGAATTTACGTTCAATCTTAGGCGTTTATCCCGGTGAAATTATAAGTCCGCTGAGTGTTATTTTATCATCAGTCTTTATCCTGGCTCCTTTTGCTTTTACTAACGGATTCCTTTTTTCCTGCGGTGTGCAGCTTTATTCTCAGAAAAAGAAAGCTGAGTCTCCGGGGAAAGTTTACGCTCTTGATGCCTTAGGAGATACTCTGGGAGCTTTAGCCTTTTCTTTTTTCTTCGTGTACGCTTTTGTTGCTCTGGAAAACATATATTTTGTGAGTTTAGCCCTTCTTATAGCTGCGTTTCTTTTTTCGTTGTTGTATTGTAAAAAGCCGGGCTTAAAATTTATAATCGCCTTTTTAATCATTCTTTTTCTCCCCGTCGGATTAAAGCTTAAAAGTATTGATTATTCTCTTACCCGGAAAGAATGGAAAGGGTTTGAGGTGGTAGAAAAAGTATCCTCGATTTATGCCGATTCTGTTTTGACCAGGAAAGGTTCTCTTTACAGTCTGTTTGAAAACGGCATTTTAAGCTTTAGTTTTCCTTTAAGAACGCATAGCGAGGAAGTAGTTCATTTCAGCCTTCTTCAGGTAGAAAATCCGGAACGAGTTTTAGTAATTGGCGCAGGTGCTCCGGGTTTGCTGCATGAGATTTTGAAATACCAGGAAGTGAGTGAGGTGTATTATCTGGAATTAGATCCTGATTTAATCGATATGGTTAGAAAGTATTTGCCCGCCGAAGACAGGTTAGCCCTGGAATCTTCTAAGGTGAAACTTATCAACCTGGAGGCACGGAATTTTTTAAACTTTTATAAGGGCGGGAAGTTTGATGTTATTATTCTTAACACTCAGACCCCGCTTAACCTTTACTTAAACAGATTTTACACCGGAGAATTTTTCCGGAAGATAAGATATGTATTAAAAAAAGAAGGAGTATTCTCCTTTTCCCTGCCTTCAAAGGAAGGTTATCTGTCTAAAGAATTACGAGGTTTGACCGGGAGCATTTACTGGACTTTGAAAGAGGTTTTTCCCAGAATGGTTCTTATTCCCGGAGACAGGTTGAGATTTATAGCTTCTTCTTCTTTGTATTTAAGCGAAGCTCCTGAGGAGTTGTCCCGGCGCCTTAAAACAAAAGGAATCAGTAACCAATATGTTAATGAACATTATTTTTACAGTAGATTGCTTCCCTGGCATTTGAACTATATAAAAAATATTTTGGAAAATTATCAGGAAGTAAGGTTAAATTACGATTTCGAGCCTACGGCGTATTTTTACGGGATAAATTATTACGCTTCCCATTTTGGCTCTGAATTAGTCCGGATTTTTTCAGTCCTGTCAAAAGTCAAGATGCCTTTTTACTTAATCATTTCTTTGGTTATTCTCTTACTGACTCTTGTTCTCAGGAAAAATTTTGTTCTTCCCTTAAGTGTATTCACTATGGGATTCGCGGGAATTTGTAATGTGATTATTTTTATAGTAGGATTCCAGACGATTTATGGTTTTGTTTACCACAAGGTAGGTCTAATCAGCGCTTGTTTTATGTCCGGTGCGGCTCTCGGCGCGAATGTTTTTTCTGTTTCGGTCGGCGAGAAAAAAAATTCTTTCCGGCTGTTTTTAATTTGTACTTTTTCCGGAATATTTTTTGTTTTACTTCCCTGGTTTTTAAATTTCTTTTCAGAGCATTCTCACTCAGTTTTTCAAGCGGCCTTTTTTATCCTCCCTGCTGTTTTCGGATTCTTCACAGGGGGCTTTTTCGCTTTGGCTAACCGCAGATATTTGGTAAAAAAAAGTATTCCTGAAAAAGCAGGTATTCTTTATGCTTTTGATTTAGCCGGAGGGGCGCTGGGGGGTATTATTATCTCTTTGGTCTTTTTACCGCTATATGGTATAATCAATTCTTGTAATTTCATCGGCATTTTTTTAATTTTAACTGCGCTTATTTTGCGATTATCATTAAAATTAAAACCATGAAAAAATGTATTTTTTTGTTTTTTTTAGTTTTATGTCTCAGTAATAATGCTTTTTGCCATTCAAATAGTTATAAAGACGCTCTTTTCTGGGAGAAACAGGAAAATAAAACTGTCCGCTGCCTTTTGTGTCCGAGAAAATGTTTTATCCCCGAGGGTAAACGGGGGTTTTGCGGGGTAAGGATAAATAAGAAGGGTGAGCTTTTTACTTTAGCTTATAATAATCCGGTAGCAATAGCTGTTGATCCTATTGAGAAAAAACCTTTTTTTAATGTTTTGCCGGGAACATCCGCTTTTTCTTTATCGATAGCCGGATGCAATATGCGGTGTCTTTTTTGTCAGAATTGGCACATTTCCCAGAAAACGCCTGATGAGACGATAAATTACGATTTATCCAGTAAAGACGTGATAAATTTGGCAAAGAAATATAATTGTCCTTCAGTGGTTTTTACCTATACAGAACCAACCATATTTTATGAATATATGTTAGAAACCGCTAAACTGGCAAAAAAATCCGGTTTATTCGTTGGTATGCACACCTGCGGTTATATTAACCCTGAGCCATTAGAAAAACTTCTTAAATATATGGATTTCGTAAATGTGGATTTGAAAAGTTTTTCCGATGAGTTTTATAATAATATCTGCGGAGGCACACATCTTGAGCCGGTTCTGTCCACACTTAAAACTGTAAAGAATAAAGGTATTCATTTAGAGATAACCAATCTCATAATCCCTACCTTGAATGATTCCGAGGAAATGCTGAGAAAAATGTGTGTTTGGATTATGGAGAATTTGGGGCAGGATGTTCCGATCCATTTTTCCCGTTTTCACCCCCAGTTTAAATTGAAAAATTTGCCTTCCACACCGGTGGAGACCCTTAAAAAAGCTTACCGGATAGCGAAAGAAATTGGTTTGAAGTATGTGTATATCGGCAATCTTCCGGGGATAAAAGAAGAATCGACATATTGTCCGAAATGTGGTGAAATAATTATTCGCAGAGTAGGGTATTCAATTTTGGAGAAGAATATTGATAAAGGCAGGTGTAAATCCTGCGGAGAAAGAATACAGGGAGTTTGGGAATAGAAGCAGGGACAGGTTATGGAAGATAGTCTGCCATAGGCTCCTCCAAAGCGGATCCGCCTGTAGGCGGAAGATCCGCCTGCCCGCCTCTGGAGGGCCTCCGGCGGAAAAATAGAAGATGGCGAAGTTAGAAAATATATTCGAAAGTATTTTAGAAGACTCTTTAGAGCGGAGTTTAAGTTTGCGATTTGATGTCTGCACCTGTACTAAATGCAGAAAAGATATGATGAAATATCTATTAATGAAATTCCCTGCCGTGTATCTTAATAAGGATGATTCTGAGTATACGAAAATTGAGAGAAATCTAAGGATGAAGCATTCTATCAAGATCCTTCAGGAAATCAGCACAGCAATACAAATAGTTAATGATAACCTGCCTCATCCCGTAGAGGAAAACAGGGAAGAGTCTTTTAATAACCTTCTTAGTAAAATAAAGAAAGAACGGGGGATAGACTTCAGTTTTTATCATAGGAAACTCCTGAAAAGGAGAGTTGCTATAAGGCTTGCCGCCAACGGGGTGAAATCTTACTATGAATATCTAAGCGTGTTGGTTAATAACCCCCGGGAGTATGAGGAGTTGTTTAATGTTCTTACAATAAATGTTTCCGAATTCTTTAGAGACCCCCCGGTATGGTCTGCCATAAGAGGAATTATGATGAAATTGATAGCGGAACATAACCGGCAAAATAAACCTGTTAACATATGGAGTGCAGGCTGCGCTAAGGGAGAAGAAGCTTATTCTTTAGCTATACTTATCCGGGAAATGGGGGATTTAGGGATCCCACTCAAAATTTATGCTACTGATATTGACCGTAATTCTTTAGAGACTGCCAGAAAAGGTGTTTACAGGCCTGCGCAGGTTAAGAATGTAGATAAAGAAAGTTTAAGACAATACTTTGTTTTGGAAAAAGGGGAGTATCATCTGAAAGATGAAATAAAAAATATGGTGGACGTTAGTTACCTGGATTTAACGTCTTCTTTCTCCCGTAGAAATTTTGATGTGATAATATGTAGGAATGTATTCATATATTTCATGAAATATTTACAGGAAGGGGTAGTAGATAAATTTTACAAATCTTTAAATAATAACGGATATTATATTATTGGTAAGACGGAAACGATGATGCCGGAGTCCAGAGTGATATTTAAGGAAGTCGATTTGGTGAACCGGATATATCAGAAGGTTAAGATTTAGTTCTCACTCATGCTTTTTCAGAAAAACTAATTATCTTTGGATTGACAATTTTTTGTAGCTTGGTATATTATTATGATTTTAAAGAATTTAATCCTGTTAATTCTGTTCTTTCCGGCAGTCTTTAACTGTAAAGCCTTATCTCAGCAGAAAATAAAAGATTTTTACCTTTCTAACTATTTGGATAACGGAACCAAAAACTGGGAGCTAAAAGGTGAAGAAGCCACGTTATATGATAATTATGTGGAGATTGATGATCTGGAGGCGAAATATTATTATAAAGAAAATATTGTTGATATAAAAGCGGATGAAGGTAAATTGGATAAGAATAAAATGAATGTAGATCTTAAGGATAACGTGCGGATTAGGAATAATGACGGTATGTCGCTTTTTACGGATACCTTGACCTGGAGAAGAGACGACAATCATATAACCACGAAAGATAAGATTATTTTGAAGAAGGATTCTTTTAAAGTAGAGGCGGAAGGTTTGGAGGCAAGGACGGATTTGCAGAAAGTAGATTTCAAAAGAAAAGTAGAAGTGAATCTACCTGATGGGAAGGCGGGCGAGGTGGTTATTGTGAATTGCAGCGGCCCTTTGGAAATAGATTATGCTAAGGGTATTGCTCTGTTTAATAATGATGTAACAGTGGAGTCCGCTGAAGGGAAAATTACTTCTGATAAAGCCATAGTGTATTTGGATGCCGAAAAAAAATATATTGTAAAGATAATTTGTGAAGGTAAGGTAAAAATAGTCAGGGACGATAATATTTCTTTCGCCAAAAAAGCAACATACCTAAATATGGAAAAGAAAGTGATTCTTGAAGGGAAACCTCATTTAATTATTTTTCCTAAGAAGAATGAAAATATTAGAGATTAAAGAATTAGCCAAATCTTACAGTGGCAGGAAAGTAGTAAATAATATATCTTTACAGGTGCGGCGAGGCGAAGTGGTTGGTCTTCTTGGGCCGAACGGCGCGGGTAAAACAACTTCCTTCTATATGATTGTGGGAATAATTCCCTCTGACTCCGGGAAAATACTTTTTGACAATCAGGATATAACTTATTTGCCTATCCATAAAAGAGCGAAATTCGGTATTGGGTATCTTTCCCAGGAACCGTCTGTATTCAGAAAATTAACCGTGGAAGAAAACATTATGGCTGTTTTGGAAACTTTGCCTTTATCCCGTAAAGAACGGCGGGTACGTTTAGACAGCCTTCTTCAAGAATTGAATATAAAACATTTAAGGAAGAATAAAGCCTATACTTTAAGCGGAGGAGAAATGCGCCGTTTAGAGATTACCCGTAGTTTAGTAACCAACCCCTCTTTTCTTCTTCTGGATGAGCCGTTTTCCGGGATAGATCCCATTGTCGTGGGCGAGGCTAAAGAAATTATAAAGGACCTTAAGAATAGGGGGATAGGGATACTTCTGACCGATCATAATGTAAGAGAGACCCTTTCTATTACTGATAGAGCCTATTTGATCTATCAGGGGAGGATTTTGATTGAGGGGACTTCCCTGGAACTTACAAGTAATTCTAAGGCGAAGGAGATATATTTAGGTAAAGATTTCCAGATGTAAGTATCCGTTTACTCATTTAAAGAAGATTTTTTTTCGACAGGATAAACAGGATTTACAAAAGATCGAAAATAGTCTGCCATAGGCAGATCCGCCTTCGGCGGAAAAATGGAAAAGACAAATAGTGTAAGAAAGGGGATATGGTGATAAAAATAAGCAAAAAGATATTTAGAAAATAAAGAGTTTTTTTACCACGAAGGGCACGAAGAAAAAAATAAAAAATATTTGTTTTATTAAAATCTTCGTATGGCTGGTTGCAAAGCAGACAGTCTTCGTGAACTTCGTGGTAAAATTAAGAACCAAATAATCTGTCAATGCACGCAGTTGATTTATAAAATAATCCGCGTTAATCAGCTCAATCAGCGGTTAAAAATAAATTAGGTTTTCTGTGGTTAGATATAAAATTTTATCCGGTTAATCCTGTCAAAAATAAAGAATGATTTCCCCCGGAGGCGAACCGCATTGGGCCGGAACAGGATGATTCCACATTAAATAAGAAAGAACCGAAGATTTGGTTATTTTATGAAAGTAGAAGTTAAAAAACTAGACGAGTTAAAAAGGATTATTAAAATCGAAGTCAGCGGAGAAGTTTTAAAGAATGATAAAATGCAGCTTTATCGTAGCTTAGGCAAGGATTTAAAAGTTCCCGGGTTCAGGCCCGGCCTTGCGCCTCCGGAGATTTTAGAGAGACACCATTCGAAAGTATTAAAAGAAGAATTCCTAAAATGGGCAATGTCCCATTATTATGAAGATGCCGTCAAAAATTCCGGATTATCTCCTGTAGCTTTAAGCCGGATATTTGACGTAGATTTTACTGATAAAAAGTTAATCTTTTCCGCGGAACTGGAAATAAAGCCGCAGGTTTTTTTAGAGGAGAGTATATATAAAGGTATTAAAGTAAAAGATAAAAAGGTCGAGGTTAAAGATGGTGAGTGGGAAAAAATCTGGGAGAATTTGCAGGAAAACGTGAAAAAGGTTAATCCCAGAGAGCTTTCGGACAGGGAAATTGTTAAATGGGCCGGTTACCCGGATAAGGATGCTTTTAAAGAAGCAATAAGTATAGAGATTAAGGACGTTAAATTAAAAGATCGAAGTCAGGATATAAAGATACAGGTTGTCGACCATCTTCTTAAAAAAGTAAAGTTGAATGTTCCGCAAAAGGTGGCGGAAAATCATCTTGATAAATTAGTTAACCAGGAGATTCATAATTTACGCTCAAGAGGAGTATCCGAAGAAGATATTACAAAATACAGAAAAGATTTGGAAGAGAAGCTTAAGCCCCAGGTTAAAAATCAAATTAAGATTTATTATATACTGGAGGCGATTTCGGAAAAAGAAAATTTAAAAGTGGACCCTAATAATCTTTACGAAGTAGTAATTGGGTATATTTTGAGCTTTGCCGAATTTGTATAATTTTTATTAAAGTGTAATGTTATAGTGGGAGTGTCAGAAGTAATATGAAAGAAACCACAGAGGTCACGGAGGGAATAAAGAAAAAGAAAAAAATAAATAAGGAGGCCAGGAATACAGGAAAAAGATAAAGGATTCCGCCTCCGGCGGAAAAATCGAGAATAGAGGATAGTCTGCCATAGGCAGATCCGCCTCTGGCGGAAAAATATAAAATATAGAGGATAAAAGATAAAGGAAAGAATATTTAACCGCGGATTTTGCTGATTATACGGATTAAAATTTTTAAAGAATAAATAAATAGAAAAAAATGAAGACAGAAAAGAAAAAGATGTAGTTTAAAAATAATCTGCGTTAATCCGCTCAATCGGCGGTTAAATATTTAATTCGGCGGGAATCGGTGTTATCGGTGGTTAAAAAAGATAGGATACGGTTAATAATTTAGAGAAGATAGAGGCAGAGGGAAAACTTTTCTTTATAACCCTTTAATTTTAAACAACCTCTGTGGTCTCTGTGGTTTGAGTTTTTAACAATGCAGTTATAGTTGAAAGGAGGATATAATGAATAATCAGTTGATTCCTATGGTTATTGAACGAACAGGGCATGTTGAGAGAGCCTATGATATATATTCACGCTTGCTCAAAGACAGAATAATTTTTATCGGTACTCCCATTGACGACAGTGTTGCTAATACGGTTATTGCCCAGATGCTGTTTTTGCAGATGGAGGATATTAACAAAGACATAAATATTTATATTAATACTCCGGGAGGATCAATTACCGCGGGATTGGCTATTTATGATACTATACAGTTCGTTAAATGTGAGGTGGCTACTTATTGTGTAGGTCAGGCCGCGAGTATGGGAGCAGTGCTTTTAGCCAGCGGAACAAAGAAAAAGAGATTTGCTCTTCCTAATTGCCGGATAATGATTCATCAGCCTTGGGGAGGAGTGCAGGGGACAGCCGAAGATATATCCCGTCAGACCGAAGAGATTTTGCGCTTACGGCAAAAAGTTAATGAGATTTTAAGGCTACATACTGGTAATCCTCTTGAGAAGATAGAAAAGGATACGGATCGCGATTATTTTATGGGTGCTGATGAGGCAAAAGATTACGGAATCGTAGATGAAGTTTTTGGCCTTCCAAAAGATAGTGAATAAACGATAATCAGGTAAAACCGTAATTTAGGGCAGTATTAACCGGAAAAATGCTATTGAAAACGATGCAATTGCATCATTTGGGTTAAGTGAGGGAGGTTAGATTAAAATGGAACGAAATCTTCTTTTAACTCCGGGACCTTCTTTGGTCCCTTTTTTAATAAGAGAAACCCAGGCTCAGGAGATAATCCATCATCGAACTAAAGAATTTCGAGAAATTTTAGGTAAAGTAAATTTAGGTTTAAAATATGTTTTTTGCACCCGGAACCCGGTATTAATTCTATCTTCTTCAGGAACCGGAGCGATGGAGGCAAGTGTCAGCAACTTTTTATCAGCTAAGGATACGGTCATAATTGTTGAAGGGGGGAAATTCGGCGAAAGGTGGAAAGAGATTGCGTTAAAATATAATCTGGAAGTGATTAGCTATAAAATTGAATGGGGGAGTGCGCCGGAGGCGGGTTATATAAAAGATTTATTAGATAACCATGAAGAGGTGAAAGCAGTATTTACTACTCTTTGTGAAACTTCTACCGCCACTGTATATGATATAGAAAGCATAGCGAAGGTAACCAAAGATAGAGATATCCTTTTAGTAGTTGATGCCATAAGCGGTCTTGGCCAGGACAAATTGCTTACTGATGAATGGGGAGTGGATATAGTAGTAAGCGGTTCTCAAAAGGGATTTATGTTACCCCCCGGACTCGGGTTTTTAAGCATAAGCGATAAAGCCAGAGATTTCATGAATCATTCCTCTCTTCCCAGATATTATTTTGATTTGGGGAAAGCCCTAAAAAGTTATGAGAAGAATGATACTCCTTTTACCCCGGCCATATCTTTAATTACCGGTTTGGAGGTTGCCTTAAATTTGATAAAAAGGGAAGGACTTAAAGAAAGATGGGAAAAGTTTTGTAAGTTTGCGAAAGCGGTTCGGGCTGCCGCTAAAGCTCTGGGGTTAAATCCATTTTCTCAGTGGCCTTCAGTTTCGGTAACAGCGGTTGTTTCTCCGGAAAAGATTAAATCTTCGGAATTGGTGAAACATTTAAGAAATAAATATGGAGTAAGCATTGCCGCCGGACAAGCTGATTTTAAAGATAAAATTTTTAGAATTGCTCATATGGGAGCGATAGAAGAACAAGATTTGGTTGTCGGATTTTACTTTTTAGAGAAAGCATTGAAAGATTTGGGATATAAGGTGAAGGCAGGCGTATCTGTGCAAAAAATTGAAGAAATTTTATCTGAAGGAGTAAAATAAAGCAAAAGATATCAAGATTGTTCGCCACAAGGGCACAAAGAATACAAAGAAAAAAAAGAATTTGGACAGGATTAACAGGATAAACCGGATGAGAAAAATCATGGTAATCAGATAAATAAAAGAAATATGAAAAAGAAGAAAATAAATAAGGAGGCCAGGAAGACAGGAAAAGTATAAAAGGGATTGTTATATAAAGAATTAAATCGAATAACCAATACAAGATACAAACAATAATCAATAACCAATCACCAAACTGAAATAGAAACAGAGGTTTGATTATTGGATATTGGAATTTGGTTATTATTTGGTTATTGTATCTTGATGTTTGGTTATTTAAACTTAAATATTTTTGACAATACCATTAATTTCAAGGGGAAGGAGTATGCATAAAATTCTTATTTCGGACAAATTGGCTGAGGAAGGCGTAAAAATTTTGGAAGATTTCGGATTTGCTATTGACTGCGAATATAATTTAGACAAAGAACAACTGAAAAAAAGAATTAAAGATTATGAAGCGATAATTATTAGGAGTCAGACTAAACTTACCAGGGAAGTCATTGAACAGGGAACTAGTCTGAAGTTCATTGGAAGAGCAGGCGTCGGCATAGACAATGTAGATGTAGAGACGGCAACCAAAAAGGGAATAATTGTAATGAATGCTCCCGGAGGTAATACTATTTCTACCTGCGAACATACTTTTGCCTTGATATCGGCGTTGGCACGTAAGATTACTTCTGCTTGTAATTCTTTGAAGAACCGGGAATGGAACCGTTCTAAATTTAAAGGAATAGAGCTGTATTCTAAAACCCTGGGCATAATCGGCCTGGGCAGAATCGGGAAAGAGGTGGTAAAAAGAGCTATTGTTTTCGGCATGGAAATCCTGGCTTACGATCCTTTTATATCCCCGGAACTTGCGGATAATTTAGGAGTTAAACTGGTGGAATTGGAGGAATTGTTAAAGACTTCCGATTTTATTACTATTCATACTTCTTTGACTGATGAGACAAGGAAACTCATCTCGCAGGCAGAATTCAAAATAATGAAACCCACAGCGTATTTAATTAATTGTGCCCGGGGAGGGATTATTGATGAAGAAGCACTCTACCATGCCCTTAATGATAAAAGAATAGCAGGCGCGGCTTTAGATGTTTTTGAAAAAGAGCCTCCTTTGGATTCCGATCTTCTGGGATTAGAGAATATAGTTGTTACTCCTCATTTAGGGGCTACCACTTATGAAGCCCAGGTTAATGTAGCTATAGAAATAGCTAATTGTATTAAAGACGCTTTTTCCGGCAAAGTTATAAGAAACGCCGTAAATTATATCCAATTGGATCCGGAAACTCATCGTGTCTTACATCCGTATATGGAGTTAACCGAAGTAATGGGTAAATTTATATCTCAGTTATTGGAAGGAAGGCCGAAGTCGTTGGTATTAAGTTATATAGGAGAAATAGCTTCATATAAAGTGAATCCTTTAGGGATGAGTTTCGTTAAAGGTTTCCTTTCCCAGGTTTTAGAAGAAGAAATTAATCTGGTGAATGCCCTGGAAATCGCCAAAGAGCGGGGTATAAAACTGGAGCAGATTAAAATTCTTCAAGAGGAAGAGTATGTTAATTTAATAAGGATAAAAGTTATTACCGATAAGGGAGAGAAGAGTTTAGAGGGAACGCTTTTTTCTAATAATAAACCCCGTTTCGTAAGAATGGATAATTTTCAGATTGAATTAAACCCTTCTTCGTATATGATGGTAATTTCCAATTGGGATAAACCGGGAGTAGTGGGGAATCTGGGAACGATCCTGGGATTTCATAAGGTAAACATTGCCGGGATGAGTTTAGGCCGGCGCGCTCCGGAGGATAAAGTTGTTACTGTGTTAAATATCGACAGCCTGCCGGAAGCTCAGGCAATAAAAGAAATTACTTCTAATCCGAATATTATTTCTTTGAGGCTTATAAAATTATGATTAACCCAAATAATGCAGTTA
>JAGLUN010000049.1 GCA_023134705.1 Candidatus Omnitrophota bacterium | reverse complement strand
ATGGTATAGGAAAGTATACCCTTACGGGCACAAGCGGGCACAGGTAAAACTTTCCTAACCACTGAAAAATTCCTAAAAGTTGTCGCGAAGCGATTTTCTTGAATGCATTTTTCCGGTTAAAGGATTATTATTTATAAAACATATATCTTGTGCTTGCGGCTTTCAATCAGCACAATATATAGTATTTCCTGCTTGACATCTTTCTGCTCAGTGATAGAGTGTTTTTGTAAGCCAAAAAATTTGCTTGCTCAGTTTAACCCAAAATGTATGATAGCAAATCAGAAAGTTTTGTTCTGGAATTTGGTTTACCGGAAAATGCACTAAACTTTTTTGTGCAATGGATTGATTTGTTTGGCGGATTTAATTCTGTTCTGATAACCTTAAAGGTTATATTCGTAAGGCTTGATTTTGAGATGCTTGTTTATCCTTCTAAAAAGGAAGGGGCGAATAAACTTGCCTACAACACTCAGGGATTTGTCTTTTGCGCCTGAGGCGCATCTGCTTTTGGCAGTGACGGAAGGCATTACGGATATGCTCTCAGGGTGTTCCATCGTTTTCATATTATTTCCAAAAAAAAGGAGTAGTCATGAAAAATACACCTAATTTTTCTTCGAATGCTTTAGTGGTTTTAAAAAAGCGGTATTTTAAGAAAAACGCGAAAGGAGAAATAATCGAAGATCCTGTTCAGTTGCTTTTAAGGGTAGCAAAGTGCGTTTCTGCTGTCGAAGAAAGATACGGTGCCAGTAAAGAAGCGGTAAAAGAGATAGAGGAAGCTTTTTTTGAAATGATGGCGAATTTAGAATTTATGCCGAATTCGCCTACACTTATGAACGCGGGAAGAGATCTGGGTCAACTCTCAGCTTGTTTTGTCGTTCCGATTCATGATTCTATGGATTCGATTTTTGACGCGATAAAGGCTACTGCTTTGATTCATAAAACCGGAGGAGGTACGGGTTTCAGTTTTTCAAGATTACGCCCTAAGAACAGCATAGTGAATTCAACAGGCGGTGTAGCCAGCGGCCCTGTTTCTTTTATGAAAGTCTTTGATGCCGCCACACAAGCGGTAAAACAGGGTGGTACGAGGCGTGGAGCGAATATGGGGATTTTGAGAGTGGATCATCCGGATATACTGGAATTTATAAAGTGTAAAAAGGAAGAAGGAAAGATTTCGAATTTCAACATATCGGTAGCAATTACAAATGATTTTATGGAGAAACTGTCCAACGATGAAGAATATAATCTAATTGATCCTCATAATAAAGAAGTGAAAGGGAAGCTCAATGCGAAAGAAGTTTTTGAATTACTTGCCGCTTCTTCCTGGGAAAATGGTGAGCCGGGAATCATCTTTATCGACAAAATTAATCAGGATAATCCGGTAATACATTTAGGGGAGATAGAGTCAACAAATCCCTGTGGTGAACAGCCGTTGTTAGCCTATGAAAGTTGTAATTTAGGTTCGATAAATTTAACCAAGATGGTGAAAGAAGTAGACGGTAAATTTGAGATTAATTGGGATGAATTAGCAAAGATTGCCGGTTTAGCCACCAGATTCCTGGATAATGTCATTGACGCCAATAAATTCCCTTTACCTCAGATAGAAACGAATACTTTGAAAACGAGAAAAATTGGTTTAGGGATTATGGGATGGGCAACGATGTTAGGTTTTTTAGGTATCCCTTATGAGAGTGAGGAGGCTTTAAATCTGATTCGCAAGGTAATGAAATTCATTTATGAGAATGCCCGGGAAACCAGCGTCTTATTGGCGAAAGAAAGAGGAATTTTTCCTGCCTGGGCTAAAAGTGTCTGGGATGAAAAAGGCATTAAAATAAGGAATGCTACTTTAACTACCATAGCTCCCACAGGTTCAATAAGTATTATTGCCGGTCCGGGCTCGACAGGAATTGAACCGTTTTACTCTTTGGTTTATTTTCGTAACGTATTAGATGGGGAGAAACTTTTAGAGGTTGAGCCAAGTTTTGAATACCTGGCAAAAAAACGGGGATTTTATTCTCAGGACTTACTGAAGCGAATTGCTCAAGGAGAGAGCATCCAAAATATGCAAGAAGTCCCTGAGGATGTAAAAACAGTATTTAAAACAGCTTTGGAAATTAAGCCGGTTACCCATGTTAAGATGCAGTCCGTTACTCAAGAGTTTACTGATAACGCTGTATCCAAAACAATAAATCTTGCTAATACCGCTTCGGTAAAGGATATAAAAGAAGCTTTTATTTACGCTTATGAATTGGGATGCAAAGGCATTACTGTATATAGAGATGGTTCAAGAATGGTTCAGGTATTGACTGTCGACAAAAAAAAGGATAATACCGAGAATAATGATATACCGCTGAAGCAATCAGTAGTTACTCAACCTAAGCCGAGACCGGAGCTAATTATGGGGACGACTACTAAAATTACTACTGGCTGCGGTAATCTTTACATTACCCTTAATCATGATGAACAAGGGGAATTCTTTGAAGTTTTCACCCAAATGGGGAAAGCCGGAGGGTGTGCCGCTTCTCAATTGGAGGCTATAGGCAGGCTCATCTCTTTGGCTTTAAGAGGAGGAGTAGACGTAAAAGTAATTATTGAACAGCTTAAAAGTATTAGATGTCCTTCGCCTAACTGGATGAATGGAAAAAAAATATTTTCCTGTGCTGACGCCATTGCCCGGGTGTTAGAAAAAAGAGCGATGGATCAAAAGAATTTAGCAGAATTAAAAGTATCAAAACATCAGGACGCTTTAGTGCAGGTGAGGGGGAGCGTTGAATCAAACAAATTCGAAACCTTAAATAACATTATAGGTGTATGTCCGGAATGTGGTTCCGCTTTAAGGCATCAGGAGGGTTGTATAATTTGCGCTGCTTGTGGATATTCCAAGTGTTAACCGGGAAAACGCAGCAGCATTTTCCCGGTCCAGCAAAAAATGCGGATAGGGGGATATTTAAATATAAATTCAGCGGATAAATTTTAGGGGACAGGCTTATTCGCTTTAAAGTATGGCTTGCGTGTATGTGTTCCCTTTTGATTATGGAGTATTTCATAGAAAAAAAGGTTTATTATCACGATACAGACTGCGGCGGAGTTGTTTATTACGCGAATTATTTAAAATATTTTGAGGAAGCACGAACGGAGTTATTTCTGGCTAAAGGGATTGAATTGGGGAAATTAGCGAAGAGGAACGTTCTCTTTGTGGTAGGACAGGCAATATTGAATTATAAGGCACCGGCAAGATATCAAGATATCCTTAAAATTTCCAGCCGGGTTGAAAGAATTAAAAATGTTAGTATTCAGTTTGTTCAGATTGTTAAAAGAGATAACACTTTTTTAGTTAACGCTGATATAACTTTAGTCTGTATTGATAATAACTTTAAACCTATCTCCATCCCCGCAGAGATTAAACAATCTCTAAACGCGTAGCCTCACGCTCCTTTTTTTTGAGAGGATGAACAGGATTCACAAGATAAAATTTTTTATTCAACCGCCGAAACCGCCGAATTAAATATTTAACCGCTGATTGAGCGGATTAACGCGGATTATTTTTTTACCACAAAGACCTCAAAGAAAATTAAAGAATGTAATATCATAGTGGACAACGTTGATTGATTCATTGATATGTTATTACTGCCAATCTTTCCAATAACCCCTTACGATGTCCCCTTCCCATTCCTCGATAAATTTCTTAAACCCAAGAGTTTCCGATTAACCACATTTTTTTTGACAGGATTAACAGGATGAACTGGATTTTATCTCCTGGAAATATTTATTTTTGCTTTTTTAGTAAAATCCTAAAAACGTTCATTTCTAAAAAACAAAACTAAGTGAAAATGCTTTTTCACTTACACTATTGTTTTTTAGAAATGAAGCATCGGCTAAAGCCGATACCAAAAGTAAATATTTTTTCAGCCTTCTTAGATTTAATTTACAAAAAAATTCAATGAACTTCTAATCAATTCATCTTGTAAATCCTGTTCATCCTGTCGAAAAATCTTTTCTTCAAAAAGGATTAACCGGATAAGTAATATCCGAAGCCTTTTTAACATTTTTTTAACTCGTCAACATTCCCTTTGTGCTCTTTGTGCGCTTTGTGGTTAATATCTTTTATCATTTCTTTTTAGATAACAAAATATAGACAGGTTTCATAGATCAAAAGTATTTGTTTAATCTTTGAATCCTGTTTATCCTGTAAATTCTGTCTAAATTTTTTCTTATAAATTTTTTTGATCAGCATTTGACAAATGAAAAATATTTTAATAAACTAATCCTTTAAAGGTAGTGTCAAAAACAGAATAAAAGAAATATGAAAAAAACCACAGGGGTCACAGAGGGAATAAATAAAAAGAAAAATTCTCTGTGTACTCAAAAAGGATTTCCTTATTAGGCGGATTATGTTGGTTAAAAAAAGAGGGATATAAAACCACAGATTAACACAGATGAACACAGAAAAAGAGAAAGAATATATTTAATTCGGTGAAAATCGCGGGTTCGGCGGTTGAAAATAAATTAGCCGCTGAAACCACTGAAAAACGCCGAGAAGAAAGTAAAAATCCAAACGAATATGATTGAATATAAAAATACTATCTATTCTAAATTAAAATTATGTTTTTAAAGAAAGAATTCTCTTCGGCGGGAATCGGTGGTTTCCGTGGTTAAAAATCTGTGTGTACTTGTACCTGTGTTAATCTGTGGTTAAAAAAAAGTGGGATATACAACTTTTTCATTTTAAACAACCTCTGTGGTTTCTGTGGGTTAGTTTTTGACAATACCCCTTTAAAAGAAAGGAGACGGTTATGATTAAATGGGTTGTTATTTGGTTGTTTGCCGGGATGCTTTTTGTGCCTTTCAGAGTTTTTCCTGCTCCCTGTCACGGGACAAAAATGCCGGAAAAAAACAAATTCTTTATCGGCTTTGAGACGAATAATATTTTTAAACGCTATCTTGAAGGAGAGTATGGTAAGATGCGAAGTTTACAGCATCATTTTCTTTTGTCGTACGGCTTACGGGATTGGGTATCTATCGATTTAAAAGTAGGAACCGGTTTAATAAAGCAGCGTCCGGTTACTTCTTCAGAGATAGATTATCCTTCGTTTTTTAGCGGGGGATACGGGTTCAGAGTAAAGCTTTATGAGAAACCGGGGAATAGAATAAGAATGGTTTTGGGATTTCAGCATGTAAGTGTTCATCCTGAAAAGATTCATCTTGAGGATCAAGAAAACGCGGCTATCCTTGATGACTGGCAGTTATCTTTTCTGGTTTCTAAAGATTTCGCAAGATTAACTCCTTACTTCGGAGCGAAATGGTCAAGGCTTGATTATATCCACCGGATAGGTGAGGATAGGAAAAGAAGAATGTCGGATTTAACCAAATCGGTCGGAGCCATTTTTGGCATGGACTTCTCATTAAACGATAAAACTTACCTCAATTTAGAAACACATTTTTTTGATGAGGAATCTTTTTCTTTGGGATTATTATATAAATTTTAAAAACTTTCCGGTTCAATGAAACTTGCATTTTTTCAAGCCGAAGGTGAAGAAAAAAAGCTCACTGCGTTTTTCCGGTTAAGAGAATAAATAAGATGGTTGTCAAAGATAAAAGAGAAGAATTTTTGAGTTACCTTGAAGACACTTCTAATCTGAGAGGTAACGCCGATATTTTATATATACCCGGGACCCAGGAAGAAGTACCGGAAATTTTAAGAATTTGTGCTAAGAATAATATTCCTGTAACCTGTTCAGGCGCCCGTACCGGCACTACCGGAGGATGTGTGCCTTTAGAAGGCGCGCTTATTTGCCTGGAGAAATTGAATAGGATAATTGATATAGACACGAGAAATAAAGTAGCCATTGTGCAGGCGGGTTTAACCTTAGAGGAGTTAGAAAGAGAAACTAAAAAATACCGGTTGTCTTTAAGAGCCCAGCCTACCGAATCTTTAGCCTATATCGGCGGGGCTGTAAGTACTTCTGCTTCCGGGATGAGAGGGTTTAAGTATGGCGGCATAAGGAGATATGTAAGAAGGCTTAAAGTAGTTCTTGCTGACGGGACAGTATTGAATATAAAACGGGGTGAAATTATATCCAGGAAACGACAATTCAGTTTTAATCTCGGCAAGAAGCGTTTTGATTTTAACTTACCCTCATATAATATGCCTTTGGTTAAGCATCAGGCGGGATATTTTGTAAAAGATAATATGGACCTGATAGATTTATTTATTGGCAGCGAAGGTACCCTGGGAGTGATAACCGAGCTCGAAATCTGCCTCCAGAGTTTGGCTGAGCAGATTTTTGATTGCATAGCCTTTTTTGAAAAAGAAGAATATGCTTTCGATTTTGTGAGGGCGGTTAAAAAGGCTAAAAATAAAAATGTTTTAATGCCGGTCAGCTTGGAATTCTTTGATAAAAACTCATTAGAATTTTTACGGACTGTTTATCCAAATCTTCATTCCTATGCGGCAGCGGTTTATTTTGAGCAGGAAGCAGATTCAGGCTCTGAAGTTATGGATGCTTGGTTAAATCTTATTGAGGGAGCAAAAGGTAACCAGAATAATACCTGGTTTGGAGATACTGAGATAGAACGCGGGAAAATTTACGATTTCCGGCATAAACTGCCGCAGCTTATAAATGAATTTTTGAGAGAATCAGGCCAGAGGAAAGTTGCCACCGATATTGCTGTTCCGGACAATGAATTCATGACGATGTACAGTTTTTATCAGGAAATAGGGGAAGAAAGTGGTTTAAGTTATGTCAATTTCGGCCATATCGGAGAAGATCACTTGCATTTTAATTTTCTGCCCCGAAATGAAACAGAATACCTAAAAGCTAAGTCGTATATAGAAAAGCTTATAAAAAAGGCTATTTCTTTAAAAGGCACTGTGTCAGCAGAACACGGTATCGGAAAATTAAAGAAGGAGTATCTAGAACTGATGTATGGAAAGGAGCATATTACAGAAATGATTCGCCTTAAAAAGTATTTTGACCCTTATTTTTTTTTAGGAAGAGGGAATATCTTTGACTTTGACGGATGAAGGTTCATTTAGCTGTTGTAGCCGCTTTAATCCGGGAAAATGATAAAGTACTGATTTGTCAGAGAAAAGCGGATGACTGTTTTGCTTTATTGTGGGAGTTCCCCGGCGGAAAAGTAGAAACTGGCGAGACTTATCAACAGGCGATAATCAGAGAAATAAAAGAAGAATTAGGGGTTGATATCCAGGCGGATAATTCTCCGCTAGCAGTTTTTGAAGACGAAAACGAGGAACTAAGAATAACAGTATATCTTTTTAAAACTAGGATTAAGGAAGGTGTACTTATCCCCCGGGATTGTCACGATTTTAAAATGGTAAAAATTAATGACCTCCGGAATTTTAATTTAGCTCCCGTAGATATCAAGATAGCGGCTTATTTAAGTAGAGAGTAGAGTGTTTCGATGCTCGATCCTTGATGCTCGATACGCGATCCTCGATCCTCGATACGCGATCCTCGATACGCAATACTCGATACGCAATACGCGATACTAGTAAAGAATATAGAAATACAGTGGAGTTTACCCCGTTAGAGAAAGCCGCCGATTTTAATCGGCGGTCATTACCGCTTGAAGCTAACGGTGGTTT
>JAGLUN010000048.1 GCA_023134705.1 Candidatus Omnitrophota bacterium | reverse complement strand
TATACTTTGCCACTCTGTCTGTACGCGATAAGCTACCTGTCTTTATCTGTCCGCATCCGGCTGCTACAGTTAAATGAGCAATAGTAGTGTCTTCTGTTTCACCTGAGCGGTGAGAAATTACAGCGGAATAATCATTTTTAAAGGCTAAATTAATCGTTTCCAGAGTTTCCGAGAGTGAACCGATTTGATTGACCTTTATAAGGATAGAATTAGCAGCTTTTTCTTCTATCCCTCTCTCTAATCTCCGGGTATTGGTAACAAACAAATCGTCCCCCACAAGCTGGATTTTTTGTCCCAATTTAGCAGTTACTTTTTTCCAGCCTGCCCAATCATCCTCAGCATGGCTGTCCTCGATAGAAACAACAGGATACTTTTTTACTATAGAAGTGTAAAAATCAGTCAAATAATCGGAATCTACCGGTCTATTTTCAAAAATATATTTCCCCTTTTTAAAAAAAGAACTACTCGCTACATCTAAAGCTAAAGCAATATCTTTTAAAGGTTTATACCCCGCCTTCTCTATGGCTGAAAGAATTAACTTTATTGCTTCTTCATTCTTCTTTAAGTTAGGCGCGAATCCTCCTTCATCGCCTACACTCACCGATAATTTTTTGGATTTCAGGATCCCCTTCAAAGTATGAAAAACTTCGCAAGCTGCCTGTAAAGCCCGCTTAAAAGTAGGAAACCCCCAAGGCATAATCATAAATTCCTGGATATCCAAATTATTGTCGGCATGGACGCCTCCGTTTAAAATATTCATTAACGGCACTGGAAGTAAATTAGCCTTTGTGTTTAAATATTTATATAAGGGTAAATCTTCGGATAGAGCTTTCGCTTTTGCTACTGCTAGTGAAACTCCTAATATCGCATTAGCTCCTAATTTAGATTTGTTATCTGTCCCGTCTAAAGCGATAATAAGTTTATCAATCTCTCTAAAATCAGCGTCTAATCCTTTGATCTTTTTGGCAATAATCCTATTAACATTGTTTACCGCAGTTAGAACACCCTTGCCCCCGAACCTTTTCTTATCACCATCTCTTAACTCTATGGCTTCATGTTCCCCGGTAGATGCCCCCGAAGGAACTATAGCCCGGCCTAAGATGCCCGCATTCAAAATTGCGTCCACCTCTACAGTAGGGTTGCCCCGGGAATCCAAAACCTCTCTTGCTAACACCTTAGTTATAGTTGCCATAAATCCTCCTTCCTTCTAAATCAGGTATTGTCAAAAACTCAAACCACAGAGGTTGTTTAAAATGAAAAAGTTGTATATCCCACTTTTTTTTAACCACAGATTAACACAGGTACAAGTACACACAGTTTTAAACTACTAATCTTTCATACTGTAGTTTCAATTTGGTAAAACTTATAATTAACCCAACTCTTAAACCAGATATCCTATTTCACTTCTACTATTACTTTATAAAGAAATTCTTTTTCTGTGTTAATCTGTGTTTACCCCATTAGATGGTTAAATTGTATTATCTAACGGGGTGAATCTGTGGTTTGATATCCCTCTTTTTCCTGTATTCCTGGCCTCCTTATTTATTTTTCTCTTTTTTTTCATACCCTATCTTTTCATTTTCCATCAGTATTTTCAGTTTTCAAAGATGTAGAATTCACTATTTATGACCTCAGCGAGTATACATTAAAAATATTGATGTTAAAGAATCTCGACACGCCTGCCTTTTAGTTTTAATTTGCCTTCGGCAAAAAGTTTGATTGCCTCAGGATATAGTTTATGCTCAAGGGAATGAACCCGCTCTTCTAATTCCGCTAAACTTTCGCCATCTTTTATCTTTAAACTTTCCTGCAAAACAATCGGGCCGTGATCTACTTTCTCATCTATAAAATGAACCGTAACTCCGGTTACTTTCACCCCGTAACAATACGCGGATTCTATCGCTTTTGTGCCTTTAAAAACAGGTAAAAGAGCGGGATGGATGTTTAATGCTCTGTTTTTAAACTTCTTCACAAAGTAAGAACTGAGTATCCTCATGAATCCGGCTAAAACTACAAGTTCAATTTTTTCGTTCGCTAAAATCCTAATTAGCTTTTTTTCAAAATCTTCTCTGGTTTTAAATTCCTTAGGATTAATAAAAATATCTTCTATTTTAAATTTTTTTGCTCTGATTCTCGCAAAAGCGTCTTTTTTATCGGTAATAAGCAGCCTGATTTTTGCCTTCTTAATCTTTCCGGTTTTAACGGCCTTTGCTATCGCTTCAAAATTTGTTCCTCTGCCTGAAGCTAACACCGCTATATTTACCATATTATATTTTCCTTAAAATTTTGAAATTCAAATCCGGTTTTATCTTTCTTAAAGCCTGTTTAATCAAAAAATAATAACCACTTACAGTTAAAATACCTAAAAGGAAAGACTTGGGTCCTCCTGAATCTTTAAATACCAATAAGGTAAAAATAAAAATTACCGCCGGCATAAAGAAAAGTAGAAAGCCGGCCCAAAGAGCTTTTTTATCCTCTATGCTGATCTCTAACTTATCTCCGGCTTTTAAATTGTAATCAGGGTTATCGCTAATAAATATCTCCTCTTCCAAAGACGGGCATAGAAAATTAAAACTACAACCGGAACACATAATTCTTTTGCTGAATTTTATCTTTAATTTTCCGTCTTTTTTATCAATAACCTCAGCTTCTTCTTTAAACATTTATCCGGTCTATGCAATGAGTAAGACATTTATCCTTAGCTTCCGCTAAAGATTCTGTTTTTTCAGCCTTTTCATAATCTATATAAGAAAGATTATCTTTAAGATAAAAGGGAGAAGCTTCTACTTTTAGGCATAAACCACAGGATATGCAACCGCGCGTACATACCTTTCTGACATAAAGCGCTTTTTCTTTATTATTACACGAAACAACATAAACATCTATCCCTTCTTTAAAAGGAACCATTTCAAATATATTCCGGGGGCAGGCTTTGAGGCATTTTCCACAGCCAATGCATTTTTTTATGTCCACATAAACTTTCTCATTCTTCATAGATATTGCCTTTACCGGGCAGACACTAACACAGTCACCAAAACCTAAACAGCCGTATTTACAATCTAGACCCGCGCCTAATATATGGGCAAAAGCGCAGGAAGACGGACCAATATATGTACTGGAAAAATTTTTATCTTTTTTTGCCGCTCCGCACCTGGCTACTGCTTTTCTGGCAAATATTACTTTTCCCTTTAAATCAAGCAAGAAGGCTATCCGGCTATTTATCTCTTCCCCTGCCGGCCGGCAGAGGAGAGAATTCTTGTGTTTTACTATTTCTTCAGCAAAAACTCTGCATCCGGATAACCCGCAAGCTCCACAATTTATCCCGGGAAGAAGTTCTAAAATTTTAACTACCAGAGGGTCCTCTTTTACCGTTAGCTTCTCCCCTAAAAAAGCCAGAATCAGGGAAAATAAAAAACCCACCGAACCCAAAACTAATAAACCTTTAACTGCTTCACACATAAATTATCTATTATCTGCGTCCTCTCCTATCTGCGACCATCTGCGTTTCCGCCTGTCCGCCTTAGGTGCGGGTTGGCGGAAAATTTGCGTTAACCGGAAAAATGCATTTGAA
>JAGLUN010000047.1 GCA_023134705.1 Candidatus Omnitrophota bacterium | reverse complement strand
TTTGCAAAGGCATTTTCCCGGTTAAAATAAGATATAAACTGTGAATCTTAAACAATTCACCCGGGTATTGAATTTTTTTGATATGAAGATATTATATAGACAATGGAACCGTTAGTCTACTTAATAAATTGTCCTCCCGGATGGATAAAGACCCCGCCTTTGGGTATTGAATACCTTCAGAAATATCTGGAAAAAGAAAATGTTCGGACCAGAGTTAATGATTTAAACATAACTCTCTACCGGGGTTTAAAGGCGGAAAAAAAGCGGTGGCTTGCTTTGGACCGCAAATTCGAGGAGAATTTATTTAATTATGTCGAATCGAAGCATCACTATGTTATCCAGGAAATTATGGATGACATCCGATTTGTCCCTTTTATCGGTTTATCTCTGTATAAAAGAAACAGCATTTTTACTCTTATTCTGGCAGAAAAAATCAAACGTGCTTATCCTGATAAAACAATTATTATCGGAGGGCCTCATACTCTTTTCATGAAAATCCAGAAGAAAAAAATGTCTGAGAAATTCAATTGGGTTATCGGAGAAGGAGAAATCGCGGTCAGGGATATTATTAAGGGAAAAAGAAAAGGAATTATTGTGCATGAAGAGCTAAAAAGCCTGGATAATCTGCCTTTTCTGGATTTTAAGGATTTTAATTTAAGCCTCTACGGCAGTTTTCTGCCTCTTTTATCCAGCCGTGGATGTATTAAAAAATGCCGTTTTTGCGCCGAGAACCGTTTATATAAAAGCTTTCGCCAGCATTCTCCGTTATACATAGCTGAGCAGATAGAATTCCTCCTGAAAAAATATGGTATTAATAATTTCAGTTTTCAGGATTCGTTGATAAACGCTGATCAGGGATGGCTGGAGCAGTTATGCCGTCTTATTATAACAAAGAACTTAAGAATTAACTGGGAAGCCCAGATGGCAGTAAGAAAGCATCCCAGCCCCGGCCTGGCCGGACTTATTAAAAAAAGCGGCTGTTTCAATCTTTTTATAGGACTGGAAAGCGCTTCGGATAAAGTTTTAAAGCTTATGGATAAAGGTTTTATTAACCGGGACGCTTTCAACTTTTTTTCTCAGTTGAAAAAAGCGGATCTTCATTTTGAAATAAGCCTTATTTTTGGTTATCCGGGAGAGGAAGAGGATGATTTCAGAGAAACCGTAGATTTTATCGTTAAAAATAAAAAAGTTATTCCTAAGATTGCTCAGGTTAATCCTTTCGTGGATTATTTCTCCGATGACTATAGGATCAGTGAACAAAGTTTAATAAGAGCATTTAAGTTTATTTCGGTAATCAGGGAAGAAAGGATACCGTACACGAAAAGTTTTATAAATAATCTTATTTATGCGGATTAAATTAGTTCATACCCAAAGAGTCTTGGCGCCGACAATAATGACCTTGGCCGGATTTACGATTAACCCTTACCGGGGGTGCGAATTTAATTGTTCTTACTGTTACGCGAAATCAATAAGGATCGATAACAAAAACCGGGATCTTCTGGGAGTAAAAATTAATGCTCCGGAAATTTTGGAGAAAGAACTGAATTATAAAAAAATTGACAAAGTTGTGCTTGGTTCAAACTGTGAATGTTTTACTTACGCCGAAATAAAATTTAAACTCACGGAAAAAATTTTAACGATATTAAATAATAACCGTGTGGCCTATACAATTTTGACGAAATCTCATCTTATCGGAAATTATCTGCCGTTAATAAGACAAAATAAGGATAACAGGATATTCTTTACTTTTAATTTCTCCCGCGAAAAAATCAGAAGTTTTCTTGAAGAGAAATCTCCTTCTCTTGAAAATAGATTGGCGGTGTTGGAAAGGATAAAGCAGTCGGGTATTCCTTTACGAATTCATATCGGGCCCTTTATCCCGTATCTTTCGGATCTGGACGAGATATTCTTCCGGATAAAGGGATTAACCAGGGAGATAAATATCGAGCTGTATCACAGTAAAACCGGAAACTTCGAAGAGGTTCTGCAAAAGGTAAAAGACTATGATTATTCAATCGCCGGAAAGATCCGGACTGTTTATGAAAACAGAGAGAGCTACCGTGATTTTTCCCGGAGATTAAGAATCCAGGCCCTGGCTTTAAATAAAAGTTATGGTTTCAAGATATACTTTATTGTTCCTGAATTCGATGAGTTCTATGATTCCCGGATAAATTATGAAAACCCCATTTTTTAGCATAATTATACCTGTTTATAACCGGAAAAACTTATTGAAAATTGCCGTTGATTCGGTATTAAACCAGAGTTTCTCTGATTTTGAATTAATAATTGTTGACGACGGCTCACAGGATGAAATAGGAAAGATTTTCAAAGGAATGGATTCTGCCCGTTTGATTTACCTATTTCAGCGGCATCAGGGCGTGGCTGCGGCCCGTAATCTGGGGATTTTACAGGCAAAAGGCGAATTTATATGCTTTCTGGATTCTGACGACCGGTTCCGCCGGGAGAAACTCAGAATAAGTTATGAATACGTAAAAAAATATCCCGGGTATAAAGTATTTCATACTGAAGAAATCTGGTATCGCAAAGGAGGATTACTCGCTCATAAAAAGCATCATAAGAAACCCAAAGGGTGGGTATTTGGATTTGCTTTAAAGATATGCTGTATAAGCATATCTACCGCTTGCATAAAACGGGAAATTTTTACTGAAATCGGCCGGTTTGACAAAAACCTAAAAGTCTGTGAAGATTATGATTTCTGGCTGAGAGTTACAGCAAGATACCCGGTAAAATTGATCCCCGAATTTTTGACCATCAAGGAAGGAGGGCGGTTTGACCAGCAGTCAAAGAAATATCCGGCTTTGGACAAGTACAGGATTTATACCATAAACAAATTACTGAAAAGCGGTATTCTGGATCCGGAACAGAAAGAATTAGCCTTAGAGGAGTTACACCGGAAATGCTGGATATACATTCAGGGCGCGGAAAAGAGAAATAAAATCAGAGCAGCCGGGTATTATAAAAAATTGCTTGATTCCTACGGCCTGGAATAAAATAGATACCCTGAGAAATGGTTAACCCGGGAATTTGCGGAAATTAGCTTTTAAAACTATGTCTTTAAGCCTTTATATCCATATTCCTTTTTGTAAGCGTAAGTGTCCCTATTGCGATTTTTACAGTATCGGGTATGACCGGGAATTAGCTGTTGAGTACGTAAATGATTTGTCAGAGCAGATAAAAAAGATAAATTACCGAATCCGTACCGTACATATCGGAGGAGGAACTCCTACGGTTTTAGAGCCGGTTTTATTGCGAAAACTTCTTGATGCCTTATCAAAGATATTAAAAAGATCCCGGGAGAATACCGTTGAAGTTAATCCGGAAAGTTTAACCCGGGAGAAATTGGATTTATTCCGGAACTATGGTTTAAACAGAATAAGCATCGGTGTTCAGTCAATAAACGATGATAAACTGAAGTTTTTAGGGCGCCTTCATGATTCCCGGCAGGCTTTAACTGCCGTGCAAAATAGCAGAAAAGCCGGGTTTAGGAATATCAGTGTGGATTTAATCTACGGATTACCTGGCGAGTCCCTGAAGAATTGGAAGAGTGAGATAAAGGAAATAAGCAGGCTACCGGTAAAACATATTTCCTGTTATAGTCTTGGGTGTGAGCCGGGAACGCGGTTTTACAAATTTAAAAAGAGGATTTCGGACCAAGAAGTAGCCGGGATGTATATTTTCAATATGAGATTTCTTCCGGAAAGAGGGTTTTTCCAATATGAAGTTTCCAATTTTTCTTTTAAAACTTTTGAATCCCTTCATAATTTGAATTATTGGCAGGGCGGTGACTATTTAGGGTTGGGTCCTTCAGCAGCCTCTTTTCTTAAAGGAGAACGGCTGAAGAATATTGCCGATATAAAGGAATACTTGAAAAGGATAAGAGATAAAAAGGATTATATCTCTTACAGGGAAAGGTTAAATCCTTTAAAGAGAGCTAAGGAATTCGCGGCTTTAAGTATAAGGACAAAAAAGGGGATAAATGTTTTGGATTTTAAGCGTAAAACCGGTTTTGATTTTTTCCGGGTGCAGGAAAAAGCCCAATTAGAGAAATTTAAGGATAAAGGGCTTATAAAACTTTCTAAAAAAGATAATATAATTCATAAGATTTTTTTGACTGAGAAGGGTTTTCTCTTTTGCGATGAGGTTAGCTCGGAATTTATCTGATTTTTTAATTGAGATTTTGGCCTATTTTGTTAAAATCTTACTCGGGAACAAAGTTATACTCACTGAGGTCATAAAAAGTGATAAAGGAATAAAAGATAATTAGGCGGATTATGCTGGTTAAAAAAGAGAGGGATATGAAACCACAGATTAACACAGATTCACCCTGTTAGATAATACAATTGAACCATCTAACCGGGTGAACACAGAAAAAGAGCAGAAAATGATTTTTATCCGTTATTGAATATTTTAAACGCCGGCATAGCTCAGGGGTAGAGCAACTCTTTCGTAAAGAGTAGGTCGTGGGTTCGACTCCCTCTGCCGGCTTGGATTAAGTTCGCGGTTTTTGATAAGAGAAAATAGAAACAGATAGAAGTAATACTTGATCCTAGATCCTCGATGCTAGATACTCGATAGAGAAAGGGGAGAAGACAGGGGACAGGAGAAACGAGAAACGAGGGACGAGAGGAGACAAGGGACGAAGGACGAAGAACGAAGGACGACCGTTCACTTCATTCACTCGGACGAAAGACGAAAGGGAGGATTGAGCGATAGATGCTGGATGCTCGATACGCGATACTCGATACGCAATACGCGATACTCGATACGCAATACGCGATACTAGTAAAGAATATAGAAATAGAGTGGAGTTTACCCCGTTAGAGAAAGCCGCCGATTTTAATCGGCGGTCATTACCGCTTGAAGCTAACGGTGGTTTCCCTCCATAGGCGGGTCCGCCTTTGGCGGAAAAGCCACTGTTAGCGCAGACCGTTAGAGAACGTAGTTCTCTAACGGGGTTTACTTTACGCAACTTTAAGCAACCTTAAGTAACTTTAAGTAACCTTAAGTAACTTTAAGTAACCTTATACACGATACTCGATACGCATTTACTCTAGTCATTTTTATGTTTGACCGCAGAAGGCTAAGGAGTATAATGAGGCTGTCATGAAGAAAACACTGCTTAACCTTTTAAAAAAAGAAGCTTTTTTTAAGAAAAAGGTCAGGTTGTCCTCGGGCAAGATGAGTAATTGTTACATAGACGTGAGAAGAGTCAGTTTATCCGGCAAAGGTCTATATCTGATTTCTAATCTTATCTGGGAGATGATTAAAAATGATAAAATTACTGCTATCGGCGGCCCTACTTTAGGAGCTGATCCTATAGTGAGTGGGGTATGTATGCTGGCTTATAATAATAAGAATAATTTGAAAGGTTTTTTGATAAGAAAGTTGCCTAAAAAGTACGGCCGTCAGAAATTAATAGAGGGGAAAAGCTTAGTTGCCAAAGATAGAGTAGTTATAGTGGACGATGTGGCAACCAGCGGTGCTTCTTTAATAAAAGCTATCGAAGTTTTAAAACAAGAGAAAGTAAAAATAGTGAAAACGATTGTGGTGGTGGATAGAGAAGAAGGCGGGGAAGAAAGCCTTTCTAAAATAGGATGTCCTCTTGTTTCTTTATTCACCAAGAAAGATTTCCTTAAAATCAGATGAGTATAGGCCGCGGATTTAAAACTTCAAACTACGTACCAGAAATTAAAGGCCGAAAAACAGACCTCAAAAGGCGGGTTTTTGGAAGTCTGTTTCCGTCTATCCTTGGCCTTTGCTTTTCCATAGTCTGCTGTCTCTTTTTCTGCGGGTGTATTACTAGCGAATATAACGTGGCCACTCATAAACAGGATACATTTATTTACTCGACGGATAAAGAAGTCGTTATAGGCGAGAATCTACACCGTCAGATTGCCGGGAAACTCAAGCTTTACCAGGATCCTTCCTCAATAAAAAAGATAAAAGCCCTCGGCGCGAAAATCGCCGGAGTTTGCGGAAGAAAGGAAATTAGTTATTATTTCTATATAATAGACCGGGATGAAAATAACGCCTTTTGTACACCCGGCGGATATGTGTATATTTATAAAGGGCTTCTGGATTTGTTGACTGCAGATGATGAAATCGCTTTTGTCTTGGCTCATGAAGTGGGCCATCTTGTTGCCCGTCACAGCATAAAAAGACTGCAAGCCGCTCTTGGGTATAATCTTTTAATCTTAGCTAGTCTTCCCATGGAGAAATCTCCTCAATTTTATGAGGGCATTTCTATTGCTTTGGCCCAGATTGTCAGCGCCTATTCCCGGGAAGATGAGTTTAAGGCAGACGAGATGGCTGTTAAATACACCAAACTTGCCGGCTTTTCGCCTGAGGCGGGGATAGATGTTTTAGAGAAACTTTATCAGGAGCATAAAAAAGATTCTGCCCGGCCGCTTTCTTATTTTAGAACCCACCCTTATATTGCTCAAAGGATAAAACATATTAAACAGACTTTGGGCATGCCTTTGAGCATTTCCGATTACATGAACGATTAACCGGGCAATGAAGCAGTATTCCCCGGTCAAGATATTCCCCATAAATTTATAGATACTGCCAAAAGTAATATGAAAGAAACCACAGAGGTCACAGAAGGAATAAATAGAAAGAAAAATTCTCTGTGTACTCAATAAAAAAAATTTATGAATAAAGAAAGGTATAAAATTTATAAGGAGGCCAGGAATACAGGAGAAGTATAAAAGGGATTGTTATATAAAGAATTAACTAAAATAAATAATAGGAGCAGAGATAGGAGACCATCGTAAGCTTGGACCGGGTTTCAAAAATAAAATTGGAAGTCAAGAGAGTAATATACGAATAATTATCTTGGACTCCTGGCCTCCTTATAAAAAATATTATCTATTTTAAAGAGTTTGGGTGGGGCGACAAACTTTTATAACCTTTTAATTTTAAACAACCTCGGTGGTTTCTGTGGTTTGAGTTTTTGACAATACCAATTCATAAGAAAGGAGGAGAAAATGAGTGAAATGAACAACCCGGTAGTCTATCCCTATGACGAGCCGATTGCCCGTACAAGGGAAGAATTTGAAGCTTACAAATCTGAAGTGGAAGCTGGCAAAATTAAGCCGTGCAAAATGTTTGAAACGGACGATGGCGGTTGGGGCTGCGAAGGTACTTGTTGGAGTCCACAAACCTGTTCGGCGGAGATGAACTATGATCCTGATTACGGTTGGGAATTCTGGTGTCAATGCATCGATTTCAAGGCAATCCCGGCTCTTTTCGAACAAGGTAAGGTTCTTAGCAAAGATTGGCCGGAACCACCTAAGCGATTTATTCCTCCCAAGCGCGGTTAAAATAGGAATAACGGCATTAGCTTTTGTCTGCCGGAGAATTCGGGGGATACGTATTTATCCTGTTTGTGTTGAGAGATGAATGGATATTCAATTTAATTTTATAATGATAAGGAATAAGGCTCCTAAAAAATTATGAAAGCTGTGTAAGAATATAGAATTAAACAGATTCTTTGTTCGTTCATAAATAAAGCAGAGGAGAAGGCTTAGAAAAAAAAGAGGGAGGAATGCCGCGGGTGTCCTGTGCATAATAGCGAAGATGCAGGATACAGCTAAAGCGGAATTCCGAAAAGATATTTTCCCGCGCAACCAGCGAAAAAGAAATCCCCGAAAAAATAGCTCTTCCGCAAGCGGCCCCAATATTACAATTTGAAATAGGAGTAGATAGGTTGAGTATGTATCTTTAGTAGAGAGGAATAAAGAGATTATTGGGTTGACAGTAGGGCTTGTATTCAGCCCTTTTAAGAGCAGCTGGTTAAATAATGCCGCGGGAATTAAAAGGAGTATAAAAGAGGAATAAATCATAAAAACCTTGTGAGGATAAAAGTACTTTTTTATTAGTCCTAATCTGTTTTTAGAAAATTGTTTTAGGATTATTATTATCACGGCAAGTTCTAAAAGAAAATTACAAAATATGACGATTGAAAAAATGGCATATTTATTGTTTATGTTTGAAATAGATATTAGAGTTATGAAACTAATAATATATACGGAAAAGAGGATAAAAGCCAGGGTTTTCCAATTTGATTCCTGATTTGAATGGAGCCTTGCGGGCAAGCCCGTGGTGCCCTGCGCAGGCGGATAGAGGGTGGTATTTTGGTTATCATTGGGATCGGGGAATAATCTTTTCTTCCCCGCTTTTTTTACCAGAAGTATAACCGTGTTTACTATCCCGGCGATTAAGATCGAAAAATACAATAATCCCAGGGAGATAAAAAAAGGGTTTTTCGCGAGAGAAGAAACAATGCTTTCGGCGTCAAAAGCATTTTTTTTCACCCCAGCGCTTATCCCAGTGGAAAAATTTTGTAATAGGATAAGTCCTGTTAAAAAGCAGAAGGTGATAAGAATATAGGTTTTGCGCTTTGAATTTTTCGCCATGCTAGAGTAAGTGGGCCGCGCAGGACTTGAACCTGCAACCGACGGATTAAGAGTCCGTTGCTCTGCCAGTTGAGCCAGCGGCCCGAAAACAACTAAGGCATGATAAAAATTATACAATATCTATTGATTAATTCAACCTTAAAAATAAGCAATTTTTATTGACTGTTTCTTTATCAGTGAAAATTACTTGTAGTCAAATGGTGCCATAATCCCGATAAAACCGGGATTAGACATAGTTTGTTAGCTGTATCTTCGGTTGAACTTTTTAATATCTCTTTCCGCCTCTTTCTTAATAATCTCGTCTTTTAATTTTTTACGTTTATCATATAGTTTTTTCCCTTTAGCTACGGCAATTTCCACTTTTGCTAAACCCCGCTTATTAAAGTAAATTTTCAAAGGGATTATAGTTAATCCTTTCTGGAGGGTTAACCCTAACAATTTTTTTATTTCGTTTTTATGGAGGAGAAGTTTCCGGGGCCTTCGTGGATCCGCTTTGAAGTAAGAAGCCTTATCGAATTCGGATATATGCATATTGTATAAGTAGACTTGTTCTCTTTCCACCCGGCCAAAGCTTTCCTCGATAGAACAGCCTCTTGTTCGCAGAGACTTTACTTCCATCCCTTTTAGTTCAATGCCGGCGTCAAAAGTTTCTAAGATATGATAATTTCTTCTTGCTTTTCTATGGGTCGTAACTACTTTCATTTTTTAATGCTTTATCCTCTAAAATCTGAAACCGGAAATTTTTAAAAATAATTCTACCCAGATCGGAACGGTTATAACACTTATAAGGTGGGTAAAAAATACTCCCTGGGATACAAATTTGCTATTAGCTTTTCTTAAATTGACCACAATCGGTAAAGAAGCTGCTGAAGGCATACTTGCCTCCAGGATTATAAACAGGCCGAATAAAGAGAATATTTTTAATTTCCAGACCGCCAGGAAGAAAATCAGGGGAATTACGATTAATTTGATTAAGCTGATTTTTAAGACCGGCAAGATCCAGGGGAAAGACTCTTTAATCCTGCCTTTGGCTAACCATGCTCCTAAGATTATCATCGAGAGAGGAAAACTGGTGTCTCCGATAATTTTTAGGGGCGAGATGATTACCCCGGGAATAAAGTCCTTTAAACCGGTATATACGAAAAACAGAGCTATAAGGGTGCTTAATACCGGAGGGTTAAGAAGGGATTTGAAGTTGAACTTCTCCTTACCTTTTTTGAAGATAAAGAAACTTCCTACAGACCACATCAGGATATTGAAACCAAGAATATAAAGGAATATATAAATGAGAAATTTATCTCTTAAGAATGGGGGGAATAAAAACAGAGCTATATTCATTGGCAAATACCCGCAGTTCTGGAAACTTACCAGGCTTATGAATTCCCTGCGTACTTGTTTAGGCGCGGATAAAGAGATTATGCCGCCGATAACTAACCCGGAAATAAATATTAAAATACTTAAACCTATAAAGGATAATAAAGAAGGCTTAAAATGAGGGGTGAAACTATCGGTAATCTTAGTGAATATAAGAAAGGGGATGGTTAAATTTATCACAAAAAAGGTAAGAAAGCTTAAGGCATCTTCATTAAGAGTCTTTTTCCTGTAGAGATAGAACCCGAAAAATACGATAACAAAAAGCTTCAAAATAGAAAAAAATACTACACTCATAAATTCAATTATAACATACTCTGATTCGTTGATAAAGATTTAGTTGAAAACTGGTGTCTTCGGTGAGTCTTGGTGGAATAGGACGCAGATTATATAGTTTTTTAGATTTGAATTATCCTGAAAGCCCGCGTTTACCCCGTTAGATAGAGTTTATCTCTGGTTCTCATTTTTTTTTAACCACAGATTAACACAGGTACAAGTACACACAGTTTTTTAACCACCGAAAACATCGATTCCCACCGAATTTAATATATTCTTTCTGTTTAAACACGGGAAATATATAAAAAATATTTTTTGCCTTTTTCTGTGTTCACCCTGTTAGATGGTTCAATTGTATTATCTAACAGGGTGAATCTGTGTTAATCTGTGGTTTTATATTCTTACATTTTGCAATTGCAAGTGGAGCAACCTCACGTTAACCCGCCGGTTACAAACTGGTTTCTATACGGCCGATTATCTGGTATAATTATTTTATCCGGGTTAGTCTCCGGAATAGTAGGAAATTGTAAGTTATTATTGCGCGGGTGGCGGAATTGGCAGACGCGCTAGATTCAGGTTCTAGTGGGTAATTCCATGCGGGTTCAACTCCCGCCTCGCGCATTATCCAAAAATTTATTACATCAGATACCCCTGAATAATAATTTTTTAATTGGAGGGGTGGCTGAGCTTGGTTGAAAGCGTCCGATTCGAAATCGGATGTCCGGGGTCAAACTTGGACCGGGAGTTCGAATCTCTCCCCCTCCGCCAATAAAAAAGCCATCCAAAATTAGGATGGTTTTTTTATTGGTAGAGATTGGGGCAGGAGGAGAACTGTTATATTGTGAACAGTTTATATTACCAAGAAAATCGCAAAAAGTTATCGCGTGGTGATTTTTTTGATGACAGGCCTAAAAAGATAATTTAAAACTATATTTTATATATGAAGAAATACGAGTTTATTGAACATACAGCGGATCTAGGGATAAGGGTTTATGGTAAGACCTTTGAAGAACTTTTTACCAATGCTGCTTTTGCGTTAACCGGCTCACTTGTTAAAAACCGGCAAAAAACAGGAAAAACAAAAAAGTTCGTTCTGGAAGGCCAAACTTCGGAAGATCTTATGTTTAACTGGCTTAATGAACTGATATCTTTGTTTTTCGCTGATAAGTTTTTGTCTAAAACTTTTAATTTAAAAATTGATAACAAGTCTATCCCCAGGAAGTTGGAAGCTGAAGTTAGAGGGATTGACTTTGATCCCTATAGTAATAAAATAAATATGGAGATAAAAGCAGCGACATATCACAATTTAAAGATAGAAGAGACAAAGGATGGGTTTAAGGCCGAGATAATTTTTGACGTTTAAGTAAGACGCGGATTAACCCAAATAATGCAGTTA
>JAGLUN010000046.1 GCA_023134705.1 Candidatus Omnitrophota bacterium | reverse complement strand
ATGCATTTTTCCGGTTAACGCAAATGCAACGCAGATGGTCGCAAATAGGATAGACGCGGATAGTCGCAGATAATAGATACAGCCGCTGATATCCGGAGGCTTTATATGTGGGAAGGACCTTTAGAAAAAATAAGTGATTGTAAATTTAAGATACCCAAATCTTATAAGCCGGGAATGCGTGTAGACGGTATCATCTATGCTGATGAGAAATTGATTGGCAGTATTAAAAAAGACAAAGCTCCGGAGCAGGTTGCTAACGTAGCTTTTCTCCCGGGAATCGTGAAACATTCTTTAGCCATGCCGGATATCCACTGGGGGTATGGTTTCTCAATCGGCGGGGTTGCTGCTACCGACCCGGAAAATGAAGGCGTGATTTCTCCCGGCGGAGTCGGCTATGATATAAATTGCGGGGTACGTCTTCTAAAGACTAATTTGACTTTCGAGGATGTGAAGAGCCGGATTTCCAGGATTGTTGACGTTCTTTATCAAAACGTTCCTTCCGGCGTGGGATCAAAAGGAGAAATTAAAGTTTCTTTTCATGAAGAGAAGAAAATTCTCCTCGGGGGAGCGAAGTGGGCGGTTAAAAGGGGATTGGGTATAGAAGAAGATCTGGAATGTTGCGAGGAATACGGAGCGATAGAAGGCGCGGATCCTGATTGCGTATCTGACCGCGCTTATGAACGGGGAAAAGCTCAGTCCGGAACTTTGGGCAGTGGTAATCATTTTATAGAAGTTCAGGCAGTTGATGAAATTTTTGATAAAAGTGTAGCCGAGAAACTCGGTTTATTTACCGGTCAGATTATGGTGATGATTCATTCCGGCTCGCGGGGGTTTGGTTACCAGGTTTGTGATGATTATTTAAGGGTAATGGTTAAATGTTCGTCTAAGTACGGGATAAATCTGCCTGACCGGCAGCTTGCCTGCGCGCCGGTAAATTCCCGGGAAGCAAAACAGTACATCGGAGCAATGAAATCAGCTGCTAATTATGCCTGGTGTAACCGGCAGGTATTGATGCACCTTGTGCGGGAAAGTTTTGGCAGAATATTCTCAAAAAGCTGGCAGTCGCTGGGCATGTATTTAATTTATGACGTTGCTCATAATATCGCTAAATTCGAGAAGCACAAAGTTAACGGTAAGGAAAAAATGTTGTGTGTACACAGAAAAGGAGCGACCCGCTCTTTTGGGCCGGGCAATCCTGCTTTACCGGTTAGATATAAAGATATTGGCCAGCCGGTTATTATTCCCGGAGACATGGGAACAGGTTCTTACCTTCTTGTCGGGACAAAAAAGGCCGAAGAAGAAACTTTTGGTACAACCTGTCACGGTGCCGGCCGGGTTAAATCCCGGCATGAATCTATAAGGACAGTTGATTTTGAAGGGTTAATGAGAGATTTTAAGTCCCGGGGCATAGAAGTCCGGGCCACGGGCAAAAGAACTATTATGGAAGAAGCTCCTTCCGCTTACAAAAATGTTGATGACGTAGTTAATGTTGTCCATAGAGCGGGTTTATCTAAGAAAGTTTGCCGGATGAAACCTCTCTGTGTAGTAAAGGGATAAATTGCTGAAACCGGAGGTAAAAAATGCTTAGAGAAGAAATTATGAGCCGGGATAAGTTTTTTGCTAAAAGGGACGTTTTCGTTATAGGCGGAGCTTTTCGAATAATGACTCCGGAAGGCAAATTACTGCTTTATTGCCGTCAGAAATTGTTTAAATTGAGAGAAGATTTAAGAGTTTATTCTGATCCTGAAAAGAAAAAAGAGGTTTTGCATATCCAGGCGAGGCAAATACTGGATTTCTCCGCGACCTATGATGTTATTGATTCCGAAACCAAAGAAAAAATAGGTGTGTTAAGAAGGAAAGGACTCCGTTCTATGATTCGTGATAACTGGGAGATTTTAGATAAAAACGATAATTATCTGGCATCCATTATGGAGGATAGTTTAGCTAAAGCGATGATTAGAAGATGGCTATTTAATCTTTTGCCTCAAACTTATTATATGGTAAATAGCAGCCAGAGCCGTTTGGGTGAGATAAAACAGTTTTTTAATCCCTTCATCCATAAATTCAGTATGGATTTTTCCGCAGATAGAGCGAAGTCTTTGGATAGACGTTTAGGCTTAGCCGCGGTGATTCTGCTTTTAGCGATTGAAGGCAGACAACAATAGCTCAAAAGGATAAAAGCGGATTATTTTCTAACCGCATCTTTTTTTTTGACAGGATTAACTGGATAAAATTTTATATTTAATTTAACCACCGAACCCGCCGATGAAATTCCAATGTTTTCCCCTGTACAGGGGGCATCTTTTTTCATCCGCCGAAGGAGGATTCCCACCGAATTAAATATTTAACCGCTGATTGTGCGGATTAACCCAAATGATGCAATTGCATCATTTGCCCGTAAGGCCGACCCCAAATTTTCCAAAGGAAAATTTGGAAAGGTCGGGGTTACCATGGAAAAATGTTACGCACTTTCCACCCAGAGGCTAGTCTCCGATTAGTGCAATTCCTGCTCAATGCAGTTATTTAGGTTACCGAGCGTTATGAGCATTCTGCGTTTTCAATAGCATTTTTCCGGTTAACGCCGATTATGTTTAAACCACAATTTTTTTCTATTTATTTATTCTTTAAAAATTTTAATCCGTATAATCAGCAAAATCCGCGGTTTTATTATTTCTCCCATCGGTGTTTTTCGGCATATTCGGCGGTTGAGCACTTTATTAAGTATCCAGCGAAATCCGTCCTTTGGCGGGCTAATTCTATTTTTTAACCACTTCTTTTTTTTATTATTTTCAGATAACACTTGAAAATCAGCTGCATGGCCTTGTTGTTTGGTTTTTTATTTTACCACGAAGTTCACGAAGGCTGTCTGCTTTGCCGCCGGCTGCACGAAGATTTTAATAAAATAAATATTTTTTATTCTTTTTTCTTCGTGCCCTTGTGGTAAAAAAATCCTTTTATTCCCTCTCTGTCCCAATTTTTTATCCAGTTTATCCTGTAAATCCTGTCAAAGAATATTTAAGCTGTTTTTTTGTTTCCTGTATTCGGTTTTTTCCTATTTATTTATTTTCTAAAAATTTTAATCTGTATAATCCGCCGAATTTACGGTTTCATTCGGAAGGGGTGGATTTTTTTCGAAATTTCAGTATAATAGCCCTATTATGTTAGACCCCAAATTTATAAGGCAAAACCCGGAAGTAATAAGAGAAGCGCTGAAGAAGCGCGCTTCCGATTTTGATTTAGACGCCTTTCTGATTCTTGACCAGACCCATAGAGATTTAAACCAACAGCTTGAGGAATTATATGCCGTTCAGAACCGGATTAATAAAGAAGTTAAACAACTTCTGAAAGATAAAAAGCCTCCCGCTGAAAAAATACAGGAAAGCAAGGAGATCAAGAAAGAAATAGAAGGGATCAAATCGAAATTTAAGGGTTTGACCGGCGACTGGGATAAACAAACCTTTGAGATTCCCAATATACCCCACGCGTCTCTTCCCATCGGCGATATTTCTTGTAACAAGATAGTTAAGGAAGAAGGCGAGTTCAAGAAATTCGATTTTAAACCTTTAGACCATATTACCCTGGCTGAACATTTAGATATTATTGACTTTAAAACAGCCGCGAAGCTCATTGGCTCAAATTTTGCTCTGTTCAAAGGCGAAGGCGCGAGATTAGAACGGGCATTGATAAATTTCATGCTTGATTTACATATTAAGGAGCACGGCTATAAAGAAATTTCCCCGCCTTTACTGGCAAACAGAGTCTCTATGACTACTACCGGACAGCTTCCCAAATTTGAAGAAGATATGTATCATTTAAAAGATGAAGATTATTTCCTGATTCCTACGGCGGAAGTCCCTATCACAAATCTTCATCAGGGCGAAATACTGGAGCAGGAAGAATTGCCGATCGCTTATGTTTCTTATACTTCCTGTTTTAGAAGAGAAGCGGGTTCTTACGGAAAAGAAACTAAAGGATTGGTTAGATTGCATCAGTTTGATAAAGTAGAATTGGTTAAATTTGTGCTCCCTGAAAATTCTTATCAGGAATTAGAGAATTTATTGTCGAATGCCTGCAGAGTAATAGAACTTTTAGAGATACCTTACCGTATTGTTCTGCTTGCTACCGGTGATATCAGTTTTGCTGCCGCCAAATGTTATGATATCGAGATTTACGCCTCCGGCCTTGATAAATGGCTTGAAGTTTCCAGTTGTTCGAATTTTGAGAATTTTCAGGCCAGGCGTGGTAATATCCGCTACCGCGAGAAGGATACAAAGAAATTGAAATACGTCCATACATTAAACGGCTCAGGCGTGGCTTTAGCTCGGTTGGTTATTTGTATTTTAGAGAATTACCAAAACCGGGATGGTTCAGTAACTATCCCTGAAGTTTTAAGGAGTTATATGGATGGAAAAACAAGGATTGAGAAATAGTTATATCGTTACTTTAGCAAAACTTTTCATTTTCCTGATTATTTTTTGTTTCCTTCCTGGGATCACAACGAATTTTTTCGGTGATTTAAGGCAGTCTCCGGGATTTAAAAGTTTTATCCTTTATTTTTCAATTTTAACCCCCTTTCTTTTCTATACTTTTGTCGCGGATTTAAATGAGGTTTACGGCCGGGTTCAGGATTTCTTTTTTCGGCATTCTTTTTTTTCCCTTATTGTTCCTTCAATCCTTATCGTCCTGGCTTTGGGATACTTTATTATCCCGAAAATACTGGGTTCTTCCTTTAATAAAGACATATTTCTCTTCTTAGGCGGTGTTATTTCTACTGTACATCTGATTTTTATTGCCCGAAGGCTTAAAGCTTCAACTTTTTCCGGTTTTGTGCATTACCTTTTTATTTTTAGCCTCCTTTACACAGTGAGTCTCTTTCTATTCGCGATTTATCTTAAAGTCGGCTTTAAACTCGGGTTGTTGAAAATACTCTCTGACAGCTTAAGGAGCGGAGCTTCTTTGATAGAAAGCATCCTCACTCAGATTGTTGGAAGAGGATAACGCAGATTAACGCAAATCTTCCGCCAGAGGCAGGTCTGCCTTCGGCGGAAAAACCGTATAAAATACGCTGAGAATGTATACAGTTTAGAAACATAAATATCGGAGGGGTGGCAGAGTCTGGTTTAACGCGGCGGTCTTGAAAACCGTTGTGGGGTTATACCCACCGGGGGTTCGAATCCTCTCCCCTCCGCCAAAATTTAGATTTGTTAGTAAACTCTACGGTTTTTCGATATGCTCATTGATTGAGATAGAGGATGAGAACCCTGCGCCGAAGGCGCAGAAGGTGAGTTTATCCTGAGGAACGGAGGGACGAAGGAAATCCTCTCCCCTCCGCCAGTAAAAAACCCATTCATAAATGGGATGGGTTTTTTATTGGGAGAGGTTGGGGCAGGATGAGAACTGTTTATTTTTGCTATGTGGTATTTCTACCTTTGTGATAAGAGAGGAAGCTTTTATGCAGGGATAACAACAGATTTGAAGAATCGAATTCGCCAGCATGGAGGAGAACTGTTATATTGGGAACAGTTTAAGGATAAAAGAGTTGCCGCAAAACGAGAGCGTGAGATTAAAGGTTGGAGAAGGTCTAAGAAAATAGGGTTGATTCGTAGCAAAAATAAACCAGTGAGTTTATCCTGAGGAACGGAGGGACGAAGGAAATCCTCTCCCCTCCGTTTAATGAAACTTATCCCTTTTTTAGGCGAAGCCGCGAAAAAGGGATTTAGTTGAATTAACCCCGAAGCCTTTCGGGAAAATTTCCCAAGGAGATTTTCCCGATATCTAGAGGCGAGGGGCAAATGGTTTTTCACAATATCTAGAAAAAAGACAACGGACTCTGGCGAGGCTCCGCCCGAGCCAGAGTTCATTTCAATCTTCCTTCAGCAAGTCGAGAAAAAGGGCCAATAGGACTTGCTAGTTACAAAGCCATAAAGCTTAAAGAATGGCGTGATTATTTATATTTAAAAGAGAATGATCCTGATATGATTGATGAAATTAGATTAAAAACGAACAGAGGGTTGGTGGTAGGAACAGATGAATTCGTTAAAGCTTTAGAGAAAAAATTAAATCGTTCATTAAAGTGTTTATGCCGGAGGAGGCCGGAGAAGGGGGTATACAAAAAGGGTGTCTGTCCCCTATACATACCCATCCGTCCCTATACCCATACCGTCCCAAAGGAGGAACCGATGAAATATCAAGATATCGTAGTTGTAAAACGATGGATTCCCATACTAAAAGAATACGAAAGAACCAAAGCAAAAATAACCCCTCGTCCATTCAAATTTGTGAAGAATTTTTGTCAAAGAAAAATAACGGGGTCAGTGGGCCAAGAAAAGCCGATAGGAACAGGCCGTAATAAACGGCACGGTATCTGTCTGTTAAACCCGGGGTATCTCATTATATAGTACAATATATAAAGTATATTAAGTTTAACCGCATTTGGCTTATAAAAAATAGAGGGATAGGAGTCTGGGAGACAAACCAAAGATTTTAGTTGGTAATGATGGTTTGGTTGGTGTTAACAGGGGGTGAATTATGGGGAAGGTACCAAAGGATTTGAGAATATTGATAGTAGATGATGACGAGAGTTCGCTTAAGTTACTGGAAGTAAAATTGCAAGCAATAGGCTATGGTGAGCATATTATAAAAGCCAGTAATGGCAAGGAAGCTATAACCTTAGCACAAACGGAGCAGCCTGACATCATATTTCTTGACCTGATGATGCCCCAGATGGACGGAGGAAACGTAAAAAGGAGGCTTTTGGATAAAGAGGCGACAAAAGATATACCCATTATTTTTTCAACAGGCCTTGTAACCATGGAAGAAGCAGAGGAACGCGACGGCGTAGTAGGGGGAGGATTATATATAGCCAAGCCCTACAATGATGAAGAAAAGATTGGGCAAGCCATAACTGCAGCTTTAAAAGACAGGTTGGAATAAAAGGGACAGATGGTAATGCTCAGGGATAGAGGGACGAAGTTTAAAGGTTAAAAGTATTAGCATATAACAGTCAATTGAAATGTGAAATATAAATTTCGGGTAAAATTCCGAAATTCCGAGGGATGTTTCCCGAATTTCCGAATTTAAGAAGAGCATCGCCCAGGCTTAATTACCAAAATTGCTTTCTCTTACATAAACCCAAATAATGCAGTTAGCATTATTTGCCCGTAGGGTCGACTCCAAATTTTCCACAGGAAAATTTG
>JAGLUN010000045.1 GCA_023134705.1 Candidatus Omnitrophota bacterium | reverse complement strand
TCAAATGCATTTTTCCGGTTAATCCTTTTTTCTATCCATTTCAGGATATCTTCGAAAACAGTTTCCCGCCCCGAATCTATTGAAAGTGCGTGGAACATATCCGCATATTGAATTATTGTTTTATCTTCTGCCCTCAACGTTTTAAAAACCTTTCGGCTTACTTCAGAGTTTACTACCTGGTCTCTCCCGGGAAGCAAAAAGAATACGGGGATATTAAACCTCTTTCTTAAAAGTTTGCCGCGTATCTGCGCGATAAGCACATTAATCAAAAACTGTGCCGTGGCTGTACGGCGTTCGCGGGAGTCAGAATCCATAAATTTTTGATAACCAACATCTCGGGTAAGCATCCCTGAATTAAAAGGTATTTTAAATTGTTTTCCAGGATTAAAAAACCAAAAATAAAATATACTGATATAGTCAAGAAACGAGAATCGCAGCCTATTGCTGAATGCGGGTGAAATGCAGATGAGACCGTCAAACAAATCCGGTTTAGTCTTAATCATCAAAAAGGCAATAAGTGCCCCAAAGCTTTCGCCTGCACAGAAAATCGGTTTTCCTTTGTTTTCTGCCCTGATTATACTCTGAAGATTCCGGATATCCTCAAAGTAGATATTAAAAGAACCTTTGTGACCTTTTAGATTGTTTGTTTCACCAAAATCCTTTAATTCTATCGCATAGGAAGAAATCTCATTTTTCAGAAAGAAATCCGCCAAAAACTCCCACCTGCCGCTATGCGCCCCTACCCCATGGATAAGCAAAACAACTGCCCGGCATGGAAGCGCCTCCCACTGCCTATAAATAAGCCCTGTCATTTCATCTATCCTCATCGCTAAAAAGGAAAGTTCTATTTCATCAAAACAAGTTATTTCACTGCTTCTCGCGTTGCGACTAAATTTACACCCAGCCCCAAAAAATCTTTAATAATAGGGTCCCCCATATAAACAGAATTTGTAAGCCGTATTTTTCTAATCTCAGCCATCGCCTCGAAAATTTTAACTTTCGGTATCGGGCCGTCAGTCCGCACCGGAACCATCTTTAACGACAAGTCTTCCGCGATAACGGTTGAGGTTAATATTCGTTTTGGATTTTCGATCTCAGCTACGGCATAAATCTCTCCTCTGGGACACTGACCCCCGCTTACACTAACCACCTTACCATTTTCCACCTCTACCGATAAAACACACCCTTTGGGACATTCAATACAAATCATAGTAGTAGTAGGGGTCAGACCTCCCCATTCGACACTTTGCCCTCTACTTTCTCGAGTCTTCGCCTAAATCCTTTATCCTTTTTCTTCCGCTCTTCTATTCTTGTCACAATTTTACTCACTGCGGTACTACTTATTTTATGCCGAAACCTAAAGGCTATCTCTTCCAAGGTTTCCCCGGTATATTTTCGCAAAAAATACACGCTCAATTTTCGTTTTTCCTTTTCTAAAATATCTTTTTCTTCATCCACCAATTTTATAATTAACTCTGCGGATACCCATTCTTTTTTCAATTCCTGCAATCCCGGCAAATCCCTCACTTTTTTCGTCTTATCCAAATATCGGCCTTTTATCCCTTCCACAAATTGTTCATCTCCCAAAATACATCCTGCTTTCACTAATTCCTCCAAATTCACTATCCCCTTCGACATTCCCTCTTCTACAAATTCTCTATACTCCTTCCTGTTTTTAAAATAACTTAATGTTGTTTGAATATCCATATATTCCGGCAATCGTTTCATCCCGATATAATATTGATAACTGCTCCAGCGAAATTGTTCGGGAATTCTGATTCTCTTGGCCTTTACCGGATTTAAATGAATATATCGTGATAGTTCTTGGATATAAGCATCTTTGTCTACAAGAATCCCTTTATATCTTCCCTGAAACAAATGCCCCACTCTTTTTTTGGCAACATTATAATATGTTGTATAACTTGAATTAATGTATTGCATACTTCTACTCAAATTTCCATAGGGCGTCTCAACCAACAAATGGTAATGATTATGCATCAGACAATAAGCATGCACTTTAATCTTATATCGCCTATAAGCTTTCGCAAGATATTCTAAAAAGCGTTCCAAATTACTTTCTGAACTAAATATTTCTCTTTTTTCATTTCCTCTTGCTATGACGTGATAAAATGCCCCTGGATATTCTATTCGTAACGGTCTTGCCATAAAAAAATATCTTTCTTCAGCAAATAATTTATATTACTTTACCATTTTTGTCAAATGACGAGGTCTGACCCCAAATTCCCCCCCGAATTCTCCTCTAATTCTTTTTTTTCAAATACTCTCCAGCAAGCACTCCCGCCTGCCCGCTGTCACCGGAAACAGAATCCACAAGGTCATAAATTTTAAAAGCGTTGCCGCAAACGAATACTCCCGGAATCGAAGTCTTATTTAACTCCTGTGATAAAGGCGTATTTGTTTTTCTATCAATAGCAACACCGGCCATCTCAATCAATTCATTCTCGGGAATTAACCCTACAGACATTAATATTGTATCACATTCAATATAAAAATGTGAATCAGGGATATCATTCCCTTGGTCATCTATTTTTATTATCCCCACCTTTTCCACCCGCTTTTTTCCATAGATACATGCAATCCTATGACACAAATACAAGGGAATATCAAAATCATCAAGACATTGAATAACATTACGAAGCAGCCCGCCAGCCTGTTTTTGAATCTCAATCATCGCTTTTACGCTTGCCCCTTCAAGAACAAAACGCCGGGCCATAATTAAACCGATATCACCCGAACCAACAATAACCACTTCTTTTCCCGGCAGCAGGCCTTCGATATTAATCAACTTCTGAGCAAGCCCGGCTGGATATATGCCTGCAGGCCGTGTCCCGGCAATATGTGCCATTTCACGCGTCCGTTCTCTACACCCCGTAGCCATAATAAGCGCTTTTGCCCGTACCTGTTGTAATAACCCTGGTTTTAATATTGTCAAAGTCTTATCAGCTCCTAAATCAACCACTAACGATTGCAGGTTGATCTCTATTTGGGGGATATCCCTTATTTTTTTAATAAACCTATCTGCATATTCAGGCCCGGTAAGTATTTCTTTAAAATAATCAAGGCCAAAGCCGGGATGAATGCACTGATTAAGTATCCCACCGAGATATTGATCCCGTTCTAAGAGTAGAATATCGTTCACGCCCTGCTCATAGGCACTGATTGCCGCAGCCATCCCAGCCGGGCCTCCGCCCACGATAACCAGATTCCGTTCAATCATCATCGGCTCTATCCTCTTTTACGATTTCAGATCCGCGTCCCCGTTTTGTGATTGCGGTTAAAGGCCGGTTTGTTTCCTGAGCCAGGATTTTCATAATCCGGGTTGTGCAAAAACCGCCATGACAACGCCCTGCCTGAGCCTGAGTCCTGAACTTTATACCATCAAGGGTAACCGCTCCTTGCCTTATGGCTTCCCGAATTTCTCCAGCCGAAACCATTTCACACCGGCAGACAATATCTCCAAAAGATCTATCCGTTTGAATTAATTCTTTTGCCTGAGAAAAAGCAAGATTAGAAAGATGAACTGTTTTTTTACGCTGCCGATAGAAATCTTTTTTCTTTTCCATCACAAGGCCATTTTGTTTTAGAATCCTGCCAACCAGCTGAGCTATTGCCGGAGCAGCAGTTAATCCCGGAGATTGAATCCCGGCAACATTGACAAATCCCGGGACTTTATCTTCACAACGAATAATAAAATCATCATCGGCAACTGGACGCAAACCGGCAAAATACGCAATGATATCCTTTTTATCAATCGAAGGAACCATCCTCTGTGCCATCCTGATCACTTTTTCCAATCCTTGTTCAGAAGTTGACAAATCTTCTTTATTTTCAACATCCTCAGCAGTAGGCCCAATCATCGGATTACCGGCAAAAGTCTTAATAACGATTACTCCCTTGGAAATCTTCGTAGGGAGAGGAAAAATAAGATGATTAGTCAAATCCTGTTGTTTCTTATCGAGCAGAAACTCTTCGCCTTTACGCGGACGTATCTGAAAATTATTAATGCCAACCATCTGAGATATCTCATCCGCGTATAACCCGGCCGCGTTAATGATATAATTAGTCTGAAAAGTATTTCTTTCCGTAGTTATCTCAAACAAAGAGGTACTCCCGAAATGCCGGACTGGAGTCATTACTAAAATATTTTGCACTAAACTCTGGGTATAAATCTCCAGACCATTAAGTACAGCGTTCTCACTCAACGCATAAGCCAAACGATAAGGGCTGATAATTCCTGCAGTAGGAGCATATAAAGCGGCAACAATTTCCCGACTCAAATTCGGCTCATGCTCTTTCAGCCAGGCCTGATCAACAACTTCCAGGCCAGAAACACCAAGAATCTCCGCTTCCTGTTTAAGTTGAAGCAAACGCGATACTTCTTCCTGGCTAAAGACTACAATCAACTCGCCAATCTCTTTAAACTCAACCCCCAAATCCCGGGATATTTCCCGGATAAGTGCATTGCCTTGCAAACATAAACGTCCTTTGAGAGAACCTGGCCGGTTCTGAGTTCCGGGATGAATAATTCCGCTGTTCGATTTGGAAACTCCAAAGGCAAGTTCTTCCTCTTTTTCAAGCAGGGCAATTTTGAGTTTGTAACTGGAGAGTTCACGGCTGATTGCAGTTCCCACAACTCCACCGCCGATTATTATAATATCATATTTATTCATACTAATTTTAATTTAACCGCGGATTACTTTTTTTGTCTTTTATTATTTATTCTTCCTTTCTCTGGTGACTGGTAACCTCGTGACTGGTAACTTTCTATAAAGTCTGTGGTTTGCTGTTTACTCTCTATTATCAATTTATTTTCTATTTTTGATTTTCAATTTTTCCGCCTCCGGCGGACCCGCCTTTGGCGGACTATCCTCCATTTTCTATGGATAATTTGAAAGTGTGCGTTTAACTGCCTGAAGCCAACCCCGGTAAAAATCAGCCGCGGTTTTTCTGGACATACGCGGGCGAAACAGTTTATCTTTTTCCCAGCATTTTTTAATTTCATTCGTGTCTTTCCAATAGCCGATTGCTAATCCGGCAAGATAAGCAGCTCCGAGCGAAGTGGTTTCAATAACTTTAGGCCTAACCAATTCAATCCCAAGGATATCTGCCTGGAACTGGCAAAGAAATTCATTTGAGGCAGCACCGCCGTCAACTTTTAAGCTTCTAATTTTAAGCCGGGATTCTTTCTGCATAACTTCTAATACATCTTTAGTTTGATAACACATAGCTTCAAGCGCGGCCCTAACCAGATGGGCATCAATCGTTCCTCTGGTAATCCCTAAGATACTGCCCCGGGCATTCTGATCCCAATAGGGAGTCCCCAATCCCACAAAAGCAGGCACAAAATAAACCCCGGCATTATCTCTGACTGACTGAGCCATTATTTCTGATTGCGAAGCAGAATTTAAAATCTTTAATCTGTCACGTAGCCATTGGATTGCCGCACCGGCAATAAATATCGCGCCTTCAAGCACATATACCGGTTCACCGCGTGGACCACAACCCAAGGTAGTAATAAGTCCCTGTTTTGATGCCAAGCGTTTTTTTCCGGTATTAAGCAAGATGAAACCTCCTGTTCCATAAGTATTCTTTATCGTACCCGGCTCAAAACAGGCCTGTCCAAACAAAGCACCCTGCTGATCGCCGACCATCCCGGATATAGGAATATCCGCCGGAAGCTTTCCGATTTTTATTGTCCTACCAAAAATACTGGAAGAGTTTTGCACAACGGGCAAAACCTGTTCCGGAATAGAAAATTTTTTCAAAATCCTTTTATCCCATTGCAGCTTTTCGATATTAAAAAGCATCGTCCGTGAAGCATTAGTATAATCAGTCGCCTGGATTTTCCCTCCGGTTAATTTCCATAAAATCCAGGAGTCAATTGTACCAAAACATAACTGCCCTTTCTTAGCTTTTAATAATGTTCCGGGAATCTGCTTTAAAATCCACTCTATTTTGGTGGCCGAGAAATAAGCGTCAATAGGTAACCCAGTTCTTCCCCGGATAAAGGCTTCCTGGCCTTTACTTTTTTTTAATTGCTCACAACGCCAAGCAGTACGACGGCACTGCCAGACAATCGCCCGATAAACCGCCTTTCCGGTTTTCCTATCCCAGAGAAGTGTTGTTTCTCGCTGATTGGTAATCCCAATAGCTGCAATTGCCTTGCCAGGTACTTTTTGAAGCACAGCCTGAATCGCACCATTAACACTCTGCCATATTTCCTCAGGGTCATGTTCCACCCATCCCGGTTTTGGGAAATACTGAGGGAATTCTTTATAAGCACTGGCAACCTTTCTGCCATATTTATGATAAACAATCGCCCGGCTACCGGTTGTTCCCTGATCTATCGCTAAAATGTATTTCATGAAAATCCCTCCTGCCCCCCCCTAATGTAACAAAATCAGTTCAGGACTGAAAGTGTTGCATTAAAAAAAACTTTTATAACCTGTCCGGAAAATCGGAAAAAATACCGTCCACACCAAATGATTTCACCCGTTCAATATCCTCCGGTTCATTAACCGTGTAAACAAATAATTTCATTCCCCGTTTATGCGCGTCATCAACAAGGGCTTTATTAATAAATTCTTTAGAGGCGTGTAATGAATAAGCGTTTACTTTCTGGGCACATTCCGCGTATCCAATGGGTATCCCTGCAATCACTGCTCCAATTTTGATCTCCGAATTAAACCGGTTAAATTCCCGTAAGTCATAGTGGTTAAAAGAAGAAATAAGAAAATCAGCCTTCTTCCACCCGTTTTCTTTAATATATCTCTCGATAATTTCATAAACCGGTTTAGCTGATCCTTCCCCTTTTAACTCAATATTTACTTTTACCTTTTTGTCTATTAAATTGAGCACCTCTTGCAATGTCGGAATTTTTTGCCCCTTGCCTGCGTCTAAACGACGCAGCTCCTCAAAGGTCTTTTTCTGCACATAGCCTTTTTCTTCGGTTGTCCGATCAATGCGGTAATCATGAATAACAACTACTTCCCCCGTTTTACACGCAAAGACGTCGAATTCCACCATGTCAATATCGAATTCCAAAGCCTTCTTAAAAGAACATATGGTATTCTCCGGCTTATATCCCCAAACCCCTCTATGTCCGATTTTTATTATCATAACCTTTTTTATCCCTGCAAATAATATGTCCTGATTTCGGCTCTAAGAATCCTCGCGTTACCAATTAATCTGTTTAATTCTGTCCAGAAATCTTTACTATGATTTTTTATCCGGGTGTGAACAAGTTCATGCAAAATTATGTAATCGATAAGTTTATCGGGTAGCTGGATTAATTTAATATTCAAATTGATATTATTTTTAGCCGAACAACTACCCCAACGAGTTCTTTGATTACGAATAAAAATGCGGTTGTACGTAAAACCATGCTGTTTCGATAATTCTTCTAATCTTGAAATTAATTTCTTTCTGGCTTCGTTCTTATTTATGCTCCCCAAATTCTTCAGCCTGGATTTATGCTTTTTTTCTATCTCGCTAATTCTTATATAATGTTTCCGTATCCAATCTATTTTCGATTGAACTATTTTCTTTGCTCTTTCAAATGAAACGCCAAGTGGAACCGCTATTCGAACCGGATTATATGGTTTCAGAGAAATGCTTAGATTCTTGGCTCGTTTACTTTTAGCAAATAATACATTCCCTACTCCTTCAATCCTTACACACTTAGTTGTCTCCATCAAAAATTTTCTCAACATATTCTATCCTCTTTTATCTGAAACTAACCCTTTGCTAATTTGTTTTTATTTTATCGAAAAAACACGCCTTCTGCAAAGTATTTATACTTTTAGCCTCTTATCATTTCCCTTCACAAATAAAACTTCGGGGATTAAAATCTATAATTAAGGTGCTTCATTGCCGAAACTCTATCGAAATTTATCCGGCGTAATTTTAATGTAGGCGGACATTCAACTACGGCCATGGCCGTGGCTGTGGTCTTTCCTGCCTGCGGCAGGCAGATGCTGGGCGGATAAATACGGAATAGCACCGGCAATAAAAAAAGCCGGTACAAGATAAAGTAACCGGAAAAATGCAGTAATTTTTTTTTGTGCAGATGATAAATTCTATAACACAAATCAATAAAATAAAGCGAGTTACGTATAATTCGCTTTTCCAACTACATTTTTTAGGTATAGAAAAAACACCTGTACTCTTTAACATTCAGAAAAGTCAAAGGCTTCTTCCGGTTTTAAAAAAAGCCTGACAGGATATGGTAAGACTTGATTCCGCGGGATATGAAGGAACAAACCCCAAAGAAATTAATTTTTCCATGCTATAAACTCTATCCTTGAAAAAGCTCCTTAATTGCCGGCCAAAATAAGGAATCCCTGACAAAAGAGGAGTTAATACGGAGGGAATCCGACAAGGCGCTTTTGCTCCGATTGCCTCAGCCATAATAGACAATACCCGGTCGGCAGTTAAAACTTCTTTATCAGCAATAAAAAATGTACCCCGTAAACATCCATCATTATTAAGCGAAAAGATCAAGGCATCAACTACATTTCTAACATAAACAAGGTGCAGTTTGCTTTTACCGCTGTTTACCAAAGGCAGGAGCCGATATTTTAACAAACAAAGCATTATTCTCATAAGGTGAGGCTCATCTTCTCCGTAAACCATGCACGGTCTTAATATTGCGGATCTAAGCCCTTTTTCCCTGTAACTTAATACTACCTTTTCAGCCTCAATCTTCGAGTAACCGTATATATTGGTAGCCTTATAAGGCAAATCTTCAACTAAGGGCACCCGCGAATATCCGCTCACTACAGCAACCGAACTGACATACACCATCCTTTTAACCCCCAGGCGCAAGGCAAGTTTACAGATATTTTCGGTGCCAACCACATTAACTTTATGCAACATTTGCCGATCCCTGTTGGAAACAAATCCCGCACAGTGAAAAATAACATCTATTTTTTTAGGAACCCGGCAGGCCAGAGCATCAAACTGGGTAATATCAGTATAAATAAGGTTTACGCCATAAGTATCCAGAAGTTTTGCTTTTTGGGGATTACGAACTAAACAAAAAATATTCCGGTAGGATTTTGATAAAGCTTTAACTAAATTCTTTCCAATGAATCCAGTCGCGCCAGTAACTAAAATAACCATTACTTCTTTACCAAACGAACCATTTCGTCCCGTGAGCTCAAAAGCTCCTCAATTTTTTCCAGGTCAACTGGCCGTATTTCCCAATCAAGGCTTGCGGCATTATCCTGCAGTTGAGCACGATTACGCGCGCCAGCTAAGATAGAGGTTATCCCATCTCTATTTGCTGTCCAATTCAACACTAACTGGGTTAAACTCTTATCATACTGTTCGGCAATCCGCTTAAGTCCTTCTAAAATATGCTTATTTATTGAAAAAAAAGGTTCTTTCAAATCGGAATGATTCTTCCGGCAAAGGTCATTAGGAATCTTCACCCCCTCAAAAAAGAATTTCCCGGTCAGAATGCCCGAATTTAAAGGGATATAGGCTAATATAGCGATGTTATTCTCTTTACAAAAAGGCACAATATCTTTTTCAATCTCTCGATTGAACATATTATAAGGAGGCTGTGAACTATGCAAAGGGCAATAGTTCATGAATTCCCGCATTTGCTCAACCCGGTAATTACTCACTCCTACCGTTTTTATTATCCCTTTTTTATAAAAATTATTCATTACCGAAGCAGTCTCGGCAATTGGAGTATCTGGATCCGGCCAATGAACCTGATAGAGATCGAAATAATCGGTATTTAATCGTTTACGGGAGGCATCTATCTCTTCCAGCATCCTTTTTGGTTTCAAATTATGGTATATCCTTCTTTCCTCCCAGCTAAGCCCTAACTTTGTAGCAAGAATTACCTTTTCTCTCAAACCCCTCTTTTTTAGAAACCGGCCGATTATTTCTTCGGAATGCCCTCGTCCATATACCGGCGCGGTATCAATAAGGGTTATTCCCTTTTCAAACCCTGCGTCCAGAACTTCATATGACCAGTTATCATCCTGGTATCCCCACCAGCGATCCGAACCAAAAGCCCAGGTTCCTAACGCAATAGCCGAAATACTTAAATCAGTGTTATTTAAATTTCTGTACTTCACAATAAACAAAAAACTTTCAAACTAAATTTTAATTCCGATAAAATTAGGATTAAACGTGGTAAGTAAAAACTAAAAAAACAATTGCAACCACAATATGCACTGAGACGAACAAGGCCTGCACCTGATATCATTATCCATATCTAATTTTCATCACCAAGATTAAAAGAGACAAAATAAGAACCAAACCATTCGTCGCGATTATCGGAAATTGCTTTATCATTATCCCATAAATCAGCCAAAGGAATACCCCTAAGGACAATATCGAAAATGTTATTAAAGATAAATCTTTGGTTTGCTTTGTTTTGAAAATTCTGATTACCTGGGGGATAAACGAAAATGTACACAAAATACCAGCAAGTATCCCGATTATTAAACTCTTCATAAAAAAATGTGGGGGTCAGGCCTTGAATCTTGAAATTATGGCATTAATATCATTCCTAATCCGAGAATCGTTTTCAATAAGCTTTGCGATATCACTCGCAGCCTTACTAATAGCCGAATAACTTATACCAAAAATTTCCCCAATTTCAGGATTTGTTAAAATAGTAAATTTTTTTAAAAGATAAATAGCTACTTTCTTTTCTTGTATGGAACGCCTTCTTATTCTAAGCAAGTCATTCGTAGTTTTCCTATATTTTTGAGCTACATATTGAATTATATCATCTTTTTCAATACATCTCGATAATTCTTTATTATATGAAATCCCCCGACTTTGCACCGACATTTTTAACCCGTTTAATTTATCTTTAATAAATTGGCTTTTCCCTAATATGAACCCCGCATATACATTCTGAGATGGGTCGAATTCCTTATTTACACCCTCCATAACGAATTGCATATACTGTTTCATATCCATATCAAGATATAACGCTATTTGTTTCTTATCAATACAGCCATCGCCGTTCTGATTTATATACCCCTTATAACTAGACCACCTATATTCTTCAGGTTTATTTACTACCTTAGCCCGCAAAGGATTCAAATGTATATATCGGGTCAATTCTAAAAAATACGCGTCGTTATCCACTAGTATAGATTTATACCGCCCCTGAAACAAATGCCCGCATTTTTGACGTTTTATATTATAATACGTCGTGTATGAGGTATTAACATATTGCATTATTTTGGAAAGATTAGGCTGGAGAGTTTCTATAAAAAGGTGATAGTGGTTGGGCATTAACACATAAGAATAAAGATAAAACTTAAACTTTTCTTTTGCCGCAAGAAGATATTCTAAAAATTTCTTGTAATCATATTCGCTTATATATATTCTCTTTTTGTCATCCCCCCTACTGGTTATATGATAAAAACAATTCGCTCCTTGTAATCTATACGGCCTAGCCATAGATTTATTTTACTGTTTATTCTCTCTCTGTCAACTAAATTCAAGATTCAAGGCCTGACCCCATATTTTCTTCCATTATCTTCAGAACTTCTTCCGGAAGCTCTCCTTCTTTAAGCCGGGTAATTCCAAATTCTGCAATCCTATAGTGGCATTTCGCAATGTGCGAACAGATAGCACCAACAACATCCAAAGGAACCACTATCTCAACCAGAACACCGCTCAGTTGATCAATAAGGGATTTCTGTTCCATTGATTTTGCGCTGGAATATACCTCAACTATTAGTTTTGTTTCCCGCATATCGCCCTTACTACCCATATTTTTCAATATTAAATCGGCATGATACTCCTTGAAAAGCTCATCATACGCGCTTAATGTACCTCCATCGATTCGCGTAAATTTTAAAAAGAAAGTTTCCCACTCCGAATCCGTCGTAGTAGAAGCCATATACTGCAACACTCCAAGTATTTCTCTCTTTCTACATAACCTCGACGCATAAGTTAATGGAATAAGAATATCGACTATTCTCAAATAGGCATGCTCCTCAAGATGTCGAGATTCTCCGAAAAGTTTCAATTCTTCAAGATATTTACTACAAAATTCATCGCCATGTTTTTGTAACAATTTGATAAGTGCTTCTCGTAACTGATGCTTTTCTAAGTTATCTAAATATGGCAATACTGCCTCAGCCAAAGCCACCTTCTTTAATACTATTTCCTTATTCTTAAAAACCCATGATGATAAAGCCACTTTATCATCCATATCTTCAAGATTCCCAGAAAATGGAATGTATCCACACAATACCGCACGTTGTAGTCTCTGAAAATGCTGAAGGACATAAATGATTCTCTCCGTATCTTCGGTATCATAATTCCCCAAAGATTCTACAAATTTCTTTAGTTTATCTGTTAATATAATGCCAGATGTATTATAGTTACCGCTCTTTATTAATCTTACTAATGACTGTATAAATTTTCTGTCAGGCGTAGCAATATACGGATAGGCTTGTTCAAAAAGCGCTTTATCCCGCCAAAAAATTTCATAGAGAAATTCAAAATCACTCTGTTCTACATCGATTTTTTTTAAATGATCCCGAAAATCCGGATGTCTAAGCATTACAACAAGCTTGCCTGAATCCTGACGCATCAAAATATCTATTATATTCGTATCACTGAAAATATCCGCAGCGTCAAACACGCTTACTGCAAGTTCCTCCCCCCATCCTGTAAAATAAGCATAAGACCAAAGACGAACAAATCTCTTGCTCACAAATATCTGGATAAAATGACCTTTCCTATTCTCGGGCAACTGAAATATTTCAAGATATCGCGCAACAGCTTCTGAAGAATTCGTTTTCTTTGATATCTCCTGTATAGCAGGATAAAAAACAGATCTTAAATCTTTCTTACACTTAATGCATTGCACATACCCGCTATAATCTTCTGACGCATTATAATCTAAAAATTCTATAGATTTAAGATTACTAAGGTACTTAAAACCTTCTCCGGCTATATCGGAATCTAAAACTATTCTTTGACGATATACCCAAAGTGCTAAAGGGACATAAAGCCGATTTTTTATATGTACCCTTTTAGACTCCAAATAGTCTACCTTTTCCTTTTTAAGAATACTATAGACACGGGGAATTCGCAACGCGAGGAAAAAACTCATCGGCTGGGCGCCATAGGACATTTCTTCTAATGCTTCACGTATAATCCGTCCAATATGTCGATTCATGAATGCACCTAAAAAAAGATTAGTTAGATCGAAATAAAGCGAGTGAAGCGCCAATGCTGCTGCACGCATTTGAGGTAGAATCGTCTTTTCATACTCGGCCACGTCTTCAATTACATCCTTTCCCCTTCCCTGTCGGGTATACATTTCTCGCGTTTGGGACTGCTTAGCTAAAAGAGGGAACACCTCTGCTATGCCCTTGATTTCATGTTTAAATGTTCCCTCCGCATCCGAAGCAAAGGCTAATGCCTCTAGATAGTGGTATATTGGAAACTCTTTAAAGGAATCCAATCCTCTGTTCACCATCAAGATCAAAGAATTCAAAGCTGAATCTCTATCTGCTCCAGATAAACGGTCCCCTGACGGGTCCTTTCTGAAATTCTGCAGTTCAACAGTCGGAAAAAAATATCCAGCAGAATCATCTTCTATAGGCAATGTGTATTTACGTTGTTTTACATTTCGCGAGTTCATAATAACATAAGTAATCCTGGAAAAGGCTATCTCGAGAAGCTTCGCAAAAGACGGCTTCCTAAAGCATAACATTTTCGGGAGACGATCATAAAAGCTGTTAATAACAGTTATGGCTTCTTCTAAACCAAGAAGTTTCATGAACACATAAGCGGAATGCTTTTGAGATATTCTATCGGTCTTCTTCATAACAAAAAGGCATTGATCCAAATATGCGTTTTACCATAATATTAATATATATTTTCTTGCAATTCCTTTTTACCCACCACTTCCTTAATAAGCTATTTTTTGATAGATTCAGAAAATTCAGGAAATGTTAACGCAAACATTCTTTTTAGTCGATTAGCCTTAGCTTGTGGTTTGCCAGGGGAAGGGAATTGATCCTTCATCTTATTAAATAAGCGGCCAAAATAAAACCTGCTCTACTTATATGTTCGGTATCCAACGCCTCTACGTAATCTATACGGCCTAGCCATAGATTTATTTTACTGCTTATTCTCTCTCTGTTGACTAAATTCAAGATTCAAGGCCTGACCCCGTCTTAAACAGCATGGGAAAAATGATGTCGCTTAAACAACAAGGTAACCAGACAGCAAAAAACAAAAATACAAAAATAAGCAGATAAAAAAACCAGCTTAAGGTTTCACCGATTGCCATAATAATATGGAAAAGTGATGCCCAGGTGCTCAACAGGACATGGACAGAATGCGGAAACTTGGTTCCCGGTTTAAAATAAGCGATGACAACACCTATAAATGCCAAAGGATTTATCAGCCACCACTTATCAATAAAGCCGACATGGATACCTTTATTCGGCAGGGAAAGCAAAGTTTCCCCAAAATAAGGAATTATGGAATCACTTAATGTCGCGATACCGATCGATCCGGTATAGCCGATAAACAGTAAAACCCAAAAGTTACATTTGCCGCTATGATGAAGTCGATACATAGATGCAGTAACCAAAGCACTCAAAACCACATGAAGCGGATGTAGTATATAAAAAATATTATAGGAAATCCCTGAAGGAAGCTTATAAAAAAACGCCATAACAATTATCCCGGTAAAAGCCCCGAAAATAGTAAATGGCGCATGTTCTTTTAATTCTTTAACTATCTGCCGAACATTCATTTTCCCTCTCTATTTTTTTAAGCTGCCATCGGGTTCTCAAACTTTATTCCAAAAGAAAAAATCCTGAGTACGCCAGCTTTGCCGGCGCGCGAAGTTTCTTGCCGTACAGGAAACTATAAAAAGTCGTTCTTTTGTAAGGCACATACATCTAAATAATAGGTCGAGGTAATTTTGAGTGCCCGGCAAGGAACTTCATAAGGAAAAGTCCTGAATGCATCAACTTCGTTGGTGCGTGAAGTTTCTTGTGGTTAAAAAATAAATAATTTTCACGTTTTATGTAATACGCGATACGCAATACGCAATAGGCGATGTTCGTTTAAACTTCAGAAAATTCGCGGTTAAACGGTCATTCACTCAACTTCTTAATTACCCGGACGGCTTCAACCCCGTCACGGGCGTATTCGGCGTCTAAAGATTGGGCGTATGCTTTGGTTACCACCGCTCCCCCCAGCATAAATTTGCAATCCACTCCTTCATTTTTGGCTAATTCAATAACTTCTTTCATATTAATCATTGTTGTTGTCATCAAAGCGGAAAGGCCGACAATGTAAGACTCACATCCCTTAATTTTGGATACAATTTTTTTTGCCGACACATCTTTTCCAAGATCAATAACCGAGAAACCATGGTTCTTCAGCATAAGCCCGACGATATTCTTACCTATATCATGAATATCCCCTTTTACCGTAGCCAAAAGAATAACTGTTTTTTTGGCTTTGCCGTTTTTTTCTTTTTTAAGATAAGGCTTAACCTCATCAAAAGCCGCGTTCATAGCTTCAGCGCTGGCAATAAGCTGGGGCAAAAAATACTCTTTTTTATCAAACAAATCCCCCACTTCATTAATTGCCGGGATCATTGACTTATTAACAAGTTCATCAGCAATCAGGCCGGCGCTAATAGCCTGTTTAACCAAATCCTTAATATCTTCTTTATTCCCTTCCATAATAGCTTTGAATATTCTTTGATCCAAGGGGATACTCTCAGGCTTTTCCTTCTCAGCCGTGGAAACTTTGCTAAAATGCGCTAAAAACACCGAAGCATTCTTGTCCTTACCCAATAACAAATCCCCTGCTCTTTTGATATTCATTAATTCCTGACGTAAAGGATTGGCGATAGCCATGGTTAAACCTTGTACCTGAAGCATAGCAAGATAAGCCGCGTTAATCCAGGAACGATTAGGCATCCCAAAAGAGATATTAGAAAGGCCGACAACCGTACCGGTTTTAAAAACCCGGGAACACCAGGAAATAGTTTTCAGACTTTCTAAAGCAGCTCCGGGATTAGAAGACACAGTCATGGCTATCCCGTCAACGATAATATCGTCTTTAGTAAAACCAAGCTTTTTCGCTTCTTTAAAAACATATTCAATAATTTCCTTTCGCTGTTCGTATTTTTGCGGTATCCCTTTACTGTCCAAAGGAAGAATAATAATCATCGCTCCATATTTGGCGGCAATCGGAAGTATTTTTTTAAGTTTTCTTTTTTCTCCGGACAAAGAATTAATCAAAGCCCGGCCGGGATAAAAACGAAGAGCCTCCTCTATTACTTCAGGGTTCACCGAATCAATAGATAAAGGAAGCCTGTTTTTAACCGCAAGCCTCCCAATAATTCTTTTGATAATTTTCACTTCATCAATCCCGGGCAAACCGGCATTAACATCCAAGATATCAGCGCCGGCATCCTCCTGTTTTTTAGCCAAATCCTGAACTAAAGACATTTTCCCTTCACGTAATTCTTTTTGTAACAATTTTTTTCCCGTAGGATTAATCGCTTCGCCGATAACAGTTAATGGCTCCTCTTTACCTATAAAAATTGTTTTTCTAACCGAACTCAAAGCGCTTATTGAATCTCTGCAAGGCAGAAACGGCTTTTGTTTAGAAATCTTAGTTTTCAACTTCCTGATGAAATCCGGTCTGGTTCCGCAACAACCGCCAATCATATTCGCCCCTTTAAAAACGAATCCCCTGCCAAAACCGGCGAACTCTTTGTCTGTCATGTTAAACTTCATTTCGCCTTCTATCAATTCCGGAACACCGGCGTTAGGCTTAGAGACTAAAGGAACTTTAGCATAGGGCTTCATTTTCACAATAAAATCAAGCATCGACTCCGGGCCCACGGAACAATTACATCCAACCGCGTCAGCTCCTAAACTTTGTAAAGTAATTAAAGCGCTTAGACAATCAGTTCCGCTAAGGGTCCTGCCGTTTTTTTCATAAGTCATACTTACGATGGTAAACTTATCGCTTATTTCCTTTACAGCGATGAGCGCGGCCCGGGCCTCCTGCATATCCATCATAGTCTCAATCACAAAAAGATCTACTCCACCCGCAAGAAGGCCTCTGGCTTGTTCCTTAAAAATTTTTATTGCTTCTTCAAATCCAAGCTCACCAAACGGCGCAACAAACTTACCAGTTGGCCCGATATCCCCGGCGATTAAAGCTCGTTTTCCTACAGCGCTTCTGGCCAAACGAACAAGATCCCGGTTAACTTTTTTCACATCATTAATTTTATACTGACTGAGTTTAATACGGTTCGCGCCAAACGTACAGGAATAAACTATATCCGCGCCTGCCTGCTGATACTCCCGGTGTATTGCCTGGATAACTTCCGGATTCTTCAGACACCATTCTTCCGGGCATACCCCCGCGGGCATACCCCGCTTTTGTAATTCCGTGCCTGTGGCTCCATCAAGAATAACAACCCGTTTTTTTAGAATATTACGAACTTTTTCCATTTTCTTTAACCACCAATTGCTTTAATCAGTTCTTTCGTATTTAATGTACTTTTATTATTTACGAATGATTGTTTTAATCCCACAAACCGCAGTAACAGATTTCTCAGGTACAAGCATATATGCTTCGGTTAAACTGACTCCCAATCGTTCTAATTCCAGTCTCCGGCATATCAGTTTCTGATATTCCAGCAAAAAATCGCCATAGCCCGCAGAAAACCGACGTTCGGTAAACTGTTTATTCTGGCGGTAAAGCTCACGATTAAAATAATTCATAATCCAGGCCAGGCCCGCGTCAACCGTTTCACTAACTACGGCATCAAGAATCACAGCATAAGTCGCGTCGTCATTGCTGAAATTATCCCGGATAGCTTTAACTATTCCGCTCCCGGCGGTAACCCCCATAAAAAACGCTTCCTCACATCCAATCAACAACTCCCCTAAAGACTTACTTTCAAATACAATGTCATCCCCAAGCTCAACTCTTGACCCATCTATTTTTACTATAAGGATTCTTGCCGCGGCTCCTTTCAAATCAATCAATTCTTCCGCTTTTTTAATATAATCGTCAATCTTATCTTTTTGTTCAGGGTTAAGCCTGGTTATCCCCTTAGCATATCCCAAGCGGCTATATATCCTTTCTTTGGGAGGAAAAACTTTTATCTGGTCAAAAAATGTTACCATAAAATGTCCCCTCGCTGAATAATTGAGTATAAATATGTATCCCCGGCATCTTCTTTACTTTGTCAAAATTTTAATTTTTCAAACAACATCCTTTATAATTATTTATACCTTTTCCTGCAAACTAAATTTAACCTATTATAGCAAAAATTAAGAAGCAAACAAAATAATCCTTTCGCGAATTAAAACTCTTTCCTGTATTTTAAATATACTTTCTCCTCCGCAGCATCCGCGTCTGAGATATCGTTTATCTGCCCGGTACTATCCTTTTGTTTTAATTCTTTCTCCACACCCAGAGAAATATCCCCGCTAACTTTATACTCAGCCCCCACTTTATGTGTAGTAACCGAATCGCCCTCTTTTTCCTGCGACTGCTTAATTCCATAGCTTGCTTCTACTTTACCGGAAACAGCTTTTTTTACTCCAACCCCGATTGCTTCTTTATCATACTCTACGGATATTTCTCTCAATCCGAAATACTGAGCGATTTTTTTTCCTGATCCGGAAAAGACAAAATAGTCAACGAAGTCTTTAACAATATCCGCAGAAAGCTGTCCTTTACTCAGCATTGCTTCACTCCCTTTCCACCGTTTTCCCGTTGCCAGCATCAAAAGAAGCTTTGCTTCTGTTTCAGGAGGTTCTGAGGTAAGTTTTATTTTGGGATTATCCCTCCTCCCGCGCAAGGATAGATTAATTGTAACTCCTTCTACACCGGATGTCCCGTCTAAATGGAATGAAGGCATTTTCGGGTCACCGGAAAACAGTATCTTGCTCTTGCTCAACTCTACAACAGCAGTCTTTGAACCTGAAACTGTTCCTTTATTTATTACTATCGCTCCATACACCTCAAGAATATCTCTAATGTTTTTCAAACTCAGATCAAAAGATCCCGGGCAGCCAGCGATTGAAAACCGTTTCCAGGAAAGATTCTCAAGGATAAATTCACCGCTCAATTCCGGTTTTGAAAACCCGCCTTTAAGATAAATATCAAAATCAGTTATTCTACCCGATACTTCCTTGAAAATTCCGTCTTTTATAAACAAGCCAAGTACTCCCTGAACACTAACCTGTTTGGAATATAGATTAAAATTCAAATTCCCATTTTGATAATCCCCATAAAAAAGTATTGGATCCGATAACGAGGAAATAAATCTGCCATTATTAATTTTTATAGTAAGCCCTCCGGGAGTAAAAGGAGTAAGCGACAAACTAAGAGTTTGTATTTTAACAACACTTTCCTGGGTAACTCCGCTTAAATTATTTATCTCAATATTAGTCAATGTAACCCCTCTTAAGAAATTCCCTTCCATTTTTTGGATAATTACATTCGCAGGATGAAGATAATGCGACAATACTGTCTTTAAGACAAAATTTGTCCCTGCGGCCGTACCCAGGAAAAAATATCCCGCGCTGCCAATAATAAAAACAACACTTATAAACACAATAACAAAAACACGAATATGCCTTTTCATCTTAATATGCCCTTAAACTTTGTGGCTAATTTATTCTACATATATTTTTCTTAACAAACTACTAACAACAAACTACAATCTTCTTTAACCTTTCAATCCGCCAAATGCGTGATTATATGGTTTCTTCTTAACTGAAATAATCATAATTTTGAAACGCCTATATCTTTATTCCTCAAAACATAGGCTTCCTCGATAAGCGCACTCTTGGTTTTCGGTTTTTCAAAAAGACTTTGTTGTTTAGAATCTAATTTATATTTGGAAATCATTTTGTCTTCTAAAACTTCATTCCGGATTATCTCCCCATTATCCAATATATGTTTTACATTAATACCCATCCTGGATAATGAATATGAAACCAATACAAAACGATGGCAATTAAAAGGGTCTTTTTCCGCGCACATCAGGCAAATATTATATCCCTGTCTCAATCCATCCGTAATCCTCTCAATACCCTGTTTAAAACTATCCCTTTCTCTTACTTTCCGGTAATCTATCACTGGCTTATCCGGAAAGTATAACTTTGGATTATTATATCTAGCACCTAATAAATTGCCCATAAAAAAGTACGGTATCCCTTCTTTCTTTAACTCTGATTTGATGAGTTCTTTATTAAATTGGGGGTTATGCTTACTATAGGGGGTGCTTCTGACATCAATAATCCATTGTATGAAATGAAGTTTTAGCAAATTTATAAACTTCGCGGAATCATGAGTAGAATGGCCAATTGTAAAACAGGCTAATCCTTTATAATTTCCCTCCATTCTTTTAGGATATCCCTTCTATCTCTGATTAACAACAACAACTACTACTCGCTACATCAATATTTCAATCCTTCGAACAAAATCCCTTATCCTCTTATTAAAGCAATAGTTCTCTACTTATAATAAACCTTCATCGTATCTTCCGCCACCTTCTCCTTCGTATAATGTGACTCAAGTATCTGCCTTCCTGTTGTTCCCAATCGACTGCATAAAGCATTATCGCCAAGGACTTGAATTATTCTGTGTCCCAAAGCTTCAAAATCACGCTGATGAACAACAAACCCATTTATACCGTCTTTAACGATTTCCGGCATCCCTCCCATATCAGTTACAATAATTGGCTTCTCCATAGCCATTGCTTCAAGCATAGCAAGTCCAAAGGGCTCATTAGCTGTAGACGGATAAATGACCACATCGGATACAGAATACATATCTCTCATCTCCTCTAGAGAATAACAGTCTATCAAAACATTATCTTCTAACTTGAAATGCTTTACCAAATTTACCAGATAGGCAATATCCTTCTGCTGTGTCTCCCCCCAATCAATAATATTCTTTGATCCGGCAAACACAAAAACTACCTCCGGATATTTTTTCTTAACCACATTAATTGCCTTTATACTAACATCACATCCTTTAGCAAGCCCCATGCGCGCAGGGTGAAATACAATTAAGCGGTCCTTAAGTTTTGGATACCGTTCAAAAAAAGCAGGCAATGGCGTTGTCGGAGTAAATAGATCCTGTTTAATCCCGTGATGGACAACTATTATTTTTTTCTCATCAACCCCGATCCCAATCAGCTCTTTTTTAATATAATGGCTAACTGCAATGATCTTGTCCCATTTTATCTTAAGCGTCAGGTCCATATACAAAATGTCATCCCACACATTATGAGCAGTTAGTATAAGTTTCGATTTATGTTTGCAAGCCAGTTTCTCAAGTAAACGAACATGTATCTCACTAAAATAATGCATATTATGGGCATGAACAACATCCGGTTTTGTCTGGTTGAAAAAACTGTGGTACAAACTCTCTAATTCCTCCTCTAAGCCCTTTAATCCTCTTTTGTACAACCAGTTTAAATCAAATAAGGGAGTTCTGTGTATATTAACCTTCTCATATTTATAATTGCCGGCAACTCCGTTCACAGATCCGGTTAACAAGCTCACCTTATGCCCCAGCTTCACCATCTCAGGCATGATTATGGTAAGGTGCGTTTCTACTCCTCCGATAAGCGGAGGGAACCCCCAATGGAGATGTGTAATTTTCAATTTGTCTTTCATTTTCATTACTCCTTACTATTAAACTTTCAGCGGCTTCGCCGGTGGCTTCCCGTTTCCAGACTCATTCAACCCTCTATTCTAATAATAGAACCCAAATCTCTGTTTTTCTTCTCTCTTAAAGGTGTACTTTTTATTTATCTTCAATAAGTACATTTTTTTAAAAACCGCAAGTTCTATTTCTTCTCTCTTCGATGAAAATATTTTTAGTTGTACGCTATTATTACTCACTTCAAATTTCAATAGACATGCTTGCCACCGGAAAGAAAAGATAATTTTGTTCCACGTCTTAGGCAGTCTCGGATTTATTTGTAACTTATCCTTTTTTATACTCACCCCCGCAAAGCCGTAAATAACAGCTTGCCATGTTCCTCCCAAGCTTGCGGCGTGAACACCTTCTTGCGTGTTCCCATACAAATCATTAATATCTGCTTGAAGGGTTACCTTAAACAAATTATATGCCCTAAAAATATCGCCAACTTCTGACGCTGCTATCGAAGAGATTGACGGGCTTAGTGATGATTTGTGTACAGTCTTGGGCATGTAGTAATCATAATTCGCTCTTTTTGTTTTTTTGCTAAATACTTCGGAAAGCATATACATGAGCATAACCACGTCCGGCTGCTTCACTAGTTGCGTTTTATTCATATCTTTTGTCCCAGCCGTTGGCGAAAGAACCGGAATACCATTCTCATCTATTTCCTGGATAATAAGATTATTTAATTTAAAATATCCGTCAAACTGTTCAATAACGCTGCTTTTATTCACATTCATTGGTTTACACCGCACAGCAATTATTTTCCACTGTTTTGGTTCATTATTTTTTAGCCCTATCTTTTTCTTCACCGCCGCATATGCTTGAGGCGACCTTTTCTTTATTCGCTGATACATTTTTGACGCCATAACAAGATTCCACTTGGTAATCATATTGGTAAAGGCATTATTGTTAACATCTATATGAAATTCATCCGGGCCAATAATATTTTTTAATTCATACCAGCCTTTCTTTTTATTAAACTCAACCCGGCTGGCCCAAAAACGAGCCGCCTCAAATATGATCTCATACCCGTACTGATTCATAAACCGGTCATCACCCGTTGCCCGATAATACTGATACACGGCATAGGCAATGTCTGCTGTGATATGATGTTCAAAAGTCTGCGTAAATATTTTAACAATCTTCCCGTTAATATCTTTTGCCCAAGTCGGAGTCTGTTCATCGCCGTCATCTGCGGATTCCCAGGGATACATCGCTCCTTTAAACCCTTGTTCTCTTGCGATTTCCCGAGCTTTATCCAGCCGGTTATATCGATATAGAAGCATACTTTTCGCTATCTGAGGACGTGTATATAGATAAAAAGGGGACATAAAAATTTCGGTGTCCCAAAAAATATGCCCTTTATATCCTTCTCCGGAAAGCGTCCGTGCTCCAATGTTTGAAAATCCGTTGTCATCATATCCACAAATAAGCATATGGTAGATATTAAACCGTAGATTTTGTTGAATGTTTGTAGTCCCTTTTATCTCTATATTAGATATCTTCCATAATTTATCCCAAGCTTTCATGTGCTTATTAAGCATTACCTCAATCCGCATATGGAATAAAGAGTTAAACTTTTTAAATGCAATCTGTTTTAACTTTGCAAGGTCATTGTTCTTCTTACCCAAGTAACTGCTGACATAAATGACTTTGGTGAAAATAACTGTCTGTCCCTTTTTTATCTTCAGTTGAAAAATATTATCTTTTGCGTATATCTTGTTAAAACCCGCCTTATAGTAAAAACCACTCCAGTATATAATCCCATACTTTTTTTGCAGCGTCTCAGCGACTAAATATCCAGCGTTATTCGACCGTCCCAACTCACATACCCGAAAATGCCTTTTATTACCTTCTGTAATTGTTCCGCTGTTGCAAACAGAAGTATCTATGCCGGTATTCACATCCAAGACACACCCACTGTCCATCGGCGTTACCGCAATCTGCATAACTCCAAGATTTTTGTTATCCATGGAAACAAAC
>JAGLUN010000044.1 GCA_023134705.1 Candidatus Omnitrophota bacterium | reverse complement strand
CCTGGCTATGCCGATGCGCATCATAACCTCGGGGTAGTTTATCACGACAAAGGGATGTTTGATGAAGCAATCGCGGAGTATAAAAAAGCCATTGCCATTAACCCCAAACATGCCAATGCGCATTACAACCTCGGGGTAGTTTGTTATGACAAAGGGATGTTTGATGAAGCAATCGTAGAGTATAAAAAAGCCATTGTCATTAGTCCCAACTATGCCAAGGCGCATTATAATTTAGCTGTAGTATACTATTATAGAGAGCAATATGGCTTAGCTATTGAATTTTATGATAGGGCAATTGAGCTTGGGGATAAAGTCCATCCTGGATTTTCAAAGGCTTTAAAGCCACACCGAGAATAGAGAATTTTTATAAAATTTTTAGATAATGGAGTCATAGATAATGCATAGATAATGATAGATAATGGGGTCAGACCTCGAAATGCGAAAAGATTTGACAATTAGTTAGGAGAGAGATTAAAATGCCGGTATGGCAAGACCGTATCGATTGCAATTAGAAGATTATATTTATCATATAACGAGCAGCGGAGATGACTAGATAATGGGGTCAGACCTCGAAATGCGAAAAGATTTGACAATTAGTTAGGAGAGAGATTAAAATGCCGGTATGGCAAGACCGTATCGATTGCAATTAGAAGATTATATTTATCATATAACGAGCAGCGGAGATGACCGAAAGAAGGTATTTATAAGCAAGTACGATTTTGAAAATTCCTTGAATATATAAAATTAGCAAAAGAGAAATATAAGTTTTATCTTTATGCTTACGTTTTAATGTCAAATCATTATCATCTTCTTTTGGAGACAAGCCAGCCTAATCTTTCCAGAATAATGCAATACATCAACACTGAGAATAAGAGAATAACGGGGTCAGGCACTGAAACGTGAAATAGATTGACAGGTGCAACTTAAAAGATATAATGTACCTATGGCACGCCCCTATAGATTACAAGGAGAAAACTGTTTATATCACATTACCAGTCGAGGAGACAATAGGAAAAAGATATTTATAAGTGAATATGATTACAAGAAGTTTCTAGAATATGTTCAGAAAGCAAAAGATAAATTTAGATTTTATCTTTATGCTTACACTTTAATGCCCAACCATTACCATCTTCAAATTGAGACGCTTAAACCCAATCTTTCCTCTATAATGCATCATATTAATAGCTCATATACAACATATTACAATATAAAACGCAGGAAGTGCGGCCATCTATTTCAAGGCCGGTATAAATCTATTTTGGTAGATAAGGATTCTTACTTTTTGGAATTGACAAGGTATATACATCTAAATCCTGTACGCGCGAAAATGGTTAAAAGTCCTGAAAAGTATAAATGGTCTAGTTATAGAGGGTATATAGATAAGAAAGGTGATGGCTATATAGATAAAGAGCAAATAAGTCTGTATCTTAATATGAGGCCACAACGATATCGGCAATTTGTGTTAGAAGGAATAGGTAGGGAAGATACTCTGTTTAATAAAGTATATGCAGGATTCATATTAGGAAGGCAAGGATTTATTAAAGATAAGTTAGAGGAATTGAAAGAGCAGGTGGATAGCGGAGAATTTGCTTACAAGAAAGAATTAGAAATAAATATTAGTGCGGAAGATGTATTAGATAGAGTAGAAAAAATGACTGGGAAGAGTAGGAGCCAACTATTGAACGCGAAAAATCGTCGCCTAAAAGAAAAGAAGATAGCTATATATCTTCTTAAGCGTTTTATTAATATAACTAATAGAGAGATCGGGAAGATGTTTGAGATATGTCCCACAGCGATTAGTAAGGCAGCTAAGAGCGTTGAGGTATTGATGGAAGAAGATAGTAAGTTCAGAAAAGAGATGGGTAGGGTTATTTCACGTTTCAGTGCCTGACCCTGTGTCTGTGTGACCCTGTGTTTGCCCGTAAGAAGATTATACCATGAGGATAGAATACAAGATACTAACCACCCTGTTGTTCATTGTTATTTCATCTATTAAGCCAATAGCGTTATTATCAGCCAATTCAAACACTGAAGAAGAATTAGTGGCATCAATGGATCACTGTCTTGAATTAACAGATGAAGCACATGAATTATTCGAAAACGCCCAATACGAAGCCGCTTTAAAAAAATATACTGCTGCGGCTGCAGCACACAAGACAATTTCAATAAAATACAAACAACTTATAGACGAAATTATGCAAAAAAATGAAAAACACGATTGGTTGCACTATTATGCTATCTTAAAACACCATCAAGGCCTTTGTTTGGCAAGTATCTATATGCTCCAGGAGCGTAACACCTTGTATATTAAAAAAGCGATTATTTTCTACGAAGAAGCCATGGAGATAGATATCTCCACTAAAAAACATCGTTCTACCGCTCATATAATGTGTAGTCTTGCTGACGCCTATATGGTATCTGCCCAAGAAGGAAACGCCCGAGAAAAACTAACCAAGGCTATAAATATTTATAAAGATGCGTTGATGATATGCACAGAAAATCATTTCACGGAACTATTTGGCCTCATAAAAGAAAACATGTCTGTAGCGGAAGAAAATCTGCAATATTTTGAAGCGTTAAATAATTAACTTCTTAAGCGACTACCAGAAACAACAGGGGCAGACCCGGAAAACGGAAAACTATTGACATCTTTGGAATAAAGGGACAACAGACACCTTTTCTTATTGACAAAGGTTTATTCCCTGCCTAAAATAACTACATGCCAAGGCAAGCCCGCATAGTTGTTCCAAATACGCCTCCTCATATTGTTCAGGAGAGGTAATTATCGACAAAATGTATGTGATATTCAAAACTTTTCATATGCGATATGCTCATTATATTAATAAACAAAGCGGAGTAAAGGGGGCATTTATAGCAAGGAAGATTTTACTCCTTAATATATATCGGTTTTTCGATTTTCTATCTTCTATTTTTCCGCCGGAGGCGGATCTGGCAGACTATTCTCGATCATCTATTATATAGTATCTAACGATTTTTTAAGGTCTGATGTCTGACGTAAATGACTGAATTTGAGAAAAAAGTATTAAAGGAGGTTTTAAAAATTCCCATCGGAGAAATACGTACTTATAGCGAAATCGCGAAATTGGCCGGTAAACCGAAGGCTTATAGAGCTGCCGCCAATGCTGTTAAAAAAAATCCTTTTCCGGTTTTCATACCTTGCCATCGGGTTATAAAATCTAACGGTGATACCGGCGGATATTCCCTGGGCAAAGAGATGAAAAAAAAATTGATAAATTTGGAGAAAAAAATAAAAGATATGTTAAAATAGATGAATGCAGGAATTGCCGGTGAAAGTGTTATCATTCTTCAAATGTCCAAAACATTAATATTTTTAATGTTGTTTGGAATTGTGGTCAGTGAATATTGAAATTTATTTAATGTTTTCCACCCAAGGTGGATCCGCCTAAATAAAATTTATTACGTAGGCGAAGGAGTTTAGAGAAAAGTTTGACAATACCATGTGTTTTTAAGGAAGTAAGGGAGTAAGGGAGGGTTAATTATGCAATTTAATGATATTATTGAGGTTATGTTAAAAACTGATGCCGCGGATATTTTTATAAGGGCGAATAGTAAATTAAGAGGAAGGGTTCATTCGCTGGTAAAAGAAATCGATAATTATACTTTTACTTCAGAAGACATGAATCAGATAATTGACGAAATTACACCTGTTCATTTAAAAAAAGAGCTGCATGAAAAGAGAAACTGTGAGTTTGCGCTTTGGTTTAGAGAAAACTGGCGTTTACGCGTGAGCGCGTTTTTTCAGCGGAATACCGTTTCTATAGTAATAAGAAAAATTGATTTGCATATTCCTTCTTTCGAAAGTCTTAATTTGCCGGGTACTGTTTTGGAAAAGTTTTGCACAGAAAGGCGGGGGCTTATTTTTCTTACCGGGATTACGGGAAGTGGGAAATCTACAACCATTGCCAGTATGATTGAGCATATAAATGAAAATTACAACAAGCATATTTTAACTATTGAGGAACCCATAGAGTTTACTTATCAGGATAAGAAGTGTTTAATAAACCAGCGGGAAATAGGGAAAGATGTATTTTCTTATGAGGAAGCTTTGCGGCAGTTCGCCCTTCATTCTCCTGATGTTATTTTTATCGGAAACATAAGAGATGAAAAAACCTGTTATGCCGCTTTGACTGCCGCGGAAATGGGCGTTTTGGTATTTTCAACACTTCATACTGTTAATGCGCCTTCAACCGTAGAAAGAATTATAAATTTTTTCCCTCCGCACCAGCATAGTTTTGTTTTAGCCCAGCTTTCCAGACTTCTTAAGGGGGTTGTATGTTTAAGGCTTATTCCCCGTATAGCCAATGACGGGGTAATCCCGGCTTACGAAGTAATGAGTTTAAGCCCTACGATAGCGCGTCTTATTAAAGACAATAAGTTAACGGAGATACCAAAGTATATTGCTTCGGGAGATATTTACGGGATGAAGCGGTTCGATCAATCTCTTGTGGACTTAGTCGAAAAAAAGATTATAGATTCTAAGATAGCTTTAGAATACGCTGATAAAAAAGAAGAATTAGAACTTTTATTAAGAAATCGCAGTTTAATTTAATTATGCAAGAAATTCAAGAACGGCTAAAGTCAGTTAGGGAAAAGATTGACGAATTTAAAAATGTCCTGGATATCGACAGGAAGAAAGAACAAATGCGAGTTTTGCAGCTTAAAATGTCTGAGCCGAAATTTTGGAATAAAGAAAAAGAATTTTCACGGATTATAGAAGAGTTAAAGGAGTGTAAAGAAGATGTGGATAGTTTTCGAAACTTCGAAGAAAGATATGAAGGCTTGAAAGAACTGGTTCAGTTAAATGATTCTTCATACTATATGGAGACGCTTAAAGAATTAGAAAGTTTGGAGGAAAAGATATCAGCGTTTAGATTCCGAATTTTATTCCGGGATAAATTCGATCAAGCGAATGCTATTCTGGAAATAAATTCAGGAGCAGGAGGGACCGAAGCTTGCGACTGGACAAGTATGCTTTTCAGGATGTATCTTCGATGGGCAGAAAATAAAGGTTTTAAAACAAAGGTTTTAAATGAGGTGCGGTTAGAGGAGGCAGGGATAAAAAATGTTACCTTTTTGGTAGAAGGCAGATATGCCTACGGGAATTTAAAATCAGAAAGAGGGGTACATAGATTAGTAAGAATTTCTCCTTTTGATTCTAACAAACGCCGTCATACCTCATTTGCCTCGGTAGATATTTTGCCGGAGATAAAAGGAAATATCGAATTGAAAATTAACCCGGAAGATTTGAAGATCGATACTTTTAGGGCCAGCGGTGCCGGCGGTCAGCATGTAAATCGCACTGATTCCGCGGTAAGAATCACGCATTTGCCTACGAAAATTATCGTGAGTTGTCAGAATGAACGCTCTCAATATCAAAATAAACAAACAGCTTTATCGGTTTTAAAAGCAAAACTTTATAAACTTCAGGAGGAGCAAAAAAAGAAAGAAATAAATGCTCTTGGAGGGGATAAAAGAAGGATAGAATGGGGGTCACAGATCCGTTCTTATATCTTGCATCCTTATCATTTAGTTAAAGATCATCGTACGCAGATAGAGATTCCTCAGACCAAAGCGGTGCTTGACGGAGAAATCGATAAATTTATATACTCTTATTTAATTAAGAATTTGGGTGATAATAAAAAAGATTAAAGCGGGTCAATGTTAAAAAAAATTTTTCTTAACAAATACCAGGGCAAAATTAAGAAGTTAAAGCCTTTAGTTATGATTAAATTCTCCGAAGAGATTCCTCTTCCTTCAGCGAAAGAGATTGTTCCCCTGGCTGAAATAGTAAATGTGGTAAATTCTTTTGAACAGGAGTTAAAGCAAAAGCCGGATAATTTCTTTAAAGTGAAAACCGAAGAATTTAAAATGATGATAGCTGCAAAGACGGATAATCTAACCGAACCGCAGTACAAAATATCGCTTGAGGCGGTTTTAGACGAAATCCTTCCTTTTTATTATGCTATGGTAAGAGAAACTGCCTGCCGGACACTTAATATGCGCCATTTTGATGTCCAAATTTTAGGAGGCATAATTCTGCACAAGAATAAAATTGCCGAGATGACTACCGGCGAAGGAAAGACTTTAATTGCTACGCTTGCGGCTTCATTAAACGCTCTTGCCGGAGAAGGTGTGCATATCGTCACCGTAAACGATTATTTAGCAAACCGTGATTATGAATGGATGTCACCGGTATATGCGTTCTTAGGTTTAAGTTGCGGGGTGATTCAGCAGGATATGGGTAAGACAGAAAGAAAAGCGGCTTATGATTGTGATATAACTTATGGGACAAACAATGAGTTCGGTTTTGATTACTTAAGAGATAATATGTCCAACAATTTAGAGGAGGTAGTCCAGAGACAGCATTTTTACGCTATCGTGGATGAAGTTGATTCCATACTTATCGATGAAGCAAGAACCCCTCTTATTATTTCCGGGCCGGCAGAAGTTTCTATAGAGAAATATTATTCCGCGGAAAATGTGGCCCGGCAGTTTAAAACAAAATTAGTTATTTCCCGTCATGATACAAAAGAAGGAATCGTAATTTTAAAACATACTGATGGGACAGAACAAAGAATGGAGCCTGAGGAGTTAGAAAAAGTATGGGATGCTATAGTGGAAGAGAAATCCCACAATGCCTATCTTACCAAAAGAGGTGAAGAAAAATCCGAATCGCTTTTACAGATTAAAAGTATTTCCGAAGATACCCCCGATCGGTTCTCCAACAGTTGGGTACATTATCTTAGTCAGGCTTTAAGGTCTCATTACCTCTTTAAGCGGGACAAGGACTATATCGTAAAAGATGCCAAAGTTATTATCGTGGACGATTTCACCGGCCGTCTTATGCCGGGAAGGCGTTGGTCAGACGGTTTGCATCAAGCGGTTGAGGCAAAGGAAAAACTGCGGATTCAGCAGGAGTCCCAGACTCTGGCCACAATCACTTTGCAGAATTATTTCCGTATGTATAAAAAACTTGCTGGAATGACCGGGACCGCTTACACCGAAGCGAATGAATTCAAGCATATTTACCATTTAGACACGATGGTAATACCTACTAACAAACCCTTGAGGCGATTAAGCAATCCGGACAGAATTTATAAAAACAAAAAAGTAAAATTTAACGCCGTAATATCGGAAATCGGGGAGTTGTACGAAATTAAAAAGCCTATACTTGTAGGAACGGCTTCAATTGAAGATTCGGAAGAACTTTCTTATATGCTTGAGAGGAAAGGAATCCCTCATAACGTTTTGAACGCTAAATATCATGAACGCGAGGCTCATATAATCGCTCAGGCAGGACGTTTGGGACAGATTACTATTGCCACTAATATGGCCGGACGCGGTACGGATATAGTCCTGGGAGGAAATATTGATTTTTTTGTGAAGGACATATTGAATAGGAACAATATCTCTTTTGATAATCCCGATTATAAAGAGTGGTATGATAAAATTTATAAGGAAAATAAAGGCGAATTCGAACAGGAACATAATAAAGTAGTGGAATTAGGCGGTTTGCATGTTATCGGAACCCAGCGGCATGAGGCAAGACGAATTGATAACCAGTTACGAGGCAGAGCCGGGCGTCAGGGGGATCCGGGGTCATCGCGTTTCTATATATCATTGCAAGATGATTTAATGCGCCTTTTCGGTTCAGAAAAAATTTACTTCCTGATGGAAAAATTCGGATTTCCCGAAGATGAACCGATTGAGCATGGTTTAATTAATCGTTCTATTGAGGTTGCCCAGAGGAAAGTAGAGGCTCATAATTTTGAAATAAGAAAACATCTTTTGGAATATGATGATGTTTTAAACAAGCAGCGTGAGGTAATTTATCGCCAGAGACGTTTAGTCCTGGAGGAAGATGATATAAAAGAAGAAATAATCGAAATGATTGACAGCGTTATAGAAAAACAACTCAATTTTTACTATAAAGACAGTGACTGGGAAAGTTTTACTTCCTGGATAAGGGTTAAATTTAGTCTTTCGCTGGACGTTATTGACCTGGAAGGGAAGAAAATTTCAGAGATTTTAGATTTGGTTAAGAATAAAATATTCGCAATCTATGAGATGAAGGAAAACGAATTTACGCCGGAAATCCTGCGTTATATGGAAAAGAATATCGCTTTATGGGTAATAGATTCTCATTGGAAAAATCATCTTTTAATTATCGATTCTTTAAAGGAAGGGATACATTTACGAGGCCACGCCCAGGTTAATCCTTTGGTAGAGTATCAAAAAGAAGCATATTCCCTTTTTAATGAGACTGTGGCTTCTATTAAAGAGGGTATCGTAGAGTTCCTTTTTAAAACCAAGCTGACACCCAGGAAAGAAATCGTAACTGTTTTTGATAATATACCTAAAAATTTTGTGCATTCCCAATATTCTTCGTTGAAGAGTACTGAAAGAGAAACTACTCCTGCGGCCCAAACCTTGTCTCAAAAACCTCAGCAAAAAGTAGGAAGGAATGATCCTTGTCCCTGTGGAAGCGGTAAGAAATATAAAAAGTGCTGCGGGAAATAGAATAAAAGAGTAGCGAGAAATCTTTTGATGCTCGATGCTCGATGCTAGATCCTAGATCCTCGATACGCGATACTCGTTAGAAGTTGGTTTGGGGGAAGGGATTGTAGCTATTGAGCTTTGAGCTTTGAGCTTTGAGCTTTGAGCTGAATAGGCATAGGGCAAAGCGCTTAGAGTTCAAATGCAAAATGATAAATCAATGTCGTTGTAAAGGGCCGGGCCTGCCCGGCCCTTTACCAAATATATAAAACCAAATAATTTATCCATATAAAATACGAGAATATATTATAAATAATCCCGCGAAATGGGATAACGATGAAAATAATATTAAAAATCATAAATTAAAGGGCCAGGCAGGCCTGGCCCCTACAGCGAAGGTTTGATAAAATATATTCAATGAATCTTAAATTATTTTTTGTCAGTATAATAAGCGGAGTTTTGTCCGGTCTGAGTTTTAACCATCCCTGTTTTTCGTTTCTTATCTGGTTTACGCTTTCTCCTTTCTTCTTCGTTCTCGAAAAATCAAAGAAAACCAGGCTCTTAATTTATGCTTTTGGGGCAGGATTCGCCTATTTTTTTACGGTAATATTCTGGGTAGGGTATGTCACGAAATTAGGCCTTATCATTCTTGTATTTTATCTTTCTCTTTACTGGGTTGTGTTTGCCTACCTGGCAAAATTTTTCTTACGACGTTCGTTTAAATTTTTAACCATACCGTCTTTGTGGATTCTTTTGGAGTTTTCAAGGGAAATGATCTGGCCGCGATTCGGCTGGGCAATTTTGGGGTACTCCCAGTATAAAAATGTATTTCTTATCCAGGGTGCCGATATCCTGGGTGTCAAGTTTATTTCTTGGCTGATCATTCTAACGAATATTACTATTTATGATATTTTAAAGAAAAAAATAGCCGGCCGAAATTACAGGGAAGGCGGATTGCTGCCTAAGGCTGGGCCATGGCAGATAATTTCAAAAGAAACGATTTTATTTGCAACTTTGTTATCAGTAAGCTTTCTTTATTCATTCTATCGGGTAAATACCGGAGAAATTTCCGGCAAAATAAAATTATCTTTGGTTCAGACGAATATCTCCCAGGATTTAAAATGGGAATCATCGTATATCCCGGTAATTCTTGAAAAGTTGAAAAGATTGGGGAAGTTAGCGCCTGAATCCGCTTTGATTATTTATCCAGAGGCCAGTTATCCTTTCATTTTGCAAAAAAGCAATTTGGCAGAGTTGCAAAATCTTTTTGATGGGATAAACAAAACAGCGCTTATCGGTGCGGTAGAAAAAGCCAACGGCAAATTTTATAATGCGGCAATAATGCTTAACCAAGAAGGTGAAATCTTAGCTAAATACCGTAAATTGAAATTAGTTCCTTTCGGAGAATATATCCCTTTGCGGAATTTCGTAAAATTTATAAAAGTAATAAATACAATGGGCGATATCTCTCCGGGAAACAATAAGGAAGTTTTTAGCCTTAATGGAAAAAAGTTTAGCGTGCTTATCTGTTTTGAAGATTTATTCGCGTTTATGGCCAGGGATTTTGCCCGGGGTTCTGATTTCATTGTGAATATTACCAATGATGCCTGGTTTCACGGCGAGCCTGAAGCAAGTCAACATCTGGCCGTTTTGGTTTTTAGAGCCATAGAGAATAGGATCCCAATCGTAAGAGCGGCAAATACCGGTATAACCGGATGGGTTTCGTCTACGGGAGACATAAAAAAATTTAGCAGGAAGGGTAAGGAAATATTTACTGAAGGAGTATTCGCCGCGGATATCAATCTGGATAAAGAAGTAAGTTTTTATTCCCGGCATCCGGAATTGATTGTTTTATTCGCTGTGATAGCTGTTTTTATGCCGATTTTCGGGAGATACAATGACAATTAATTATAATGAAGCGGGATAATTATTATAGATTATCTTTAAAAATAAGCTTATTTAGCATCGCGATTAATCTACTTCTCGCCGGAGTGAAATTGGCTTTGGGGATTATTTCCCACAGTATTTCTATATTAGGTGATTGTGTCCATACTTTGTCGGATGTAATTACAACTCTGGTAGTAATCCTCAGTGTAATCATAAGCAAGAAAGGTCCCGACAAAGAACATCCTTTTGGACATGGAAGGATAGAAGATATCGGAACCCTTATTATTGCTTTACTCATTTTTCTTGCTGGATGCAATTTTTTTAGATTATCTTTTTTAAGATTTTATTCTTATTCCGGGCTTAAGGTGACAAACCTTTTCATCGGTATTATCTTTCTTACTGCTGTAATAAAGCTTATTTTAGGATTTGTTACCTCAAAGGTAAGCCGGAAGATTAATTCTTACCTTTTAGTAAGTGACAGCCGTCATCATTACACTGATTTCCTTACTAGTTTATGTGTCGGGACAGGTCTGATTTTTGTAAAAAACGGGCTTTTATTCGTTGATGCTTTAGTCGGAATATTCGTTTCTATAGTAATAATGTTCTGGGCGGTAAATTTAACAAGATCCGTTGTGGATAGATTAATCGGGAAGAAGCCTTCTTCAAAGCTTTACAAGGAGATTAAAGCCATCGCGGCCGGGTTTCCCCAGATTAAAAATTTACATGATCTTAACATTCATTCGTACGGAAAAACGAATATTATTACATTTCACATAGAATTAGAAAGGGATTTGTCTCTGGAAGAGGCGCATTCGGTGGCTGATACAATTGAAAAAAAAGTCTATCATCAGGGCTTAGGAAAATGTATCGTTCACGTAGATTTATCCAAAAAAGCTTATTTTACTCAAAAAAAAGAGATTGCCGAAACTTTGGGAAAATTAACCCGGGCAATAAAAAAAATAAAGGACTTCCACGGATTAAAAATATTCATCAGCGAAGACAGAACTATATTAAACTTACATTTGATGATTGATAAAAATACCTCTCTGGATGAAGCACATAAAATTTCCCATAAAGTATCGGACTTATTTAAAGATAAATTTGGTTTTTCTTCGGTGAATGTCCATGTTGAGCCGTATGTAAAAGGAGAAAGGAGAAAGGAGAAAGGAGAAAAGTAGATTGTAGTTTGTAGTTGGTTTAAGGGAAGGATATTTTTGATAAAGCGGGCTGATAACAGATTTTTTTAACAAACTACAAACTACTAACAACAAACTACTCGCGGAGATTGTAGCTATTTGTTAACGGGGAGCAGTATAAAACTTTGACAATATCTTAGCTTACTCTTGACAAGGAGGTATTTATGGAACTGAGATTTGAAGTGGTAAAAGTAGAGAAACCGGAGGAATTAAATATTATAATCGGACAGGCGCATTTTATAAAAACAGTAGAAGATTTATATGAGGCCTTGATTGAAGTTTCTCCTGTTATAAAATTCGGTATAGCTTTCTGTGAAGCATCAGGAAAATGCTTAGTTAGAACTGAAGGAAATGACCAAGAATTGAAAAGCATCGCTGTAAAAAATGCCTTAAAAATAGGTTGTGGACATATGTTTTTTATCATTTTAAAAGACGCCTATCCGCTAAACGTTCTTAATCGGATTAAACAATTATCAGAGGTATGTGCGGTTTTTTGTGCGGGTGCCAATGAAGTAGAAGTCGTTGTTGCCGTAACCGGGCAGGGAAGAGCCTTTTTAGGCGCAGTAGACGGTTTCTCACCAAACGGGATTGAGGATGATTCTGAAGTTAAATGGCGGAAGGGATTTTTGCGGAAAATCGGATATAAACTGGGAGAATAGGGAGAGTGGGCGTAAAGGTGTTATATGTTATGGTTAAGCGTTACGCGAATTCGAAGATTGAGAATCGAGGATCTTCCATTTAAGCGGTGCTAAGGTATGGGGGAAAATAAAAAAATTTTTTCAGAAAAAGTATTAGCCGGGGCAGCCTTACATTTATTCATTTCCTTAGGGAGTTTATTGCCCTTAAAATGGATTTATTCCATAGGGAGTGTTCTGGGTAAATTGGCCTATTATGTTGTTCCCTCGCGTCGTAAGATTGCTTTAGATAATTTAAAAATTGCTTTTCCGGAACTTCCTTTAAGGATTAGAGATAATATCGCGCGTGATTGTTTCATATCTATGGCGCGATCTTGTTTGGAAGTTGTCCATTATTCAAAAAGGTTTCCGGATTTAAGAAATATCCCTGTTGAAGGGAGAGAATATTTAGATAGAGCATTAAATGAAAACAAAGGGGTCATTCTTCTAACAGCTCACCTTGGTAATTTCTCTTTGATATGCGCGGCTTTAGCCCAACAGGGTTATAAAGTTAACGTGATTACCCGGCCAATCAAAAATAAGACGATAGATGTTTATGCTGAATATGTTAAGGAAAAAGCCAGTGTTAAGACAATTGCTTCTTATCCCCGGAAAGAATGCGTAAAACAGACAGTTAAAGCTTTGCGCAATAATGAGCTTGTAATGCTTCTTATGGATCAGAATTTTGGCAGTGGTGGAGTATGGGTGAATTTTTTCGGGAAATTAGCCGCGACACCTACTGGACCAATCGTTTTTGCCTTAAGAACGAATGCTGTTTTACTCCCGGTTTATATCATACGGGAGGGAAAGTCCAATCATTGTATAAAATTCTTTTCTGGTGTCTCGCTTGATTATACCGGAGATACGGATGAAACCATTTTAATTAACGCGGTCAAACTTACAGGGATGATTGAAGATTGGATAAAAGATTATCCGGCACTTTGGACATGGATCCACCGGCGGTGGAAATCCCGGCCCTCAAAAAAAATAATGTGTAAAAAGTTTAAGGTTCAAAAATTAGAAAACAAAATTTAGAGTTTAGGGGGATTTGGGGATTAAATTCTTATGGCTGATGCCATAATTGTGAACTAGGGTCGAACAAATAACTCTGCATAGTTAGGATAAAAGATTCGTTAACCCAAAAATTGCGGCTGGAAGAGAAAGATGCGGGCAAATAATTGTAAATCATAGGCCTTACAAAGGAAACACTACCGAAAAAATGATACGTCAATTTTTGAGTTAATTATTGAGGTTTTCCGGTTATTCTACTTGACAGTATGATAGAAATATGTTATTTTGAACCGATGAAGAAAGGGGTTTTAATATTATTTTTAGTTCTTGTGCCCTTCATTGTTCACGCGCAAACTCCTGACTATCTAAAAGAACAAGCTTGCTTGTATCGGGAAGAAGGTTATAAACTTCAATCCTTCGGAGACATTGAGGGAGCGATGGTTTATTATCAAAAAGCCATAAAGGTTGATACATCTTGCTATAAAGCTTATAATGATTTAGGAGTTGTCCTGGAAGTGATGGGAGATGAAGAGGCCGCGATAAAAATGTATGAACAAGCGGTATCGGTTAATCCCGCCTACCTGTCTCCGTATACTAATCTTGCTCTTCTCTATGAAAAAAGAGGCAATAATGAGAAAGCAATTCAATATTGGGTGAAAAGAATTATCTACGCCGCAACGAAAGATGCCTGGTGGTATAAAGCACGGGAACATTTGAATAAATTCGATCTTTCACCAGAACTCAAGAAACAAGTTTTTCAACACGATATTTGTTCGCTTTCTAGAAATTTAACTTATCAGATGGAGCAGGAAAGATTAAAGGCGTTAGAAGAAGCAAAGATGCATTTTAATATCGGGATGAATTTGTTTTCTCAGGGAGATTATAGTGGAGCAGAACGCGAATTTAGAACTGCCCTTTCTTTAAATCCTTCGGATAAAGCGCTTCAGGCTGAGATTACTTCTTATTATATTACGGCGAAAAAAAGAAAAATCAGGTCGGAGATACAGTTTGAGATAAACAAAGCCATGGGTTATTTAGAAAACGATGGATATCAATTAGCGGCGGAAAAGCTGAAAGACGCGTTATCTATAATTTTCAGTATTCAAGAATAGCCATCCTTAAACCTCCAGAATGAAAACACACAACAGTGAGTGATAAAGTACTTTATCTTATTGATGGAACTGCCATCTGTTATCGTTCGTTTTTTGCTGTGAATCTTTCAAATTCTAAAGGTTTTCCTACCGGCGCGATTTATGGATTTCTTAATACTTTGAAAAAAATTATTAAGAAGTATAATCCCGTTTCTTTAGTGGTATGTTTTGACGTTTCACGAAAGACATTTCGTCAGGACAAGTTTAAAGATTACAAAATACAGCGGCCGCCGGTTCCTGACGGGCTTAAGTTACAAGTGCCGATGATTAAGAATTTGATTAACTATATGGGAATAGAAAGCATTGAAAAAGAAGGGTTTGAGGCGGATGATTTAATAGCATCGCTAACAAAAAAAGCTGTGGAAGATAATTCTAAAGTTGTAATTGTAAGTTCGGATAAAGATTTTTATCAGCTTATTAAAGGCAGGCAGGTTTGTGTGTACGAACCGGTTAAAGATAAGATGTACGATGAAGAATGGTTTATTCGGGATTACGGTTTTGTTCCTGCTTATATGGCTGATTATTTATCTCTGACCGGGGATCCTACGGATAATATCCCGGGCGCAAAAGGTATAGGTAAGGTAGGAGCGGCAAAATTAGTAAAGACTTACGGGAGCATTGAAAATATATATAATAATTTGGATAAATTTTCTTCAAGAATCAAAGATAGTTTAATCGCCAGTAAAAAAGAGGTGTTTTTAAGTAAAGACTTAGTTGAACTATCATTTCCTGACCTGGATTTTTCTTGGGAAGGCTTAAAAATGAAAGAACCGGATTATCGGGAGTTATATAATTTTTTTAAAGAATTCGGATTCAAAATGTTTTTAAAAGATATCCCGGAAACCTCTTTAAATATTGAGATAGAAATTATAGACCGTGTCACTCCGGAGTTGATAGAGCGGATAAAGACAGATAGAAAGGTCATTTTTTATCCTGATAAAGATAAAGAGGAGCTTTATATCCTGGGCGAGCGGGCTTCTACGGTTTATAAAGCAAGTCTAAGCCAATTAAAAGGCGTTTTTGATGATGATAGTATACAGAAAATATCTTACTTTCTTAAAGAGAACTTTCCCGCGTTTAAAAAGGAAATTGAATGTCGCGGTCCGTGGTTTGATGTGAAAATCGCCGCTTATATAATTGACCCTGGTTTAGGTGATTTTACGCCGGAGAATTTAGTTAGTAAGTTTTTAAATATTTTTATTAAGGAAATATCGCCGCAGGCTTTACCCGGTTACATTGCCGGGCTTTATGAATTCTTTGTTGAAGAACTTAAAAACAGAGGTATGAATGATTTATTTTTTAATCTGGAAATGCCTTTGATTGAAGTTTTATCAGACATGGAATCATTGGGAATAAAAGTGGATATAGAGTTTTTGCGAAGATTTTCGGTAGAGGTGAAAAAACGGTTGTCAGCCGTTAGCCGGGAAATTTATAATATCGCCGGGGAGAAATTCAACCTTAATTCTCCGAAACAATTAAGAAAGATTCTTTTTGAAGATTTGGGAATTTCCCCGTTGAAACGTACAAAAACCGGATTTTCAACTAATGAAGAAGTTTTAGAGAAACTTGCTGATAATTATCCGATCGCAAAGTTCCTCCTGGAATACCGCCATTTAAATAAGCTAAACTCAGCTTATCTTGAACCTTTTTTAAAGGAAGCGGAGGCAAACGGCGGCAGGATATTCGCGAAATTCAATCAGACCAAAACTCTTACCGGACGATTAAGCTCTTCTTCGCCAAATCTTCAGAATATTCCTGTGAAAAGTGATTTCGCGAAAGGACTCCGAAAAGCTGTTATTTCTTCTTTTAAAAGCGGTTTTATTCTTTGTTGTGATTATTCCCAAATTGAGTTACGGGTTTTAGCTCATATTACCGGAGATACTAACTTAACAGATGCCTTCAAAAAGGGTTTGGATATCCATACTCATACTGCTTCGCTTTTTTTCGGAATTCCGCAAAAAGAAGTTCTCCCCCGGCAAAGAAATCTTGCCAAAAAAATAAATTTCGGGATAATTTACGGGATGAGTCCTTACGGGTTGGCTAAAGAATTGGATATTTCTTTTGAAGAAGCCAGTTCTTTTATTGAAAATTATTTCGCGCGGTACCCCGGAGTCAAAAGATATGTTGAGAATATATGCCGGGAGGCGGAAGAAAAAGGCTTCGTGAAAACTATTTTAGGAAGAAGACGGTATTTCCCGGAAATGAAAAGTTCTAATCACGAGATAAAAGAATTCGCGAAACGCGCGGCAATAAATATGCCGGTTCAGGGTTCAGCGGCGGATATAATTAAGATGTCGATGATAAATATATCCAAGGAGTTTAAGAAAGAAAATTTAAAATCAAAGATGATAATGCAAATACACGATGAATTAGTGTTTGACATAATTGGGGAAGATGAGTTTGCCCTGGTTAAAAAGATTGTTCAGAAAAATATGGAGGAATCAGTATCTTTAGATGTGCCGCTTAAAGTTAATATGAAGGTCGGAAAAAACTGGTTGGATTTAGAAGAAATAAAATAAAATTGTGGAAAGGATTTGAGTAGAATTTTTGATAATACCGACTTTAAGGTAATATCAAGAGCAATATGAAAAAAACCACAGTGGTCACAGAGGGAATAAATAAAAAGAAAAATTCTCTGTGTACTCAAAAAGGAATAAAGCATAATTAGGTGGATTATGCTGGCTAAAAAAATAAAATTAGTCCGCCAAAGGATGGATTTCGCTGGATACTTAATAAAGTGCTCAACCACCGAAATCGCCGATGGACAAAATATTTAAACCACAAGATTTCACAGATTTACCCCGTTAGATAATATAATTGAACCATCTAACGGGGTGAACACAGAAAAAAAGACACAGACAAACGTGGTTTTTTTAAATTATGATTTAAAAACTATATTTTCATATCAATCTTGTGAGAATCTCGTGAAAATCTTGTGGTTAAAAATAATCCGCAAAATCGGTAGCTAAAAATAAAATTAGAAAATAAACGAGTAATATATAGATAAATCTCCTGTATTCCTGGTCTCCTTATAAAAAATATTATCTATTTTAAAGAAAGGAGGTTAAATGAAAATCGCGTTTTTTTCATCAGAGGTTTTTCCCTTTGCTAAAACAGGCGGATTAGCCGATGTCAGTGGAAGTCTTCCTGGTGCTTTAGCAAAACAAGGCGCAGAGGTTAAAGTTTTTATGCCCTTGTACAATAAGATTAAACCGCAAAAAATGTTCGATGATTACGGTACATCCCAATTAGCGAAGAAGGTAGAAATTATTTTTGTGCGGAATGATGACTATTTTCTGCGGGAGCATCTTTATACCTCTCCCCGGGGTGATTACCCTGATAATTTGGAAAGGTTTTCTTTTTTTTGTAAAAAGTCTTTTGATATCCTCAAAAGGATAAATTTTTCTCCCGATATTTTTCATGCTAATGATTGGCAATCTTCACTTATAAATATTTACTTGAAAATTCTTTATAAAAATGTTACTCTTTTTAAGAGAGCAAAATCTGTCCTTACCATCCATAATCTTGCATATCAGGGAGTATTTGAGAAGGAAAAATTTCCTCAATTAGGTATAAACCCGGATTATTTTTCGGTCAATCACCTTGAGTTCTATAATAAAATCAATCTTCTTAAAGGCGGGATTATTTTTTCTGATATGGTGAACACGGTGAGCCCCCGGTACGCGAAGCAAATACAAACCCCTGATTACGGATGCGGACTGGATGGTGTTTTACGCGAAAAAAGAGAGAGGCTATGTGGGATTTTAAACGCCATAGATTATGATGTATGGAATCCGGCAAAGGATAAACTTATTTATACCCCATACTCTTTGGAAACCCTGGAAAACAAAGCTATAAATAAAAGAAAATTCCAGAAAGAAATGGGCTTAAAGGTGAATAAAAAAATATTTCTTCTGGGGATAGTTACCCGTCTTGCCGAACAAAAGGGTATAGATATTTTTTCTAAAGCTTTAGATAAAATTTTAGGCAATCATCAAGTGGTAATTTTAGGAACGGGGGACGAGAAGTATCATAAAATTTTAAAGACAAAGGCGAAAAAACATAAAAGTCTTTCGCTTCATTTGAAATTTGATGAAGTCTTAGCTCATAGGATTTACGCTTCCTGTGATGCCTTTCTTATGCCTTCAAGATTTGAACCCTGCGGATTATCGCAGATGATCAGCTATAAATATGCTACTGTTCCTGTGGTTCACTACACAGGTGGATTAGTAGATACGGTAATTGATTATCAGGATGGAGGTGGTGGTTTTGTTTTCCACAACTATCATCATAAAGACCTGGTAGCGGTAATAGAAAGAGCTTACAAGCTATTTTCCAGGAATAGTGAGTGGTCCGAATTATTGAAGAAAATAACCGGGTTTAACTTTTCCTGGGCGAAAACAGCCAAAGAATATATGGATATATACAAGAGATGTCAGCTTTTATCTTCAGCGCAGTTGAAGGCAGCTTTAAAATAGTGATTTCCCTTATCTTATCTATGGTAAAGCAGAAAAAAATACACGGTTTAACTTTTCTTGCTGCATAGGAAGGTCACAAAAAGGCAGTATCCTATAAAAGCCGTAGGTATAAACCTTTTATTGGGGTTTTACCAACAAGGAACTTCGTGAGGAAGGTTCTGAATGTTTCGACTTCGTCGGAACACGAAGTTTCTTGGCCCGCGATAACTACTTAACACATAAGGAAATATAATGCCGGTTTTTGCCGTAACGGGGGTTTTATGTGGAGGCAAAACAACCGTTTTAAACATTTTGAAGAAAAAAGGTGCTCATGTTTATAATGTAGATAAAGTAATTCATTCCTATTACAAGAATAAGAATTCAGAGGTTTATAGAAGAGTAAAGGAATTATTCCCTTGTGCTTTGGCTAAAAATGGAAACATATCCCGCTTAAAATTACGGAAACTAGTATTAAATGAGAGAAAATCTTTAAAGAAGTTAGAGCGGATAGTCCATCCTGAAGCTGTAAATGATTTAAAAAAATGGATAGGCAAAGCTAAAAAGGAAAAAGGTGTTTATATCGCCGAAGTCCCGCTTCTTTTTGAGAAAAGATTAGAGAAGATTTTTGATAAAGTTGTATTTGTCTATACTCCACGCAGTATCATTTTGAAACGGCTAAAAGATAAATTCGGCATTCCCCCGAAAGAAGCTTTGAAATTTATATCTTTGCGAAGTGATTTCAAAGGAAAAATGGAAAAAAGCGATTTTGTAATCAATAATAACCGTTCTAAAAAAAGATTTATAACAGAAATAAATCATTTATGGCAAGAGCTGCGGTGAATTAAACCGGGGCTTTGTTATGAAGAGAGGGTAAAATAAATAATGATAATGAGAGGAAGACTGAATTCATAAAAAAGGGAGGAGAAAGATGAGCGACAGAAGTATGGATATCGGCACATTAAAAGACCTGAAGATATCCGAATTAACTAAAGTAGCAAAAGGCCTGAAAGTCAATGGTATCAGCGGTTTGAAGAAACAGGACCTTATTTTCAAAATCTTACAGGCTAAGGCGGAAAAGGAAGGGTTAATGTTTGGTAGCGGGGTGCTTGAAGTGCTTTCTGAAGGATTCGGTTTTTTGAGATCTCCGAATTATAATTATTTGCCTTCGCCTGATGATATCTACGTTTCTCCTTCGCAAATAAGAAAATTTACCTTAAGAACAGGTGATACGGTTAGCGGACAGATCAGACCTCCCAAAGATAATGAAAAATACTTCGCGCTTCTTAAAGTCGAAGCGGTAAATTTTGAGGACCCTGAAGAAGCTCGAAACAGAGTGCTGTTTGATAATTTAACTCCTGTATATCCTAAAGAAAGATATATTCTGGAAATAGAACCGAAAGAAATGTCTACAAGGATACTCGATCTTTTGTCTCCCATAGGTAAAGGACAACGCGGTTTAATTGTTGCCCCTCCTTACAGCGGCAAAACCGTATTATTGCAGAAATTCGCCAATGGGCTGGTAAAAAATTATCCTGACGTGATTTTGATTATTCTTCTCATTGATGAAAGACCGGAAGAAGTTACCGAAATGAAAATGATGGTAAAAGGTGAAGTAATAAGTTCTACTTTTGATGAACCTGCTCAACGTCATGTCCAAGTAGCGGAAATGGTTTTAGAGAAAGCCAAGAGGTTAGCGGAACATAAAAAAGACGTTGTAATCCTTTTAGACAGTATTACTCGTTTAGCAAGGGCTTATAATTTGGTTGAGCCCCATTCAGGAAGAATTTTATCCGGAGGTATAGATTCCAACGCTCTTCATAAGCCTAAAAGATTTTTTGGGGCGGCACGCGCATTGGAAGAAGGCGGATCTCTAACTATTCTCGCTACCGGGTTGGTAGATACCGGTTCCCGCATGGATGATGTAATCTTTGAAGAATTTAAAGGGACCGGAAATATGGAAATAACTTTGGACAGGAGCATATTCCAAAGAAGGGTATATCCGTCCATAGATATAAAACGATCTAATACCCGCCGGGAAGAATTACTCATTCACCCCGATGAACTTCAAAGGATTTGGGTATTACGAAAGGCTTTAAATGAATTAAGTTCGGTAGAAGCTCTGGAACTTTTACTTGATAAATTATCAAAGACGAAAAATAACGTAGAGTTTCTACTTAGTTTAAGTAAAAATATTTAAAAGTAAAGTAGTGTCAAGATTTATATGGAAATCTCAAATTACAAGCACCTCCGCTTAAATAAGATTTATTGCGGTGGAGGAGGGATTTGTTATTTTCCACCCAAGGTGGATCCGCCTAAATAAAATTTATTACGTAGGCGGAGGAGTTTAGAGAAAAGTTTGACAATATCAAAAGTAAAACTTGGAGGTGGAATTATGAAAAAAAAGGTTCATCCAAAATATGAATTTGCCACTATTATATGCGCATGCGGTAATGTTCTTCATACCCGTTCCACAAAAAAAACGATTAATGTGGAAATTTGTTCGAATTGTCATCCCTTTTTTACCGGAAAACAGAAGTTTGTCGATTCTGAAGGAAGGGTAGAAAAATTCTTGAAGAAATACGGTAAGAAAGGATAAAACTCTTTATGGCATTTTGTCGGGCGGAGACAAATAGAATAGCGCGTTTTAAAAGTTAACAATTGTGTTTGATCCCGGTTTTATATGGTACCACGGACTTGCCAAGTCGGGTCATATTAAGATTTGTTCTTTGACAAAAAGGTGTAATAAACAAAATTAAAGACTTATTAACCCTAAAAATATCTCAAGACGCACACCGTGAGATATCTTTAAACAGTATTGAACGCTTCTTTTAACCGGTGAACTCCCAGTAATCCTATCATACGAGTTAAATTATATCCTATAGCAGATAGGTTTAACTCAACGTTTACTTTTACTACCCCTCGTAAAAGAAGCTGCCGCATGTTCATGTTCTGTTTAAAATGGGCAAACGGCAACTCTACTTTTTGTTTGCGAAGTTTATATACTTGCTGACCTGCATTACTGAGGTATGTTTTTGCCAAATGTTGCATCAATACTTCATTCTTGTGCCGAATAATTTTACGACCTATTTTTGAAGTCGTACATGTGCCAAAGTGTTTACAACGTTTGCACTCTTTAGCTATAGCTTTGTATACTATAGCATTTGGCCTATCGGGGATGGTTAAGCCCGTACGTCGTAATCTTTTATTTTCCGGGCATATATAACAATCTCGTTTGTCGTCATAGCGAAACTGCTCTTTAGGAAATGGTTTTATCTTTTCCGGTGTCCGTTCCTTGGTTATCTGGTTCTGTCCCGGTACGATGACAGTAATCGAAGAATCAAGTTTTTCTAAATCGTTAAGACTATGATATCCAGAATCAGCACAGACGGTTTCCGGCTGTTTGCCTAAAATTTCCTGTGCTTGCATGGTCTGAATGCTGAGTTGATTGGCATCATTTTCTTTGTGAATAACATCGGCATTAACGATAAGCCCGTTCTTTTCGTCAACGGTAATTTGACAGTTATGATACATCTTTACTCCACGGTCACTTTTACTCTTTATGCTGTCGGAATCTGTTGTGTTTATATATGTTTTTTCGTTCTTTTGTAATTCAGCTGTTATATTTTTTATTCTATCTCTTAAAGTTTTTTTGTCTTTGAGTTCATCTTTAAGTTTTACTAGCGAGCCGGCTTCTGCTTCATTAGTATCAACGTGATCACATTCGCTCAGAATTCTTTCGATGTTCTTTGATATTTTTTTCATATATTTCTGGCAGTCTTTTTGTGTCCAGGTATTACTCAAGGAAGCATTGGCTTTGATTTTCGTACCGTCGATAAACAAAGTGTTTCCTTCAATCAAATCCAACTTCAAACACATATGCACACTTTGTTTTAATACGTTCTTCAGCGCTTCTTTGTTATCAATTCTGAACCTTGCGATTGTACGATAATCAGGTTTTATTCCATCTGTTAACCAGATGAACGATAAATTATGATAACACGCTCTTTCTAATTTACGCGAGCTGCGAATACCGTAGCTATACCCGTAAACAAGCAATTTGAGCATAGCTTTTGGCCAGTAGGAATTTGCCCCAGATTGATTATTGTCGAGTTCGATTCCTAACTGTGCAAAATCCAATGTCGCGATAAATGCATCGTAAGCACGAACCGGATCGTCGGCAGATACATAGTCTTCTATAGCTGTTGGTAATAACGTCAGTTGATTACGATCACCTTTTATGTATCCCATGTAATAACCTCCTTTATTGAGGTTATTTTATCATAGATTAGGGTCTAATTTTAGTTAATGTGTCAAAGAGCTTTGCGGGTGATTTGACCCAGTCTGTTAATGCTGTGGGCCCCATTCTTCTTGACTTCCAATTTGCAAGGCAATATGATTGATTACGAAAAAATTAAAGAAGAGCATAAAGAAATTACCAAAAAGCTTTCTTCCGCGGAAATTTATGCCGCGCGAGAGAAATATCAAGCTCTGGCTAAAAGATTTTCCTTTTTGGAAAAGCTTGTCGCCTTTATAAAAAAACGTGAAGTTTTTTTAAAAGAAAGGAATGATTTAGAAAAGATTATTTCTTCAAAGGATGAGGATGAAAATATGAAAATACTCGCGCAGGATGAGCTCCCTGTCATTAAAGGAAAAATAAAGAAAATAGAGGAAGAGATAGAAGGAAAGTTATTTGAAGAAGAACAGGATTTAGACCGGGATATTATTATAGAAATTCGGGCTGCTGCCGGGGGAGAAGAGGCTTCATTATTCGCCGCGGATTTGTTTAAGATGTATTCGCATTACACCGAGAGAAAAGGATGGGAACTGGAAGTGTTAAGTTCTCATTTTACGGAGCTAAATGGTTGCAAAGAGATTGTTTTTTCCATTAGGGGCCGGAGTTGTTATTCTCATCTTAAGTTTGAAAGTGGAGTGCATCGCGTTCAGCGTGTTCCGGCTACTGAGTCGGGAGGGAGAGTTCATACCTCTACTGCCACGGTTGCGGTTTTAGTTGAGCCTCAGGAGGTGGAATTAAAAATTAATTCCGATGATTTAAAGATCGACACTTTTAGAGCCAGCGGTGCCGGCGGTCAGCATGTAAATCGTACTGATTCCGCCGTGAGAATTACGCATTTGCCCACAGGGATTGTAGTAAGCTGTCAGGCTGAACGTTCCCAGATAAAAAATAAGGACAAAGCGATGAGGGTATTAAAAGCAAGGTTGTTAGATAAAATGGAGAGAGAACGTGTTGCTCAGGTTACGCGCCAACGAAAAGTTCAAGTGGGAACCGGCGACCGCAGTGAAAAAATAAGGACGTATAACTTTGCTGAACGCCGGGTAACTGACCACAGAATAAATTTTACGGTTTATAAGCTTCCTCAGATTCTGGAGGGAGATTTGGATTTTGTGGTAAAGGAATTGAAGGCTATCGAGAGGAAAAAGTTTTATGAAGCTAAGGGCTTGGCTTAATTCGAACAGAAAAGTTTTCCTAGATCGTGATTTGAGTTATCTGCTGAGAAATTTACCGGGTTTTGACAAACTCCGCGGCGATTTTAGGGAAGACGTTTTTTTAAATAAAACGAGGTTAAAACGTTTGGAGGAGATAAAACGTTTGTATGCAGAAGGAATGCCCGCGGCCTATATTATTTATAAAGAAGAATTTTTTGGCCTGGAATTCGAAGTTAACCCGCAGGTTTTGATACCAAGGAAAGAGACGGAGTTGATTGTTGAGAAGGCAATAGAAATAATCAGAGACAAACATCTTAGCCGCGTTTTGGATTTAGGGTGCGGCTGTGGAAATATCGCCATAAGTATAAAAAAGTTTTTGAAGGCTAAAGTTACTGTGTTTGCTTCTGATCTAAGCTTTAACGGACTTAGAGTCGCTAAAAAGAATTTGATACGGCATAACCTGGATGTTAAATTAGTTAATTCCGATCTTTTAATGAGCTTTAAGAAAAAAACGTTTGATTTAATTGTTTCAAATCCTCCTTATGTAGAGAAGCGTTTCATTAGAGGTTCGCTTGGTTATGAGCCTCGGCTCGCGCTTAACGCAAAAGATAAAGGAATGTTTTTTATCAAAAAGATATTAAAACAAGGGTATTCGTGTTTAAAAAAAGACGGATTTATTATAATAGAGATCGGATACAATCATAAAAAACTTCTTGATTCTTTTATAAAAGAGCTGGGTTTTTATGATCTCTTAGAGTGGATAAAAGATTACTCCGGTCATTGGAGAGGAGTGCTCCTGAAAAAAAACGAGGGACGAGGGGCGACGAGGGACGAAGAATAGATTAGAAATATATTATATACAGTGGAGTTTACTTGACGTAACTTTACGCAACCTTAAGTAACTTTAAGTAACCTTATACACGATACTCAATACTAGTAAAGAATATAGAGATAAAAGTGGGATGAGGGACGAAGATGGATAAATTCTCAATATATAAATCATATTTAAAGGGTGAAATAAACGTTAGCGGTTCAAAAAATGCCTGTTTACCGATTATGGCCGCGACTCTTCTTACGGACGAGGAATGCAGAATGTCTAATGTCCCGGACTTAAGCGATATACGTACGATGATAAAAATTTTAGAAGTTTTGGGGAAGAGAATTCAATTTTATCAACAAAAATTAGTTGTTAAAAGTAAAAAAGTAAAACGGTATACAGCCCCTTATCGCCTGGTAAGAACAATGCGGGCGTCTTTTTGTGTCTTGGGGCCGCTCCTAGCAAAAAGAGGGAAAGCAAAAGTTTCGCTTCCCGGAGGCTGCGTTATCGGGCCTAGGCCGGTAGATTTGCATATTAAGGGATTAAAACAACTAAAAGCCAGAATAAGGATAGAAGATGGTTATTGCCTGGCTGATGTAAAGCGGCTTACAGGAAATCATATATTTTTAGGAGGGCATTTCGGTTCATCGGTTTTAGCTACCACAAACATTTTGATGGCAGCTTGTTTAGCTAAAGGCGAGACAATCATAGAATATAGTGCTTGCGAACCGGAAATAGTAGCCCTGGCCTTATTTTTGAAAAGAATGGGAGCAGACATTGAAGGGGAAGGGACACCGCTTATCAGGATTAAAGGGAAAAAACGTCTAGGTGGTGCCGAGCTTAGGATAATTCCTGACCGGATTGAAACCGGCACTTTTATCGCCGCTAGTTTAGCTACCGGCTCCCCACTTATAATAAAGAATGCTCGCCCCTCTCATCTTATCTCGGTAATAGAAGTAGCGAAACAAATGGGCGCGAAAATCAAAATTAAAGAGAATTCCCTTATTATAAAACCTCCCCGGATAATCAAACCTACGAATATTACTACTTTACCTTATCCTGGGTTCCCTACGGATTTACAAGCGCAATTTATGGTTCCTTTAATTTTGGCCGGCGGGGTTTCTTTAATTACCGAAAAAGTATTTCCGGACAGGTTCATGCATGTAGCGGAATTAAACCGAATGGGGGCAAAGATTTCTCGCAGCGGGCCTTATTCTATAATTGAAGGGGTAAAAAAAATTTATGGTGCCGAAGTAATGGCTTCGGATTTAAGAGCCTCGGCAGCGTTAATAATTGCCGGTTTAGCCGCGGAAAGAAAAACAGAAGTTTTAAGAATTTATCATTTAGACAGAGGCTATTTTAAGTTAGAAGATAAATTTAGAAGGTTGGGAGCGAGGATAAGCCGGCAGAAGCAGTGAACGGGGGATAAAAGTGAATTGTAGATTGTAGTTGGTTGTTTGTAGTTGGTTTGGGGACACGAATTGTCACGAATTTTTAAGATACGAATCAACACGAAGAAGACAAAAAAGGGGAAGACAAAAAGAAAAAAGGGAAAAAGGGGACAGACTCCTTTTCTTCTTTCTTAACAAACTACTAACAACAAACTACATTATTCTTTAGCTCAAAGCCTACATTGGAGATTTAAGCATGATATTAGTAATTGACAATTACGATTCGTTTACCTATAATTTGGTTCAATATTTACAAGAGCTGGGGAAGAAAACCCGGGTTTACCGGAATGATAAGATAACTCCGGTTGATATAAAAAAGTTAAATGTTTCTAAAATAGTAATTTCTCCCGGGCCGGGGACTCCGCTTTCAGCCGGAATAAGCTGTGAGGTTATAAAACAATTTTATAAAAAAATTCCTATTTTAGGAGTATGCCTTGGGCATCAATGCATCGGTTATGTATTTGGAGCAAAAATTATTAAGGCGCCTAAGATAATGCATGGTAAAACTTCTTTGATTTATCATGACAAAAAGACTATATTTAAAGGAGTAAAGAATCCATTCTCTGCTACAAGGTATCATTCCTTGATTATTGAGAGAAAAAGTCTGCCTCCGAATTTATTGGTGAATGCCTATACAAAAGATGGTATAATAATGGGCATAAAGGAAAAAGATGATTCGCTTTTCGGAGTTCAGTTTCATCCCGAGTCCATATTGAGTCAAGAGGGGAAAAAAATTTTGGAAAATTTTTTACGATTCTGAACGGATTTTTCGCGCTGGGCACTAAAAATCGGGTTGTCTGCAAGTAAGAAATAGCTATGATTAGAGACGCAATCGCGAGAGTAACTGAGAAAATAAATTTGGATGCCATGCAAACTCACGAAGTTTTCCTGGAGATTTTTAGCCGGAAAGCGACTCCTTCGCAAATCGCTGCGTTTTTGGTAGGCTTAAAAGCGAAAGGTGAAACCTACGAAGAAATTTCCGCGGCCGCAAAAGTTATAAGAAGTAAAGCAATCAGATTAAATATACCGGGTGGAGAACCTGTTTTTGATACCTGCGGTACAGGTGGTTCAAAAACTAACAAATTTAATATTTCTACTGCCGTAGCTTTTGTTGTCACCGCTTCCGGGGCAAAAGTAGCCAAGCATGGAAATAGAGCGATGTCTTCTACCTGTGGAAGCGCGGATGTCTTAGAGGCAATGGGAATAAACATTAATGCTTCGGGTCATGTTATGCAAGAAGCAATTGAGAAAATAGGTATAGGATTCCTCTACGCGCCTTTGTATCATCCGGCTTTTAAAATTGTTTCTCCTGTGCGAAAAGAAATAGGCATACAGACAATATTTAATATTTTAGGGCCCTTGTGTAATCCCGCTTTTGCAAATTATCAACTTTTAGGAGTGTTTTCTCCGGATTTAATGCTGAAAATGGCTAAGGCTTTAAAAATCTTAGGGAGCAAACGTGCTTTTGTGGTTTTTGGTAAAGACTTAAAAGATGAGGTTAGTTTGACCGGAAAAACTCAAGCGGTATTTTTAAATAACAAGATGATTAAAAAAATAGTTATATCCCCTTCACATTTTGGTTTAAAAAGATGTGAATTGAAAGATTTAGAGGTAAAAGACGCCCGGGAAAGTGCCGGAATAATTCTGGATGTTTTTAAAGGAAAAAAGGGACCTTGTCAGGATATTATTCTGGCCAACGCGAGTGTCTCTTTTTACATCCTCAAAAAAGTGAAAAATTTTAAAGAAGGAGTTTGTCTGGCAAAAAAATTGCTTAAACAGGGAAAGGTATACGACAAATTTTTAAAATTCAAAGATTTTTTAGATGAAAAACATAGTCAGAAATAATGAATTCTAATATTTTGTCTTTAATCTTAGAGGTTACGAAAAAGCGGATAGCCATGCTGAAGAAAAACAAAACAGCAATAACCTCGATCATTAAAAAAGCTTCCCGGGTGCGTTCGTTAAAAGAGGCAATAAAAAGGGAGAATAAAATATCTATAATCGCGGAAATAAAACAGGCTTCTCCTTCTAAAGGCATAATCCGGAAAGATTTTTCCCCAGTTGAATTGGCAAAAAGTTTGGAGAAAGCCGGCGCTCAGGCTTTATCTGTCCTTACTGAAGAAGAATTCTTTTTAGGTAAATCCGTATATATTGAGGAGATACGAAGAAACGTGAACATCCCGATTTTGAGAAAAGATTTTATCCTTGATGAGGTGCAGCTATTAGAATCCAGAGCTTTAGGAGCGGACGCAGTCCTTCTTATTATGAAGATCCTGGATGAAAATAAATTTAAACGATTGTATGATGTCGCGAAAGATTTAGGGATGGATGTTCTGGTAGAAGTTCACACGGAGAAAGAGTTAAAAAAAATTTTAAAATCTCCCGTCGAAATTATCGGTATAAATAACCGGGATCTTAATACTTTAACGGTTGATTTAGAAAGGACAAAAAAAATTGCTCCTTTTATCCCCCAGGAAATCATTACGGTAAGTGAAAGCGGGATTAAATCATTCAAAGATATCCTTTTTTTAAAAGGCTTGGGGATAAATGCCGTTTTAGTAGGGGAAACTCTTATGAGCAAGGAAGACGTGGAAGTTAAGTTGAAAGAATTAAATGTGGATGAATAAAGGAATCCGCAGCTTTCTCTAACGGGGTAAATGGCAGTAATAAAGATCAAGATATGTGGGATTACTAACTCCAAAGATGCTTTATCCTGTGCGGAACTGGGAGCGGACGTCTTGGGATTCATTTTTTCTAAAGTTAGTCCCCGGTATATTTTACCCTCTAAAGCCAAACAAATAATAAAACAATTGCCTCCGTTTATCGTTAAAGTGGGAGTTTTTGTCGATGAAAAAAAAGAGGTTGTTCTCAAAATCGGGGAGGAATTAGGGCTGGATGTTCTTCAATTCCATGGTAAAGAATCATTTGGTTTTTGTAATTTTTTTCGTCCGGGGTTTAAAGTAGTTAAAACCTTTTTCCCCTATGAGGATAAGTTTTTAGTTAACGTTGAAAAATATAGAGTCGATGCCTGTCTTTTTGATGTGGAATGGGCCAGGAAGTTGAAAGGAGAAAAACGACTTAAGATAAGTATGCTTAAGAAACTTGGCAAATTAGATAGTAAAATTAGGATGATCATTTCCGGGGGCCTTACCCCGGATAACGTAAATAGTGTTTTGAAAGTTATAACTCCTTATGCTTTAGATGTTGCCAGTGGTGTAGAAAGTTTCCCTGGCAAAAAAGATATAGATAAAGTAAAGTCTTTTATCAAAAACGTTAAATGTTATGAGGATGCCTGATAAGAAAGGATATTTTGGCGATTTCGGAGGACGATTTATCCCGGAAACTTTATCTTTTTGCCTTAGGGAGCTGGAAGAGAGCTATTTTAAGTTTAAAAAGGATAAAAGATCTCTTCGGGAATTAGATTTTTACCTTAAAGAATACGCCGGACGACCCACCCCGTTATATTTTGCCGGAAAGCTGAGTGAGTATCTAGGTATCAAAGTTTATCTAAAAAGAGAAGATCTTTTACATACGGGCGCGCATAAAATAAACAATACTTTGGGGCAAATATTTTTGGCAAGGCATATGGGGAAAAAAAGGATTATTGCTGAGACCGGCGCTGGGCAGCATGGAGTAGCCACAGCTACGGTAGCGGCTCGTTTTGGTTTTAAATGTGATGTATATATGGGTGAAGAAGATATGAGGCGGCAGAAAACGAATGTTTTTAAGATGGAAATCTTAGGCGCTAATGTTTTTCCCGTAAGAAGCGGTTCAAAGACCTTAAAAGATGCCTGTAACGAAGCTATAAGAGACTGGGTTACAAACGTAAAAGATACGTATTATCTTTTAGGTTCGGTAGTAGGTCCGCATCCGTATCCTCTTATAGTGAGAGATTTCCAATCGGTTATTGGTAAAGAAGCCAGATCTCAGATTATAAAAAAAGAAAACCGCCTTCCGGATTATCTTGTTGCTTGTGTAGGCGGTGGATCAAACGCTATAGGGTTATTCCACCCTTTCTTTGATGATAAAAAAGTGAAAAATATCGGTGTGGAAGCAGGGGGATTAGGGCTTTCTTCTTTAAATTGTGCCTCTTTGATTAAAGGCAAAGTAGGAATTTTGCACGGCGCGAAGTCATTCCTTTTACAGGATGAATTCGGCCAAATTAAAGCGACACATTCGATTGCTGCCGGGTTGGATTATCCGGGAGTCGGTCCGGAGCATTCCTTCTACAAAAGAATAAAGAAAGCTTGCTATGTCGCGGTAAGTGATAAAGAGGCCTTACATGGTTTTAAAATGCTAAGCAAACTGGAAGGAATAATCCCTGCGCTTGAGCCTTCCCATGCTTTGTATTATTTGAAAAAAATCGCAAAAAAGAATAAAGGTAGTTTAGTTATACTTTGTCTTTCAGGAAGAGGCGATAAAGATTTGGATATTGTCCGGGAGAAGAGAGGAAAGATAAAGGATAAGGATAAAGGATAAAGAAGATTGTAGTTCGTAGTTGGTAGTTGGTTTTGGGAAGACAACACATTTTTTTAAACAAACTACAAACTACTAACAACAAACTACTCGTGGAGATTGTAGTTCGTAGTTGGTTTAAAAAGAATCCGCGAAATCCGCGGTTGAATATTTAATTCGGCGGGAATCGGCGTTATAAAATATCAATAAGATGGGAAAGATAGAGAATAAATTCAGAGAGTTAAAAGCGAAGAAAAAGAAAGCTTTTATTGTTTATATCCCGTTTGGTTTTCCCAGTATTAGTTTAAGCGGAAAGATAATCACCTCTTTGGATAAAAGCGGTGTGGATTTTATTGAAGTCGGTTTTCCTTTTTCTGATCCTCTGGCGGACGGCACTATAATCCAGAAGGCGACTCAAATATCCTTAAAAAATGGAGTGAATCCGGATTATTTTTTCGCCGGATTAGAAAAGCTGAAATCTAAAGTTAAAGCACCTTTGATTATTTTGACTTATTATAATCCGGTATATATGTTAGGGCTTAAGAAATTTCTCAAAAAGAGTAAAGATGCTGGTGTGGGAGGGATTATGATTGTTGATTTGCCGATAGAAGAAGCCGGCAATTATATAAAAGAAGCACAAAAGTATGAACTGGATACGATATTCTTTGTAACGCCTGCTACGGAGTTTGAGCGGGCACAAAAGATCATGAAACTTTGCCGGGGTTTTGTGTATTATGTTTCTGTTACCGGGATAACCGGGCCGAAAGATTTTTTTATAAAATCGGTATTAGAGCATATAAAAAGATTGAAAAGCTGTACTGATATAGCTATATGTGTGGGATTTGGCATACATAACCGGGAACAAGTCAGAAAACTTACAAAAGAGAGTGACGGGATTATTGTGGGAAGTGCCATAGTAAAATATATAGATGACCATTATCAAGAGAAAAACTTTCTAAATATGCTTTCAACGTACGTTAAAGGCTTCCAAGAATAATCCGTTTCATGGTGCGTTGGAATCTGGGGAGTAGTTCTCTTTAAAATTTGTGAAGATTATGTTTACAGTTTCAAAGATTAACGGGGTTACCTTGATTTTTTCTCCGATGAGAGGCTTTTCTACAGCCGCCATAGGTATATTTTTTAAAATCGGCGCGCGGGATGAGAACAAAAACCTAAAAGGTATAGCTCACTTTACCGAACATATGCTTTTTAAAGGGACAAAAAAATGCTCGTACCGGAGTATAAAAAGAGAAATCGAAGGAAGAGGAGGCATGTTAAACGGTTATACCTCTCAGGAAGTCACTGTGTATTATGCTCAATTTTTAAAGAAAAACATAGGAATTACTTTGGATGTCCTTTTTGATATGGTAGCTAACCCTTTGTTTGAGCGTAAAGAGGTAGAAAAAGAAAGAAACGTTATCTTAGAAGAAATTAAAATGTATAACGATTTGCCGAGCTTCAGGGCTTTGTCTCTTTTAGATAGAATTCTCTGGGGGAATCATCCTTTGGCTAATGATGTAATTGGTACGGTTGACACGGTGAAAAGTATAAAAAGATTTAATTTGAAAAAATTTAAGGAAGAGTACTATTTGCCGTCCCGTATGGTTATCTGTTGTGTGGGAAATTTTACTCAAGATAGACTAAGGGATTTAATTGCCAAAAAGACAAAAGGAATGTCTGATAAGCCTGTATCTTTGGAATCGGTTTTCCCGTCTTCGCTGCGTCAAAAGAAAGTTATTGTAGAAAACAAGGGTTTAGATCAAACTCATCTCTGTCTTGGTTTCAGAGGAATTTCGTACCGAAGCAAATATAAATTCGCGATAGAACTTATTCATGTACTTATGGGCGCGAATATGAGCTCGCGGCTTTTCGAGGAAATAAGGGAAAAAAGAGGATTATGTTATGATATATCCGCGGACGTGAAAAAGTATAGAGATGTAGGGACATTTATAATTCACACCGGGTTGGATAAAAAGAATATAGATGTAGCTTTTAAATGCATTATACGGGAGTTAAGAAAAGTACAGGAAAAACTAGTATCTTTTAAAGAATTAGAACGGGCGAAGGATTATATCCTTGGGCAGGTAGTAATGGGGTTGGAAAGACCTCAGGGACGATTATTCTATCCGGTAGATTTTTACATGGCTTTAGGTAGAATATGTTCATTTGACGAACTTAAAAAAGCCATTATTGGAGTTGACAGAGAGGCTATTCGTCAGCTGGCGAAGAAAGTCTTTGATTTTAAAAGGATTTGTGTGACTTGCGTAGGAGATATTCATAAAGACCTGGGCAGTCATTTAGAAAAAATAGTTGATAAGGAGGCGTAATCTTGAGAGTTTCGAAGAAAGATCGAACAATAAGAGATAAAGCGATATTAATCCGGGAAGTTGTACTAAAAAAGAAAGCGATAAAAGCGATGATTCTTGACTTAAGAAAGATATCAAATCTATGCGATTATTTTGTTTTATGTTCAGGTGATTCACAACAACAGATTGACGCGATATACGAAGAAGTAATAAAGTTATCTAAAGAAAAAAACATTTTAATTCATCACAAGCAGAATAACAGTGCGTCAGGTTGGCTGGTGATAGATTTTTTTAATGTTATCGTTCATATTTTTTCTGAAGAGATGCGAAACTTTTATGATATGGAACATCTTTGGAAAGAAGCAACCCGGGTTAGGGTGCCTAAAAAAATAAAGTTGCATACCCCGCAGTAAAATTTCCTGCCGCGAAATATTCTTAAAAAAATTGTTACAAAAATTTTTTTAAAAAAATTGCAAAAAACTATTGACAAATAATATAAATATGTTAAATTAATAGTGTATTAAAAAAAAAGGAGGTGATTCATGGCAGTAAAAAAGAAAAAAGCAGTCGCGAAGAAAGTTGTAAAGAAGAAAGCAACAAAGAAAAATGTAGCTAAGAAGAAAAAAAAGTAACTAGCTAAGAAAAAATAAATTAGTTTTACATCAAGGGATAAAAAGAAAATCCGCCCCAAAAGCGGATTTTCTTTTTTTTGAAACTTAGAGGATACGAATAATTTTAGCAGAAGCCTGTTTCGGTGTATTGGTAGATCTTGATCATATTATCCATTATATTCTTCGGCAATTAAAGTATTCAGCGAAATCCGCCCTTTGGCTGGCGGAATGTCGCTCCCAAGGATCGTACAAAATGATGCCGCAGGTTTATCCATGGGCTCCCTTTTACATAGTTTTGACATTGTTCTAACTCTTTTGCTCGCAAGTCTTTACACGAAAAAGCTTATATGTTCATGGGGGCGGTGGGATATATCACACATTTAATCCTTGACTATATGGTTAATATGGTTTATTCTTATTTCGGCTCTATAGCTTGGTGTGTTATAAACAGACTTCACGCTGAGACAGTTTTTGGGAAAAGGTTAGTGCGAAAGGAATAAAGGCTCCGGGTATATTAATAATCCACTTTAAACCGCCGAAGCAGCAAATTCGTTCGAATTGTAATATATGTCTTTTCTCACCAGATTAGTAAAGTATCGAATTAGAATAATATAAATTATGGGATGGTTGAGAAATAGTAAATTTTTAGATTTTTTCCAAAGAATGTTCTTATTATTCAGAGGCTTTTCGCGCGGCAGTTTCATTATGCGAAAATTGATACCGCGAAATAAGTTTGATAACTTCCGCGAAGAATATTTAAAAATCCTTTCTTCCCCAAAATTCCGTTTAAATTTTTTAATCATCAGTTTTATTTGTCTTGTGATTTCGCGAGGTGTTGTCCGAACGTTTGATTTTTCTCTAGGGTACTTTTACATTACTTTGATTTGTCTCGCGGGATTATGGTTTGGTCTGCGTGGAGGATTAACGGCGGCAGCCGCTGGATTTTTTGTATTTTTTTTAGAGGTGAATATATACAGATATTGGGCATTTAGAGATTTGATTGTAAAAAGTTTGTTTTTCAGATTCTTCGTGTATTTTTTAAGTGGTATTATCACCGGATATATCTCTGAGGTTGAAAAGAAATTTAGGGAGAAACTACGGACATTAGCATTTTATGATGAACTTACCGGATGTATAAACTACCGGTGGACAATGAATCTTCTCGAGAGCGAAATCGCACGTTGCCGGCGTTACGGTAAAGAATTAAGCATTGCTATGGTCGATATCGACCATTTTAAAACGATAAATGATATGTACGGGCATTTGGCTGGAAATGATATCTTAAAAGTTTTTGCCGATGTTATCAAGAATAATGTCCGCAACATGGATATTGTTAGTAGATACGGAGGAGAAGAATTTCTGCTTATTCTTCCGGAGATAAGTTTTAATGAGGCATTGGTAGTTTTACACAGAATTAAAAATAAACTTTCGAAAGCCAAAATAAGTTCTCCGCGCCTAAAAAGAGGGGTTTTTGTTAAATTCAGCGCCGGCATCGCGTCATTCCCGTATAATGGTGACGATATCCAGGAGCTGGTTGGCGCTGCGGATAACGCTTTATACCGGGCGAAAAGGGGCGGGAGAGATTCTATTATTTTAGAAAGAAGAAAATGGTTAAGAGTAAAAGCTTCTAACGATTTAAGAATGGAAATAGTCGATCCTTTAGGAAAAAAGAAAATTAAATCTTTGAGTGTCTCGAATATTTCGAAAAAAGGAATACTGCTTTTTTTCTCCCAGGATCTTCCTTCTGAAGAGTTAGTTTGCCGTTTACATTTTAGTAAAAGCCATCCTGCTAAAGAGTTTAGATGCAGGATTATTCATAAAGATATATCCAAGAAAGAGATTTACAAAGTAGGGGTCTACTTTCTGGACATCCCTGAGGATGTCCAGAGCAGGATATCTAATTATACTGATTATTCTCCTTCAGCAAATGCATCCGCTTTCTTCCTCAGGGGATAAATAAACCCTAAAATTCCCAAATCCCTCTTCCCAAACCAACAACCAACTAAAATCACCACGAGTAGTTTGTTGTTAGTAGTTTGTTTTAAAAAATGTATTATCAGCCCGCAAAACACCAGTTATTAACTACGAAACACAATTTAAAATCCTTCCTTTTTCCACTTTAAAATGCTAATTTTATATTTATCATTTTGCATTTAAACACTCTCTCTGCCTATTCCGCCCATAGCCCCTTAAAGAATTTATATTGCAAACATTAAAATATGATATAAAATAAACTTTGTGAAAACATATTTAGGAATAGATTGGGGCGGAACTTTTTTAAAAGCCGGGATTACGGACGGTAAAGGAAAATTGATCAGGAAAGAAGTTATTTCCTCAAGTCAGCTAAAGAAAAAAGATGCTTTTTTAGCCAAGATAAAAGAACTTTTCGGAATATTCAAAAATTATTCTATCGCTGGTTTAGGCATTGGAGCGCCGGGAATAATCAACGTAAAACAAGGCTTTATTTATTATCTCCCGAATATCGATGGCTGGAAAAATTATCCCCTAAAAATAACTTTGGAAAAAATGCTTGGACTTCCGGTTTTCCTGGAGAATGACGCGAATGTTTTTGCTTTAGCCGAAGCACGATTAGGCGCGGCCAGGGGAAAATCCCGGGTCATATTATTGACTTTAGGCACAGGGTTGGGAGGTGGAATAATTTTAGACGGCAAAATTTTACAGGGCGAAAATAGCGCCTGCGAATTAGGTCATATTCCGGTAGTTTTAGATGGGAAAAAATGTAGTTGTGGGAGTAAAGGGTGTATTGAAACTTTTGTCGGCAGTAAACATTTAATCGAAAGATATAGAAAATTAAAAAAGAAAAAAGGAGGAGAACCCCAAGTACATGACATTCTTTCAAAAGCTTTGGAAGGAGAAAAAGAAGCTTTAATTGTCTGGGAAGAATTCTCTTACAGCTTAGGAAGATTCCTCGCCGGGATGATAAATGTTTTTAATCCCGAAATTATTGTTTTTGGGGGAGGAGTGTCCGGAGCTTTTAAATTATTTAAACCTTTAGTCTGGTCGGTTATAAAAGATCACGCTATGTGGCCGCATCTTAAAAAATTACAATTAGTCAAAGCGAAATTAAAAGACGCCGGTATAATCGGGGCGGCTTTTCTGGCTAAAGATAACTTAGACGATAGACGCGGATAGTGTAGACGCAGATTAACGCAAATCTTCAGCCAGAGGCGGATCCGCCTTGGCGGAAACGCAGATACACGCAGATGGGGAGACGAGGGACGAAAAGACGAAGGACGAGAGACGACCGTTCACTTCGTTTACTCGGACGAGGGACGAAAGGGAGAATTGAGTGATAGATGCTGGATGCTCGATACGCGATACTCGATACGCAATACGCGATACTAGTAAAGAATATAGAAATACAGTGGAGTTTACTTGACGTAACTTTACGCAACTTTAAGTAACCTTAAGCAACCTTAAGTAACTTTAAGTAACCTTATACACGATACGCGATACGCAACAGGCAATACTATTAAAGAATATAGAGATAAAAGTGAGATGAGAAGGATGAGGGATAGCTTTTTAGATCCTAGATGCTCGATGCTAGATACTCATTAGGAGACAGTCTGCCATAGGCAGATCCGCCTCTGGCGGAAAATCAGAGAACAGAAGACAGAGGGACAGGAAAAACGGGAGACGGGGGACGAGAGACGAAAAGACGAAGGACGAAGGACGAAAAATAGAATAATTAAAACAATTAACTAGTTAGCGAGTTGACGCTTCTATAAGGGTGGTGTCAAGAAGAACATGAAAGAAATTTGACAGGATTAACAGGATAAGAAGGAGATTTGGATGAAACTATTCATTGATACAGCCAGCCTTGAAGATATCAAAACGGCAAATTCTTTTGGTGTTTTGGATGGGGTTACTACGAATCCTACTCTGTTATCCAGGGAGCAAGCGGATCCTGTTGCGCAGTTGAAAAATATATGTCAGATAGTAAACGGCCCGGTAAGCGCGGAAGTTACCAGTTTAGAAGCCCGGGGGATGGTAGCTGAAGCAAAAAGATTGGTAAAGATCTCACCTAATATTGTGATAAAAATTCCGTGTACTGTAGAGGGTTTAAAAGCTACAAAAGGATTAACTTCATTAGGGGTCAGAACTAATCTTACTCTCTGTTTCTCTTCATCGCAAGCACTTTTAGTAGCTAAAGCCGGGGCTACTTATGTTTCCCCTTTTGTAGGCAGATTAGATGATATATCTGCTGAAGGTATGGCATTGGTAAGCGATATAAAATTGATTTATGACAATTACGGGATATCTACGCAGATAATCGTAGCTTCGATCCGTCATCCCATACATTTTTTAGAAGCAGCCCGCGTGGGTGCTGATATTGCCACAGTTCCGTTTTATGTTATCGAAAAGCTCATGCGGCATCCTTTAACCGAGGCGGGAATAAAAAAGTTTATGGACGATTGGAAGAAGCTTAAAAAGATATTGGACAAATGAAGAAAAATATAACGATTATTTTGGGCATTATCTTTATTTTAATTTTATCGGTTAATCTCATGGTTTTCCCCCAGAATAAGGCTATTCCGGTTATTGTTGATGGGGATGAAGTCAGCTATCTTCATCAGGAGGATAAAGTCGCAGCTAAAGGTAATGTAGTTATAAAGTATAAGGATATTGTTATAAACTGTAATGAAGTTGTTTATGATGTTAAAGAGAATATCGCTTTGATTAAAGGCGAGGTTAAAGTTAGTTCGGGTAAAGGAACCGTTTTTGGCGAAAATGTCCTCTATTCTTTTAATAAGGAAGAAGCCCAGGTAGATAGCATCAGAGTGGAATCTTTTCCTTTATATGGTGAAGCGAAAAAAGGAGAATACACAGAGGATAAATATACTTTGAAAAATGGTTTTGTAACTACCTGCGATTCAAAGACGCCCCATTACCGGTTAACGGCAAAAAGAATTACTATTTATCCTGGTAAAAAAACTGTCGCGAAAAATGTATTCCTAAAAATAGGAAAAGTCCCTATTTTTTACCTTCCTTATTATTCCCATCCTATAGACGACAAATCGTTCCCGGTTGAAATTATTCCCGGGAAAGACGGTATCTGGGGATATTATACTCTTACAAGGTGGCGGTATCACTTAAACAAATATAACCGGGGGAAAATACTTGGTGATTGGTATGAGAACAGGGGGATAGGCAAGGGGATAACTCATTATTCCAATTTTTTGAACTTTGGAGAAGCGCTTTTCAATGTTTATCAGCTTAACGATAAGCTTTATCGGAAAGAGACTGTTTTAAAATATCCTCCTTACCAAAGATATAAGGGACAATTTTCGTATAATTTACAGTTAGAAAATTTTTCGGTAGTTTCAGAATTCAACAAATTTTCTGACGAAGACTTCATGAAAGATTTCTTTTATCGGGAGTATGAGATAGATCCACACCCTCTTTCTTATACTTTGATGGATTGGGCATTTTATAATTCTTCTCTGTCTTTGCTTGTTCAAAAAAGAGTAAACCGCTTTTACAGTGAAACTGAGTATCTTCCGAAACTTGAATACAATCGTTATAAACAAAAAATATTTAACGAGTACCCTTTTTATTTTGAATCCGGGGCTTCTTTGGCGAATCTTTCCAGGAAGAACGCGAATTCCGGGCAGGATGATGATAGTCTGCGTTTAAACTTTGATAACACTTTAAGTTATGAAACGAAATTAGGCTGGTTAAACATAAATCCTTATGCCGGTTGTTTATCGAGTTACTATTCTAAGAATGTTTACGGCAATGAAAATATTTTACGGAACGCTTTCAAGACCGGCGTCAGTTTAAGTACGAATTCCTATAAAGTATTCGATGGTCCGTTTTCTCTGCTCGGTGAAACAGCGTTGAAAATAAGGCATATTATAACTCCTATTTTAACTTACGGTTATATCCATTCTCCGACAGTATCTAAATCCCAGCTTTTTCAATTCGACAATATTGATGACCTGGAAAGAAAAGAATCGCTTATTTTTGCATTAGACAATAAGTTTCAGGCAAAGAATAAGCTCCGGCATTGGGACTTTCTTTATTTTTCCCCTTCGTTGGAATATAAATTGAATGAAGAAGGCAAAGGATCTTATTTCGATAAGGCGAAGATGGATTTGGAATTTTATCCTAAAAAAGAAATATCCTTTAACGCGGATTCTACTTATGATTGTGTTGACCGGGTAGTTAAAGAAGCAAACGCTGATTTAAATTTTCATGCTAAAAACGAAAAATATATTGTTTCCTGCGGCCATCGCTATGCCCGGAAAGAAAGCTCGCAAGGTACCCTTGGGTTAACTTATGAGATAACTCCTAAACTGCAATTCAAGAATTATCTGCGTTATGAGTATAGAACAGGAGATTTTAAGGAACAGCAGTACCGGTTGAGAAGAGATTTACACTGCTGGTGGGTGGATTTAGGTGTTGATCTTGATAAAGAACGGGAGGTAACCGTCTGGATAATTTTCCGGGTAAAAGCTTTTCCGAAAGTACACATCGGATTTGACCATAGTTATCATGGAGCGAAGAAAAGCTATTAGAAATTTTAGGGGTTAACCGGAAAAATGCATTCAAGAAAATCGCTTCGCGACAACTTTTCGGAATTTTTCAGTGGTTAGGAAAGTTTTATCTGTGCCCGCTTGTGCCCGTAAGGGTATAAGGGTATACTTTCCTATACCATGAAAAATACCTGGATACG
>JAGLUN010000043.1 GCA_023134705.1 Candidatus Omnitrophota bacterium | reverse complement strand
TCAAATGCATTTTTCCGGTTAACTTCGTCCTCGCCGGTCCGGAAAAAAATAAAACTTAGATTACTAATGGAAAAAGATAAGAAAAGGAACAATGTACTGTTTTGGTAATTATTTACCCCGTTAGAGAAAGCCACCGTCACCGCAGACCGTTAGAGAATTTTGTTCTCTAACGGGGTTTACCTTGGGTGGGAGATTTTGCTTATTCGTCTTCGCACCTGCTTGCTACAGGCAGGGAAGGCCACGGGCTTGTCCGTGGGGTGTTGCTTTAATTTTTGCTGAACCTGATGAAGAGAAACAAAAATTTTTTCTTTATTTTAAGAATTTTTATAGGTGGGGGATTGCTTTTTGCCCTTTTTAAACTGGTCCCTTTTAAGGATATAATCGATATTTATAAAACTGCCTCTAAATTCTATATTTTTTTAGCTTTCTCGTTAATCTTTTTGGGTCATATAATCGGTGCTTTACGTTGGAAATTTGTCCTTAATTTTCTGGGGATACCTATATCTTTTAAAGAAGCCTTATACGCGTTCTTATCCGGCACATTCTTTGTCCTGATTTTTCCTTCTTTTTTAGCCAGTGATGTTTTTAGAGGAGTTGTTTTGTCAAAGCGTTTTAAAAATAGAAAAAAAGCCTTTTTTTCCGTGTTTATCGATAGATTAAGCGGTTTAGTCGCTTTAGCTGGAATAGTATCATTTTCATATATTCTAGGAAAAAGCCTGATAAAGGAAAAAGAGGTTTTATGGGCGGTAGTAGGTATGTTTTTATTAGGGATGTGCACGTTTTTCATAATTTTTAGTAAATCCATTTTCCCGGTGCTAAAAAAAATATTTAAAAGGATTCCTAAAGTAAAAGAAAAAATAGAATCTTTGCGCGGTGAATTCGCTTTTTTAAGAAAAAATCCCTCGCTCTTTTTTAAAACTATAGTATATTTCTCTTTGCCTATACAGATTACTACAATCTTAAGCTTTTTCTATTCAGCAAAAGCCTTCGCTCTTTCTATTAGTTTCATCCATTTTTTTATTCTTATTCCCATTATAATGGTGATCGCTTTTTTACCTTTAACTATTGCCGGACTGGGGACACGGGATATGGCTTGTGTTTATTTCTTCTCTAAATTGGGAGTAAGCGAAGCGTTAAGTTTTAGTTTATCTTTATTGAATTTTGCCTTTATGGTTTCAATCAGTTTATTAGGAGGAGTCGTTTATGTTATGGTATATCATCGATGGATGGAATCTGGTAAATAGTATAGAGGAACTTAGAAATTCGTCTTCTCCGCGAGAAGACCTTATGTTTTACATAAAGAGGAACAGCCTGACCGGAAGCAGAAAAAATAAAGTAACCATTGTTTTTGACGGAGGATTAAATTTACAGGAATATAAAAAAGATGCCTATTTTGAAATAATTTTTAGTGAAGATAGAACCGCGGATGAGGTAATAAAAAAGCTGGTAAGTAACTATAGAAATAAGAAACAAATTGCAGTTATTAGCAATGACCGTGAGATAATAGATTTTATAAAGCCACAGGGGGCTAATTCTTTAAGAGTACAGGACTTTATAAAGAAAAAGAATAAATCGAGAACAAGGACTTTTGAAGATAAAGAGAAGTTTATAAGCGATTCTCTTCAGCAAGAGATTAATGAAGAGTTAAAGGAAAAATGGTCGAAAGGATCCTAGTTAGTAAATGGGATTTCTAAAATTTCTAGGCACTGCGGGGGCAAGGTTTGTAATGACCAGTCAGCTTCGTTCATCCGGAAGATTATGGGTATATTTTTATTTACTTTTTTTATTTGTTGTTTCTGTACTACCCTTAAAATCAGACCTTCCCGAGTGTTTAAGCTGGGATAAAATAGCACATGTTTTCCTTTATTTTATCTTGGCTGTCATGATTGTAAAAATTTCTTTAGTTAATAACAAAAAATTCGGCTTTCTATCAGCTTTCATTTATTCTTCTTGTCTGGGATTGTTAATAGAAGTAATTCAGTTTTTTCTACCTTACCGGTCCTTTGAGAGTTTAGATATTTTGGCCAATTCTTTAGGAAGTTTTATGGGGGTGATTATTTATAGGCTGATTTTTATTAAATTTAAGTTCTTTTCCACGGCATAGGAAAGTATAAGTAGAAGTAAACCCCGTTAGAGAACAAAATTCTCTAACGGTTTGCACTGATGACGGCTTTCTCTAACGGGGTAAAAGATATTTTGGTGAAAAAATGAAAATGAAAAATACCGGTTTTTCTAATCTGGTTGAGATGTTAGAGGAAAACTGCTGTAGGTATCCTAAGAAAATTGCCCTGGTATTCGGAGCGAAGAGAATCAATTATGAAAATCTTTTGTTTATTTCGAAGAAATTCGCGTCTGCGCTTTCACATACCGGCGTAAGAGAATTCGATAGAGTATGTCTTTGGTTGCCTAATTTACCTGAGTTTGTTTATTCTTTTTTTGCCATTCTTATGCTTAGAGCGATAGTATGCCCGGTAAACAATATGTTTAAAAGAGAAGAGGCAAAGTTTATCCTTGAGGATTCAGGAGCAAAAGTCATTATTGTTTCCATGGATAAATTAGAGGACGCAGAAAATATTCTTTCGCGTTTGGATTCCTTAAAATCTATTATCTGTGTATCTTCTCCAAAAAATAAGAAAAATATCCTGGATTTTTACACTTTGGTAGATACCAGTAAAGCTATACAGGAAAAGATTGATATTAAAAAGGAGGATATCGCGGAAATTATCTATACTTCGGGAACTACAGGAAACCCCAAAGGCGTAGTTCTTCTTCATAAAAATTTGGTTGCTAATATTAAAGATTGCATTAAGGTAATAAAAGTTACCAAAAGAGATACTTTTATCTGTATCCTGCCTTTGTTCCATTCTTTTGCCTCTACAGTTTGTATGCTTCTCCCTATATCCCGGGGATCAAAAATTGTGATTATGAGAGCGCTTAAACCTTTTAAGAGGATAATAAGGTCTATTTTTAAAAATAAAGTGACAATTTTTGTAGGAATACCTTCTGTTTATAACATTTTAAGCGAGATAAAACTTTCCCGGTTGAAGCTGTTTCTAAATTATTTTTTAAATCCCATAAGGTTATGTATTTCCGGGGCAGCCTCTCTTCCCGCTCCTGTTTTGAAAAAGTTTACAAAAAAATTTAAACGGCCATTAATAGAAGGTTATGGTCTTACTGAGACATCCCCGGTTGTTTCCCTCAACCCTTTAATCGGGAAAAGAAAACCTCAGTCAGTAGGGGTGCCCTTACCTTCGGTAAATATCCGGGTTGTAGATAAAGAAGGTAATACTCTCAGCCCGCATAAAGTCGGAGAACTTATTATTAAAGGGGATAATGTAATGAAGGAATATTATAAGTCGGAGACGGAGACGGAGAAAGCTTTAAAAAAAGGCTGGCTTTATACCGGAGATTTAGCCAGGATTGATGAAGAAGGGTATATTTATATTATGGGTCGTTTAAAAGAGATGATAAATGTAAGAGGACTAAATGTTTATCCCAGAGAGATAGAGGATATACTTTATAAGCATCCTAAAGTTAAGGAAACAGCTGTTGTGGGAGTATTCCATCCCCGTCGGGGAGAAGTCCCGGTAGCTTTTATAGTAAAAAAGAAAAACGATTTGGAAAAAAAAGAGATTATTAATTATTTAAGAGTTAATTTAGCTTCTTACAAAGTGCCCTTAAAGCTGTTTTTTAAAGAAGCTCTGCCCAAAAATCCTACTGGTAAAATTTTAAAACAAGAGTTAGCTAAAGAAGTGGAGGATGCGTTTAGGAAGAGAACAGATAAGAGAGAATAGATGTTCAATTCTCGAATTCACATAACGCATAACGTATAATACGTTTACGCTCAAAGCGCAAAGTTATCTAAGCATGAAGAAACCATTCGAGGTTATTTTTGAAGATGAATATTTAATTGTTATTGATAAAATCGCTAAACTTGTGGTTCAACCTTCTCCGAAGAAAGAAAAAAACACCTTAACTTCTGTTTTAGAAAGAACAGTAAAAGTGAAACTTTACCCCTGCCACAGATTAGATAAAGAAACAACAGGCCTTATTATTTATGCTAAGAGTAAAACGATTCAGAAAGAGTTTATGGAAAAATTCAAAAAAGGGCAAGTAAAGAAAAAATATTTCGCTTTTGTGAAAGATAAGTTGAAGAAGAAAAAAGGATTTTTTGAAGGCTATATTCTGGATAAGGAAGGCAGGCGCTTTGGGGAGAAACCTAAAAAAGCAAAAACTTTTTATCGCGTTTTAAAAGAGTATTTGAATTTCAGCATAGTAGAATTAGAGCCTTTTACCGGGCGAAGGAATCAATTAAGAATTCAGCTTGCGAGAATCGGTAACCCCATCCTGGGAGAAGACAAATATGCTTTCAGGCGTGATTTCCAGGTAAATTTCCGGCGTCTTGCCCTGCATGCTTTTTTTATAAGTTTTATTCATCCGGTAAGCGGTAACAGGATCGATTTACGTATTGATCTGCCTCAGGACATGAAAGACTTCCTGCGCTTGCATAAGATATCCTATCCATTGTTGTCTGAAAAAATAAAATAATCTTAAAAGGAAAATTTTCTACAACGGCAGAAAGAACACGAAGGAAAAAGGAAATAAAAAAACAGACAAGATGTCTTTTTCTATTTTTCCGCCAGAGGCGGATCTGCTTGCCCGCCTCTGATTGCTGTGTACAGAAGCTTCGCCTCTGCACTCCGGGTACAACACACACTTTGTGTGCATTGTATCTGCAACAAGTAGTGGGGGGCCTATGGCAGACTATCTTCTATTTTCGATTTTTCCGCCGAAGGCGGATCTTCCGCCTACAGGCGGATCCGCTTTGGAAAAGCCTATGGCAGACTATTTTCAGAAGCCCGTAGCTAATTATGTGTTATTAACTGAATTGGAGAGAGGCATCTAAGGTGAGATTAACTTGTCTATACGTTTGGTAATATTTTCGATTGTCTTATTCAGATTTTCTATTTGTTTATTTTTTTTCTCCAGCTCTTTCCGGAGATCTTTACGATCGTCTTGCGAAGTTTGATTTTTTACTTCTAACTGCTTAGTAAGCTCATTTATTTTTTTGTTAAAATTTTTTTCATTGGCTTGATATTTCGCTGTAAGTTTCTCTTTTATACTGAGAGAATTGTTTTTTTCTTCATTCAGCTGTTTCTTTATTTTTTTTATCTTTTTATCTGCCGTAGCTAAATTATTTTCTAACTCCGTTTTTTCACACTGAATATCGGCAAATCTTTCTTGTAAAGATTTAATTCTTTTGCTTTCCTGATTTATTCTTTTTTCTAAAATATCCAGCTTAGTTTCTAATTCTTCATCGAATTCTGTGGCAAATAAAGGAGCAGGCATAAAGAACGAAATTATAACCAGTAATTTTACTATGCGGGTAATATTTCTCATAGCAAAAATTATACTTCATTATTAATTAACTGTCAAATAATTTGTTAATTTTTTTTGGTCGGCAAAGTATAGTATGTCCTACTTCCTTTCATACTTTCCGTTGCCCTGTCAAGAAAATCGCTAAGAAAGGCGATTTTCTTGACAGGAAATTATTCTAAGGTATAATTTAGGAAATTAAAATGAGAGAAAATCCTTTTATTCATCATCGTCCTCAATGGAGGACTCATATCGGGTTTCTTCTTGCCGCTATTGGATCAGCAATCGGGTTAGGCAATATCTGGAGGTTCCCTTATCTTTGCTATAAAAACGGGGGAGGGGCCTTTCTTATTCCTTATTTTATTGCCCTCTTTGTGGTAGGCCTTCCTTTAATGATTTTGGAAATCGGCTTGGGCCATAAAATGAGAGGTTCAGCTCCGGCAACTTTTGCCGGCATATCAAAAAGATGGGAATGGCTTGGTTGGTGGCAGGTAATTTTTGTAATGTTTGGTGTTATGTTCTACTATTCCGTGATTATTTCCTGGTGTGTTAACTACTTTGCCTTTTCTTTTAACTCAGCCTGGACAAATGATCCGAATAATTTCTTTTTTAAAGAATTCCTTATGGTTAGCGAAAGTCCGTTTAAGATAGGAAACTTAAGAACACCCATAGTTTTTTCCCTGGTTATTGTCTGGTTTTTAAACTGGGTTATTGTTTTTAAAGGGGTTCAAAAAGGAGTAGAGAGGGCAAATAAGGTTTTTATGCCTCTGTTGTTTTTGCTAACCGCAATTATTGTTTTTTGGAGTATAAGGCTTCCGGGAGCAAAAGAAGGGATATTGGTTTATTTAAGGCCGGATTTCAGCCGGTTAAAAGATATAAAGGTATGGATAGATGCTTTCGGCCAGATATTTTTTACTTTAAGCGTGGCTTTTGGAATTATGATCGCTTATGCCTCTTATCTTCCTAAAAGAAGTCAGATTGTCAGAGATTCTTTTATTATAGCTGTTAGCAACTGTTTCTTTTCCTTGTTTGCCGGTTTTGGGGTGTTTTCTGTTTTGGGTTATATGGCGCATACAACTTCTGCGGGGGTTAAGGATATTGTAAGCCAATCCATAGGACTTGCTTTTGTAGTTTACCCTAAAGCCATAAGTATGCTGCCTTATTTTTCCAGCCTTTTTGGAATAATTTTTTTTGGCACTCTTGTTATTGCCGGGCTTTCTTCGGCTATTTCGATTATGGAAGCTTTTACTTCCGCTATTATTGATAAATTTCATTATTCAAGGAAAATAGTGGTTTCAGTAATATCTATTCTTGGATTTTTAGGAAGCCTTATTTTTGCCACTCAAGCAGGTTTGCTCTGGCTGGATATTGTGGACCATTTCCTTATGCAGTACGGGTTGATAATAGCTGCGATTTTTGAGTGTATACTTATAGGATGGATCTATAAGACAAAGGCTTTAAGGAATCATATTAATCATTACAGTACATGGCAGATTAAAAGATGGTGGGATGTCTCTATAAAGTTTATTATCCCTTTAATATTGCTTGTTCTTTTAATCTCTTCTTTGCGCGCTGAATTCTTGAAGCCTTACGGCGGTTATCCCTGGTTGTCAATAATTTTGATTGGTAGAGATTGGCTTATTTACACTTTATTTTTTTCTATCATTGTGGCTGCCCACCCTTGGAAAATAGATCCTAAAGATAGAATCCTTTCTTTTTAACGGCGACCGATGAAAAAAGAGAAATACTTTAAAAAGATATTATTTTTTCTTCTTTGTGTTTTAGTTATTTTTTTTTCTTTGGTTTTTATTTCTATCAGAAAGAGCGCAGAGTTCTTTTCTATTTTAGAACAGGAAGTTTTAAATTTAATTAAAGATCCCCAAGAAAAGATATCTTTTTTGATGAAGGATTTATCTTTTCCCTGGAAAGAATTAAGTCTCAAACCGGAAAAGGAGCTTCCCGCGGCAAGCCTGGTAAAATTGCCTTTGCTTGCAGTAGCTTTTAAAGCGGTTGACGAGGGTAAAATTTGTCTTGACGATCTTGTGATTATAGAGAGAAAAGATGTAACCGGTGGTTCGGGGATAATTAAAGGCAAAAAGCTCCCTTTAAAACTGACTTTCGCAAAACTTTGTGAGTTATCGATTACTTATAGTGATAATACCGCTACCAATAAGATAATCGATATTTTAGGATTTGATTACATTAATACCGGTTTTAAAGAGTTAGAGTTAAACCATACGTCTTTAAAAAGAAAAATGATGAATTTTTCTAAAAGAAGAAAAGGCATCGATAATTATACCAGCGCTTCGGATATAGCTTTTTTGTTAGAGAAGATTTACCGAAAAAGAATTATCGGGAAGGAAACTTCGGAAACAATGCTTCGTTTTTTAAAAAGGCAGACGGTTGCCGACCGCATCCCCAAGTATTTACCCAAAGAAATTATTGTCGCTCACAAAACAGGGCTGGAAAAAAGCGTAGTTCATGACGCGGGTATCGTTTTTTCTCCCCGGGGGAATTATATTATATGCGTGTTAACTAAGGGAATAAAGGATTATCGAAAAGCGAAAAAAATTATTGCGGAGATGTCTAATTTAACTTATAATTTATATCAAAACCGTTAGAAAATGATGAGTATTCTTTCTGCTATTTTACCTCTTATTTTGATCATAATTATATTCTTTCTTGTTGTGCGAATCGCTACGGTTATCTTAAAACTGACCGGCTTGGATGAAAAAACTTCCCGTTTCCAAGCTATCTCCGCATTTACCGGAACAGGCTTTACTACTAAGGAAGCAGAAAAAGTCCTGGGGGATAATATGAGGAGAAAAACTGTGGCTGTCCTTATGATTTTAGGTAAAGTGGGTATAGTTTCGGTGATCGCAAGCTTATTTCTGTCCTTTGGAAAAACGACTCTTTCGCATGATCTATGGAAAGTTTTTATTGTCTTGATTTTTATCGCCTTTCTTTATAAACTGACTGCTTTAGACAGTTTTAGCCGCTGGCTTAACAGGTTTATAGAAAAAAAAGTTATTGCTAAGGGAATTGTGCAACAAAAAATCCTGGAGGAGCTTTTCCATTTGCCTGATGGTTATGGGATAGCTAAGCTTATTATTGCTAAAGACAGTGAAGAGAAAAATAGAACTTTATCTGACGCGGGATTCATTAAAAAAAATATCCTTGTTCTTTCCATTGAAAGGAAGGATAAATTAATTGCCTTTCCTAAAGCGGATGATACTATAGAAGAAGACGACAAATTGCTTTGTTACGGACTTTTAGAAAATATAAAAACGTACGCTTAAAAAAATAAATTAGCCGCTGAGGCACTAAGATTGCCCGCCTCTGGCGGAAAAATGGAATTGGGGTTTAGAGAAAAGTTTGACAGAACGGATAATTCCAGAGGGAGGAGGCGATGATGACAGTTTCTCATTATTTAAAATCTGACTACTGTATAATGGATTTACAATCCCAAAATAAAGAAGAAGCCATAAGGGAAATTATTAAAAGAATATCTTCAAGCGGGAGAATTTTAGACGAAGAGAAATTTACAAAAGATGTTTTGGAAAGAGAAAGTTTAGGCTCTACCGGAATCGGCCATAATGTGGCTATTCCTCATGCAAGAAGTCCGGTGGTGAAAGAATTTATGATTGGCTTCGCAAAATCAAATAAAGGTGTCGATTTTAATGCTCTGGACGGAGAAAAAGTTAATCTCATTTTTCTTATGGGAGCAGACCCTAAGGAGTTAAATCTTTATTTGCGGATTTTGGCAGAGTTATCCAAGTTACTTATGAATAATTCTTTTCGTCAATCCCTGCTTTCTGCTGCCGACGGAAAAGAAGTCCTTCGGATAATAGAACAATTCGAAAGAGAATGAATTCAAAATGGGATATCTCAAAAAAAGGGTATTAGCTTTAGTTTTAGCCGGAGGTAAAGGGGAACGTTTATATCCTCTTACTTTAGAGAGAACCAAGCCGTCAGTCCCCTTCGGAGGTAAATACAGAATCATTGATTTTGCTTTAAGCAATTTTATAAACTCGGGTGTTTACTCCATATATGTTTTAGTGCAGTATAAATCTCAGTCTTTAATCGAACATATAAGAAAAACCTGGCGGAAAGTAGGAGTTTTATCTCAGCATTTTATTACGGTAGTTCCTCCTCAGATGCGTCGCGAAGAGGTAAAAGACTGGTATCGCGGCACCGCTGATTCTGTTTACCACAATATAAACCTAATTTACGATTTTAAACCTGAAATCGTCGCGGTATTCAGCGGAGATCATATTTACCGTATGGATATAAGTAAGATGATTGATTACCATTTTCGAAAAAAAGCGGAACTTACACTTTCCACGGTTTCTGTGAGTAAGGAAGAAGCATGCCATTTCGGGATAGTAGACATAAATAAGGAAAAAAGGATAATTGGTTTTAAAGAAAAACCCAGTAATTTTAAAGAAAATTCCTGTTTTGCCTCTATGGGTAATTATATATTTAATCCTGATTTGTTGATAAAGGCTTTAGAGGAAGATGTTAAAAGAAATACTTCTCACGATTTCGGAAGAGATATAATCCCTTTTTTGATCAAAAGCAAAATTAAGGCTTACGCTTATGATTTTTCGCAAAACAGGGTGCCTTCCCTAAAAAATTACGAAGCGAAATTTTATTGGAAGGATGTGGGAACAATTAAAAGTTACTGGCAGGCAAACATGGATCTATTAGGAGAAAAATCGCTTTTGGATTTGGATAACCAATATTGGCCTATTTATTCTTCTAATTTGAATTGTCCCTCCGCTTATATAAAAGAATCTCAGATTTCGAACTCTTTTATAGGAGAAGGTTCAAAAGTAATAAAGGTAAAGATGAATAATTCTATTTTAGGTAGAGGAGTAAAAATAGAAAAAGGTGTTACTATAGACGATTCTATAATAATGGATTTTACTCACGTAAAAAGTGGTTGTAAGATAAAAAAGGCAATTATTGACCGGTTTAATGTCATAGAACGGAATCAGGTTATTGGTTACGATAAAGATCGCGATAAGAAGAATTATTATTTAGACCCTTCGGGAATAGTAGTTTTAAAGAGAGGCCTCCGCAAAATTTCCTGGTGGTAATACGAGACTCGAGGGCTTAAGAATACTTATTGATGCTAGATCCTCGATCCTGGATGCTAGATATTAGAATAAATAATTAATATTTTTGAACGAGCATCGAGGATCCAGCACCAAGAATCAAGTCTTGAACATTTCACTCTTTATAAATATTTAATATTTCTACGAGGATCTAGGATCCAGCATCGAGGATCAAGCCTTGAATCTTTCTCTCTATATCACTTGTCTTAATTGTTTTTCCGCGTCTACGACTTCTCTGTTTACTTTTTTTAAGCAGTTATTTATTTTTAGCTTCAGGGATAGAGGCACTGCCTCGGAGGAAAGAATTTCTCTGAGTACCTGGATAGACATCCGGAAGTACCTTACGATTTCTCCTTCGTCTATGTCGCAGAATTTGTTAAGTTTATAAAAATCAGTTCCTTCAACCCAGGCCCGGGATGCTTCGGTGATATGGAAATAAAATTTTTTACTTAAGGGGTATATCCTGAAATGCCTTTCTCTTTTATGTATTTCTTGCAGGAGAAATTCAAGGTCCCTCCGTGCTTTTTTTATCTTTTTGCTTAATCTCGGCCGTTTTTCTCCTTTGCGCGGTTCATAAACCAGAGATGAGATTACGACAAAAAGAAGAGATTCATCGAGGCTTTCCATGAATCCGCTTTCAAATAATTCTCCCATTTGTAATTCAAAGCTGTACACTTTGGAAGCTAACTCCGCCTTACAGCTAAGAGTTCCATTATCAAGAATATAATTAGCATTTTTCAGGAGAGAGAGTTTCCTTTTTAGTAAATCCAAAGCCTGGCGTTTTTTAAAGCTGTCTGACTGATGGAAGTGAAAAGAATAAGGGTATATATCAACTATTTTTTCTCCCATCAATTTATATAGGTTGAGAATAGTAGCGTAACAGTTATTAAATTGACTGGTTATAGGTTCATATCGGCCGTAAATTATCTCTTTTAAGGCGGATATATCTATATGGTAGGGATTTATTTTCAAATATACGTACCCTTCCCTGTCTATGCCCCGCCTGCCGCTCCTTCCGGCCATTTGGTAAAAATCCCGCGTTTTTAAGTACCGGCGGGATCTTCCGTAGTATTTAGAGAGACTATCGAAAACGCATGTTTTTGCCGGCATATTTATTCCTAGGGCAAAGGTTTCAGTAGTAAATATTAGTTTTATAAGCCCGGTAGTAAATAGTCTTTCAATTATTTCTTTTAATGTAGGCAGTAGGCCTGCATGATGGTAGGCAATCCCTTTTTTTATCAGAGGAAAAAGGTAGTCTACATAGGGGTCTCTGTCTATGTTGAATCTTTGGGCAAGCTTTAGAAATATGGTTTCTATTTTTTCTTTCTCGTTTCTGTCCAGGAAATTCAGATCATAAACTTCTGAAGCTAAATCTTCGCATTTTCTTCGGGAAAAGGTAAAATATATGCAAGGCAACGCCTTTTTATCTTTTAAGTGGTGTGCTAAAGTCGCTAATTTATTAGGTTTGAACGGAGAACGAAGCCTTTTACTGAGGTATTTGTCTTTTAAGTTTTTCTTTAGATAATCGCTTTCTTCGAATTCTTGAAAATTTGAAAATACCTTATTATTACATTGGAAATGAAAATGTAAAGGAACGGGCCTTTCTTTTTCTATGATTGTTTTTAGAGGAAACGCATGAATGAATTCAAGCCATTTTACGAATTCACTTATGTTAGGAATAGTAGCGCTTAAAGCGAGCATACGCATATGTTTAGGCAGGAGTATGATGGATTCTTCCCAGACTGTGCCTCTTTCTATATCGTCAAGATAATGAATTTCATCAAAGATTACCCAAGCTCTATCTTTTAACTTCAGGGGATTGCTTAGGATATTATTCCTGAATATTTCGGTAGTCATAATAAGGATAGGGCAGGATTGATTTATCCCTACATCGCCGGTTAAAATACCCGTGCTTTTAGGATATTTCCCGGAGAAATCTCTGAATTTTTGGTTACTTAAGGCTTTTATCGGCGCGGTATAAATAATTCCTTTTCCCCTTTTCACGCAGTCTTCAATAATATATTCAGCAATTAAGGTTTTACCCGCGCCTGTTGGGGCCGAAACTATTACCGAGTAACCTTTATCAGCAAAGTTTATGGCTTCTTCTTGAAATCGGTCCAGTTTCAAGCCTTTAAATGTTTTTATCCCCATATTGAAGTTATTATAGTAGTTATTATTGAAAAATCCAGCAATAACTTGTCTGTGAATTGCCACCGAATTGACTCATAATATATGTTACCCATCTGTTATATGCTTTAGCCACTAAATTATTTTGCCACAAGGCACCAAATCTTTAAAATTTCAAATTATAAGCATCTCCGCCTCTGGAGGGATTTGTTATTTTCCACCAAAGGTGGATTCGCCTAAATAAGATTTATTACGGTGGCGGAGGGATTTGTTATTTGGAATTTTCATTTAATCCACGGTCGAATTGAATCATAATTATTGTTACCGAAGCAAAAGCTAAAGGATATCGTTGACTCATAAAATATACTACTTGTACCTCTAAATTTCAATATCTGTGCAGATAAAAAATATTTGACAATGATTGCACGAGAAGTATAATCGTTCTAAGTATTACGCGAAGTATCAAAATTCATTGAATGAAATTTTTGTTACCCCTCCCCCCAGCTTTTAAAAAGTCACTAACAGTTATTGAGACTGCGATGGTTGTAATAATTATAGCTATTTTAGCGGTAGTGGCAATCCCCCAGTTTGAAGTCTTTCATGATATAAAGTTACGGGGAGCAGCAAAAAAATTGGTTTCCGATATCAGGCTTGTACAGAGAATAGCTTTATCCCGGCATGCCGATTGTAAGTTGGAATTTAACGAAGTCAGCAATGGTTACAAGGCTTGTTATTGTAATGAGGCGGATGGAACCTGTGCGGCTGGAGGCTGTGAAGACGCAAACTGGTCGTCAATAAAGGACCCTTTTACCCGCGGGGATTTAGATGTTAAGTATACTAGTGCCGCTAAGTCTAAATACCTGGGGGTGGATATCCTCAATAATTTTGTGGATTTCAGGGGCACGGATACTTTAAGGTTTGACTGGCAGGGTATCCCCCGGGATGAGAATGGCGTTGTTCTTGTCAATGTCGGGTCATTAATCATGGAATATCAGGATCGACGGCTAATTATAAGAGTTACTCCCCAAACTGGAAGAGTTAAAGTTACTTTAAACTAAAATAATTTTTCCTGCTTATACAGGGAATGCTTTATTTAACCTGTTAATTTCCTGTAGTTTTAGCCAGAGATTGATTTCTACCTGTCCTGTTGAAAAATTCTACACTGGGAAAATGTAGTAGCATTTTCCCAGTGAATATAATTCAGGTTTTTTTGATAGGATTTATACCTAACCTTTATTACCGAAATATTGAAGAATTGCCTGTAAGCGGGGATATCAGCATAGATATCCAGAATTATGTTGATTTTCGGCATTTTTATATGGTAAAATTTATGTAGGCTGTTTATATTTCGAGAAAGGTATTAGAGTTGTTATTTTTCGAGGATATATGTAGTGAAAAGTAAGAAAGCAGGCGCGGGATGAAACAATTGGTAAAGTTTAGAAAAGGTCTCAGCTTGATAGAATTGATAATATCTATTACCGTTATTAGTTTAGCTGTTTTTCCTTTGATTACGTTATTTATGCAATCTAATTATAGGACTTTAGAAGTAGAATCAATTTCTATGGCTACTTTTTACGCTGAAGAGCTAATGGAAGAAATACGTTCAAAAAGCTTTGATGAGAATAGTTCTTCTCCCTGGAGCGGAATCCCCCTTGGGCCTGAGACAATTACTCTGGGTTTGGATCAAGCGAATTTAGAAAACAATACTGATCATAATAACTGGGATGATGTTGATGATTATAATGGATACGTTGATTTTTGCAATCAACAAGGAGTATGCGGCTTAACCCCCAGCGTTTATCAACGTTCGGTAAGCGTGGTTTATGTAGAGTTAAACGGAAGTTCCTGGCAGCCGGCCGCGTCTCCGCCTACTGATTTTAAACAGATAAAAGTTCTTCTTTCCCGGACAGATGGTGTTTTCGGCGGGGTTGATTTAGATGTTTTGGTAAGTGGATATTGAACAGAATAATGAGGAAGAAAGCATTTACTTTTATTGAATTGGTGATTGTTTTAACTATCGTGGGGATATTCTCTGGAGCATTTTCCTGGTTCCTCATCAAAGTTATGGATGTATGGAAGTTTACTTCATTCCGTAGTGAGATTGTGAATGAGGCCAGGATTTCTTTTATTCAAATGACCCGGCAAATTCGCCAGATTAAAAAAGACCTGCCTTCGGCTATAGAAGATGCCGGTAGTGACCGGCTACAGTTTGTCCGGTTAGACAGCGGCGGGAATGATGTTCGTTTAAGATACCGGTATGCTCCGTTGACTGAAGAGCTTTTTTATGAAATAGATAGTAATGATGACGGCAGTTTTGACGTTTCTGATACGTCTGAAATTTTGGTGAGTAGAGCAGCACCTTTTACTTTTAGATATTATGATAGTTTTGGGGGTCAAATTGTTTCTGACCCGCTTTCCGCTGACGAGAGAGAGGGTGTTTGTTATATAGAGGTACAGTTTGATGTAAATGAAGGAGACCAAAGTTATACCTTAAAAACCAGGGTTTTTCCGAGAAATTTAAAGTAAGATGAAGAAAACGCAGATAAGAAAATCAATGGTATTGATTGTGGTTATATTTTTGATGTTAATTTTTGCTGTTTTAGGTACAACCTTGCTGGATATGCAATCAGGAGATTTCGAGCTAAGTTTGAGTACTCTCGATTCAGAAAGAGCTTTGTCTTTAGCAGAATCAGGAGGAGAGTGGGCTTTAAAGAAATTATCGGGTGATATAACCTGGAGAACAACCGGAGCTCCGAGTGATAATTTACCTCACAGTCTGGCTTATGGAGAGTATAACGTTGTCTGTTATGATCATCCCACAGAGGCAGATAAAATAGTTATTAGTTCCATTGGTTTTATCCCTTCACAGAGTGATTGCGAAATAACTACAACTAACTGCCGGGCAAAGCGGCAAACAGAATTAACAGTCGCGCTTGGGACTTTGGGAAAGCCGATTCAGATAACTCATCTTTTTGATTGGAGTCCTACAGCCGGGCATTATATAAATATTGACGGAGATATCGGGGTTATTGATAAACCGGATGATTTGACCGATGGTTATGAGGGTAATGGGGTTTTGCCGCACAGTGAAGCGGCTGATTTAGCTGTTCCCGGCAGTGGAGAGCGGGAAATCATGCCTGAGGGTCTTTACCCTCAGATCGATATGGACTATTTTGAGAGTCATGCTTCAAATATCTGGAGTCCTCCCCGGACAGCCAAGATCACTAACATTACCCACGCCGCCGGTAAAAGCACCTTAACTTTGGATACAAGTATTTTTAGTAACCCTACCGGTCAATGGAATGACGAGGTAATAAGAAATATTAGTAAAGGTAATTCCTGGTCCGCCATACAGAATGTTTTAGCTAATGATCGGGTGCGTTTGGCAGCGCAGGTAGATTGGGTTATTGGCGAGAGAATCAGTATAATACCCTTTGTGTCTAATGTTGTTTGTGTGCCGGCTAATCATACTTGTAATATAACCGTTAGTTGTAAAATTTTCACCAACCCTTTTCCCGGATGGTATAAGGGTGCGATATTAAAGAATCTTACTTCCGGCGGCTGGAATTATCAAGAATGGGGGATTATTAAAAAGATTTCCAATGGTCCGGGAAATTCACAAGTTATTAGAATCGAATTAGACAATAGTGTGGATTTAACTAATCCTCTGAACTGTTGGAGCGCAGGCGATAGAGTAGGGATTGCCAGGCGGTTTTATGCGAATATGGTTTGGAAGGGAATACGCTATGTAACCGGAGACGCGTTTATCGATTTGAGAATAAAGAATAGCCTTCTCTTTCAACGCACTTATATTATTGCTGAGGGAGATATAGGATTAAAAGGTAGAAAAGCTATTTTTACTACTCCGGGATTGTTTGGCAGCCGTTACCCCAGTTTAGCGACTAAACAAGGCAATATCTTTTGTCCTGATACCCCCAATGGAGGGAACGACTCTTCGAAAAGACTCAAACATAGATTCGGAGGTATCATTTATAGCGAAAAAGGAGATATTGATTTTAATTATTTAACTGCTTTAGCTGTTTTGGGTGTTGATGTTACCTTAAGAGGCAGTATAAAATTAGATAACCCCAGATTTGTTAATCAGCCCAGCACTCAGGGCTTTGAGTTTTCATCTTCGACAATCACTTGGCAGGAGGAATAGAACAAGAGGAATTTTCCCCCAGGGCCGGAGAGGGAATAATATTACCATTTATCAAAAATACGCGAATCCCTTCTAACGTAACAAAATCAGTTCAGGACTGAAAGTGTTGCATTAGAAAACTCCTTCCTGAAAAATTATTTTCGATAATAATTATAAACCAATTCGAATTTGGCAATTTCCTTGACATTCATAATCTTTCCCTGTAAAATTTAATTCGAAGTGAGTAAGGATAATTTTCTTCCAGCAGCAAAGAATAAATTCGATTTTAAAGAAATATTTTTTTCTTTAAGAAACTTTTTCCTTGCTACCCAAAGCACGCTGGGTATCGATGTCGGCAACGGCTATATTAAAATTCTTCAGCTTCAGAAAAGCCAAGGCGGATATATACTTTCCGATTATAAAGTAAGAGCCATCCCTTTTAAAATCAAGGATAACCCCCGGGAAAAGAACAGGTTTATAAAGGAATTTATCGATGAGTATATCTCTCAATCAAGAATAAAAACTTCCTTGGGCAGGTTAGCTGTCAAGGGAACTGGAGTCTTTACCTTCTCTTTTCTCCTGCCTCCTCTTTCTGATAAGGATTTAAGAGGGGCTGTAGGAATAGAGTTAAAAAAGCGACTACCTTTCCAGTTGGATTTTAAGAACGTATCTTTTTATTATTTTGTAACTGAGAGGTTTGAAGGAGAACCTCCCCAGCTTTTTGTTACCTGTATAGCTGTGGATAATAGTACTTTGGATAAACATTTAGATTTTTTAAAAAGCTTTGGTTTACGTCCGGTAATTATAAACACTACTGATGATGCCTTGAGTAACTTGCTCAAAACCATGGAAGCACCCCGTTTTGTGGCAATCCTGGATATGGGGGCTAAACAGAGTCATTTAACCTTTTATAAAGACAATTTATTGCAGTTTACCCGGGAAATCCCTGTAGGCGGTGAACAGTTTACTCAGGGGATATTAAAGGCCTTAAGTTATTTGAAGGAGGACATATCCTTTGAAGATGCGGAGTCTTTTAAACGGCACTGCGGGATTCCTATGGAGGATGAAGCAAGTGTTGATTTTTACACCGATTTTGGCGCGATTAAAGGGGCCCAGGTAGCCACTTCGTTAAGGCCGGTTTTAGATAGACTGATTACCGAAATATCCCGTACGGTTAGTTTTTACTTCAGGACTTATAAACTGGACAGTTTAGACGCTTTTTACCTTACCGGGGGAGCTTCCCGTATTAAAAACATACTTAAATTTATTAAGGCAAATGTGGTTGATTTATCGATAAAGACCATAGAGAAATTGAATCCTTTACAAGCGATGAAAAAATGGCTTGATTCCGGAGTTTTCAGGAATGAACTGGTTATGGAAGAAGCCGCTCCTCATTTAACTGTTGCCTTTGGGATCTGTATGAATAAAGGAGGGATTATTAATCTTCTCCCTACCAAGGAAAAGATAGAACAAAAATTTTTGTTCTTCATGTTTTTGGCACGTTTGATATTCCCAATCGTTCTTTGTATTTTTTTAGGTATTTATTCTTTTTCTTATTTAAGGCTTTTGAGGTTTAAAACCAGAATTTCCCGGGTACAAGAACAAATTGTGTATCTTACGCCCCTGGTAGAAGAAATTAAAGAATGCCTTTCTTTTGAAAAGGTTTTTCTGGAGAGAGAAAATCTTTTAACAAGAAGTATTGGGAGGCAGCCTTTGTGGTGGGGGATGTTAAAAGAATTAAGCAACATTACTCCTTCGGAGGTTACTTTATACCATTTAGAAGTTAAAGGAGGGGGATTCCCCAAAAAGCTGAATATCTCAGGAGAAGTTATAAGTGAATATACGGATCTTAATTTAGCCATAACACAATATACTCACAATTTGACTAATTCTCCCTATTTTAGCAAGGTTGATCTTCCTTTATTGGAGAAGGATATGTATTCTCCTATCCCCAAGGCAATTTTCGAAATAAGTTGTCAACTTGTTTATTGATAGACGCAGATTAACCCAAATAATGCAGTTAGCATTATTTGCGCGTAGGGTCGACTTCAAATTTTCCACAG
>JAGLUN010000042.1 GCA_023134705.1 Candidatus Omnitrophota bacterium | reverse complement strand
ACAAGTACACACAGATTTTTAACCAACATAATCGCCTAATTTTGTTTTATTCCTTTTTGAGTACACAGAGAATTTTTCTTTTTATTTATCCCCTCTGTGACCTCTGTGGTTTCTTTTATATTACCTTTAACACTGCTAAAATCCCCAACAGTCTTTTAAAATAATTTTTTTTGAAGATCTTTGGGTAAAGGCATATTCAAGAGTTTATAGGAAAACGCTGTGACCTCTCTTCCCCGGGAAGTTCTCCGGATAAAACCTTTTTTCAATAAGTATGGTTCAACCACATCCTCCAAAGTATCTCTAGCCTCGCCTAAAGACGCGGCAATAGAATCGATACCCGCGGGTCCTCCATTATGAATTTCAATTATCGCTCTTAAATATTTCCTATCTATCTCGTCTAATCCGTCAGCATCGATTCTTGCCTTCTCGCAGGCCTCGCGGGTAATTTCCAGAGTGATTACTCCCTTCCCTACTACTTGAGCATAATCTCTTACCCTTCGCAGTAAGCGATTCGCCAAACGAGGCGACCCCCGGGAACGTAAAGCAATCTGGTAACTACTCGGTTTATCTATCTCTATTTCCAAAAGACAAGCGCTGCGCTCAACTACCAAAATTAAATCTTCGGGAGCATAAAAATCAAAATCAAAAAATAAACCGAACCTGCCCCTTAAAGGAGCGCTTAAAAGCCCTTTCCTTGTAGTCGCGCCAATAAGAGTAAACGGCTTTAAATTGAATTTTATAGTCTTAGCATAAGGCCCTTTATCAATAATAAAATCTATTTGAAAACTCTCCATTGCGGGGTATAAAAATTCTTCCACGACCCTGGACAAACGATGGATTTCATCTATAAATAAAATGTCGCCTTCCTCCAAATTGGTAAGGATTCCCACCAAATCTCCTGCTCTTTCAATAGCCGGACCGCTGGTGGAAACAAGTTTTGTGCCCATTTCTTTAGCCACACAATACGCGAGAGAAGTTTTTCCTAACCCGGGAGGGCCGGAAAGCAGAAGATGTTCTAAACTTTCCAACCTTTTTTTGGCCGCGATTATCGCGATTTTTAAAGAAGAAACAATACTTTTCTGGCCAATAAAGTCAGCCAGACAAGCAGGTCTTAAAGAAAGATTAACTATCTTTTCTTCTTCATTCTCCGGGGAATGATCTAGAATTCTTTCTTGATCCATGTAATTTTATAACTTATCGGGAAGAATAAACAGCACTTCTTCTCACAACTAAAACAGAGGCAAAGAGATCTTTTTGAATGGCGATAATTTCTTTCAAACGGATTAACTCTAAAATTGCCAGGAAAATAACGACTATCTCCAGCTTATTCTTTACAGAGCCAAAAAGTTGTTCTAACGAAACCTTTTCTTTAGTTACCAAAAGATGAAGAAGATCGTGCATTTTTTCTTCAATTGTAAATTCATCCTTTACTACTTCAAAAAATACATCTTTAGGGATCTCTTTTAAGGCGGTCTTAAAAGCGTTTATAAGATCAAAAATAGAAGCCTCAATGTAGACTTCACCTTTAATCTGGGTAACAATAGTAGTAGAACGGCTGGTATGTTTTAACCTTTCGTCTTCTTTCTCTTTTAAAAAAGCAGCTGCTTCCTTAAACTTCTTGTATTCTAACAATCTCTTCACTAATTCTTCTCTGGGGTCTTCTTCAGGAACTTCCTCTTTTTCCTCCTGAGGCAGAAGCATTCTTGATTTTATGTTTATTAAAAGAGCAGCCATAACCATGTATTCCGAAGCAAGATCTATATCAAGAATTTTCATCAACTCAATAAATTCCAGATATTGCTTAACAACCACGGACAAGGGAATATCCGCGATGTTAATATGATTTTTCTTAACTAAATAAAGTAAAAGATCTAACGGACCTTCGAATATATTTAATTTTACTTTCATGCCTCTCTATCTGCAGCCATCTGCGTTTCCGCCAGAGGCGGAAGATTTGCGTTAATCTGCGTCTTCTGAGTTATCACCATAATCCCATCGCTTTTTTTACTTCCCGCAAAGTTTCCTCAGCGAATATTCTTGCTTTCCTACCGCCTTCTTTTAATATATTATAAACTAAATCTTTGTCGTTTAAAAATTTTTTTTTCCTTTCTCTTCCGGGTGCAACCAAACCAACAATAATTGCCGCCAGATCCGCTTTACATTCTTTACACCCCTTAATACTTTTAGTGCACCAGGAATACACCTCTTCTTCCAACTCAGGTTTAAATACTTTATAATAGCTAAAAACATTACAGATGCCGGGATGCCCCGGATCTTGTCTTCGTAATCTCTGGGGGTCAGTAAACATGGAAAGAACTTTCCTTTTTATAGAATCGTCATCCTCATCCAAAGCAATAAAATTATTATAGCTTTTACTCATCTTCCGCCCGTCCAGGCCTAAAAAACGGGGAATCTTTGTCAAAAAAGGTTGAGGTTCAACGAAAACTTCTTTTCCGTATATAAAATGGAATCTTCTTACTATTTCCCGGGTAATCTCTAAATGTGGGAGCTGATCTTCACCCACCGGAACAAAATTAGCTTTGTATAGAAGAATGTCCGCGGCCTGGAGAACCGGATAACCTAAAAAAGCGTGAGTGTTTATCTCTTTTTCTTTAAGCTGCTTAATCTGTTCTTTAAAAGTCGGGCATCGGGAAAGCCATCCTAAAGGCGTAAGAAAAGACAAAATCATAAATAATTCCAAATGCTCGCTGATTTCTGATTGGATAAAAATTACCGATTTTTCGGGATCTATTCCCCAGGCAAGCCAATCAGCTACGTTATCTAACATTATATCTTTTATTTGATAAGTATTTTTATATTCGCTCATCAAGGCATGCCAGTCAGCAACCATAAAAAAACACCGGGCACTCTCCTGTAAAGAAACCCAATTAGATAAAGCTCCTACCCAATGCCCCAAATGCAATTTACCGGTAGGCCTCATTCCGCTTAATACTTTCTTCTGCATTAAAAATAGAAATGGTTAATTATATTGGACAGGCCTTAGGCCTGTCCCTACTCTATATGTTCTTTCTCCATCCTTCGTCCTTCATCTCTCGTCCCTCGTCTCAGCCCTTCGGTTTTACTCAGGATAAACTCAGCGGTTGTCTCTCTCTATCCGCGACCATCTGCGTTTCTTCTATCTGCAAGAATCTGCGTCTTACAGTTTTCTTTCCACCGTCTCTTCCAGAAAAGCGTCGATGTAATCACCCTCCATGACATCCTTATAATCAAGAGTTATACCGCACTCCATTCCTTCAACAACTTCTTTAACATCATCTTTAAATCTTTTTAAAGAACTAATCTTCCCTTTAAAAATGACGTCTTTTCCTCTGGTAAGCTCGGAATGAACCCCTCTCTGAATTTTGCCCTTCTCCACAACGCAGCCGGCCACAATACCCCGGGAAAGTTTAAACGCTTTTTTAACTAAGGCCCTTCCCAGAAATATTCTTTTAATGACCGGAGTAAGCAACCCCTCCAGCGCTAATTTTATATCGTCAATCAACTCATAAACTATCTGGTATGTCCTTATTTCAATACCCTTAGCTTTCGCGAAATCTCTGGCATTAGCCTCGATTCCAACTTTAAAACCCACAAGAACCGCGTCACTTGCTTCGGCAAGAAGCACATCCGAAGAAAGCAAAGAACCTACCCCTTTATGAATTATTTCAATCTTTACTTCCGAGGTACCCATTTTTTCCAAGGCAGACTCTACTGCCTCAAGGGTGCCTCCGACATCCGCTTTCAAAATTACTTTTAATTTCTTCAATTTGTCTTCTTTCACTTTCGCATAGAGGTCTTCCAATTTCATATGTACCGGCGCAACAACTTTCTTTCTCTCTATTTCTTGCTTCCTTCTTCTCACAATCTCCTTAGCCGTATTCTCATCAGGAACTACAAAGAATTTATCCCCCGGGTTAGGCACACCGTTAAGCCCCAAAATCTCTGCCGGATAAGAAGGCAAACATTCCACAAGAAAATTATTTCGATCATCATATATCGCTTTAACTCTACCCCAATATAAGCCGCACACACAAAAATCCGCTTTCTTTAATTTACCTTCCTGGAGCAAAACAGAGACTAACGGCCCCTTCCCTTTAGAAAGTCTTGCCTCCACAACCACACCTACAGCCGGCCTTAAGTAATCAGCCTTTAATTCCATAAGATCCGCCTGAATAAGAATAATTTCCAAAAGTTCATCTATCCCCTCACCAGTTTTGGCGGAAACTTTTACTGTAACAATATCTCCTCCCCAATCTTCAGGAACCAATTTTATTTTTGAAAGATGCTGCTTAGTCATATCCACATCCGCGTTGGATTTATCTATTTTGTTTATTGCCACGATTATAGGAACACCGGCTTCTTTAGCATGATCGCAAGCTTCCTGAGTCTGAGGCTTGACCCCGTCATCAGCGGCTACGACTAAAACCACAATGTCAGTTATATTCGCCCCACGGGCACGCATAGCGGTAAAAGTTTCATGCCCGGGAGTATCTAAAAAAGTTATCCCTCCTTTATCCAACTCTATACGGTAAGCTCCGATATGCTGAGTAATCCCTCCTGTCTCTTTTTGGGCGATTCTACTTTTTCTTATGTGATCCAGGATTGAGGTTTTTCCATGGTCAATATGTCCCATTAAAGTAACTACAGGCCCTCTTTTTCTTAAATCCTTTGGTTCTACCGCAAGGATTTGCTCTTCTTTAAGAGGCTTCTCCCTAAGATTAATCTTATAGCAATAAGCTACCTCTTTTGCTAATTCATCATTGAGATTCTGATTTATCGTGCAAAACTTCCCTTTATTCAAAAGGAACTTAAGAATTTCCGAAGGTTTTTTATCCAGCTTTACCGCTAAATCTTTAACTGTAATAGGGAAATCAACCTCTACAACATTTTCTTTTATCTCCTTATTTTCTAAATCGGCTATTTCATGTTTTATAATCTCCGCGCTCTCCTCGTCTACGACCGACATATGGCTTTTGACCGGGAAATTAAGCTTCTGCAGCCTCTCTATAAGCTCCTTGGAAGTCATCTCTAATTGTTTTGCTAATTCATGAATTCTCATTCTATAACCTCACTTTGTTTATGGTATAGGAAAGTATACCCT
>JAGLUN010000041.1 GCA_023134705.1 Candidatus Omnitrophota bacterium | reverse complement strand
TTCCTAACCACTGAAAAATTCCTAAAAGTTGTCGCGAAGCGATTTTCTTGCCGTATAGGAAACTATAAAAAATAATTCTTTTGTAAAGTGCATCCATATAAATGATTAGTAGAACTAATTTTGAGTGCCCGGCAAGGAACTTCATAGGAAAAAGCCCTGAATGCACCAACTTCGTTGGTGCCTGAAGTTTCTTGCCTGACAATCAAAACACAAAACATATTAATGCAGTAGGCATTATTTGGGCGAAAGTCCGGGTCAGCTGCCGGACTCTGTCTTGGAATCTTTTTCTGCGGCTTTATCTTGTTGACTTTTCAGATATTTCTTTGCTTCCTCAATTATACCTGCCGCTTTCTTCTTGCCTATGCCTTTTATCTTGGCCAAGGCTTGCTCTTTAGCTAAAACTAAACTATTAATTTCCAAATACCCGTTATTTACCAAAAATTTAGCTGTCTGCAGCCCCACACTTTTCAGCTTACACATTTGATTTAAGCTCTTTTCAATCGTCTCCTTAGTCCTCACGTCTATCTCCCAACTCACCAATTTAGAAGCTAACCGTACGTTCTGTCCCTTTTTGCCGATAGCTAAAGACAACTGATCGGCGTTAACTAAAACTCTCGCTCTCTTTATATCCCTGTCTATGTCTATTTTAGAAACAACTGCTGGAGAAAGAGCAGCCTTAATAAAAGCTTTTATATCTTCATGCCATCTTATAATATCAATCTTTTCTCCTCTCAATTCCTCAATAACATTTTTCACTCTTGAGCCTCTTATCCCGACACAGGCTCCCACACAATCCACCTTATCATCTTTAGAGAAAACAGCCATTTTTGTTCTTCCCCCGGCTTCTCTGGTTATTGTTTTTATCTCCACTATCCCTCCAAAAATCTCGGGAACCTCAAGTTCAAATAATTTTTTAACTAAACCTTCGCTTTTACGGGAAAGAATTATCTGCGGCCCTTTGTCTCTTTTCACCTCCACCACCAAAGCTCTCATTCTTTCCCCCATCCTGGGCCGGTCTAGCGGAGAAAGAAAAATCTGAGGGATTATAGCTTCCGCCTTGCCTAAAAGATCAAGGATTACTCCTCTTTTTTCAAGACGATAAACAACTCCGCCGACTATCTGGCCGACTTTATCTTTATAATCCTGATAAACGCTATTCTTTTCCGCTTCCCTTATCTTCTGAATTATAACCTGCCGGGCAGTTTGAGCGGCAATTCGCCCAAATTCACGGGATACAAGCTCTTTTTCGCCAACCCAGACTTTAATATCTCCTTTGGTTCTGTCGATAGTTACTTTTACATCTGCTCCGGGAGAAGTTATTTTAGCAATCTTCTTGGCAGCCACAATTAAAGCCTGCTCTACCGCGTCAATAAAAATTTCCCGGTCTAACCCTTTTTCCCTTTCTAATTGTTCCAGAACAGTTAAAAACTCCTTGTTCACTCTTTTAAACCTCCCTTTAATTTATTTGATTTCTATATTCTGTTTACCAAATTTTATCAGTTCTAAAGGAATCTCTACACTCCCTTTTTTATCATTTAAAACAATGCTTTCATCTTTTATTTCTAAAATATTTCCTTCCCAGTATTGCTTACCCTTCACAGATTCTTCCAACCAGACACATACTACACTGTCTTTAACTCTTAAAAAATCACTCTTTGTTGTCAACTTTCTATCTAACCCCGGAGAAATAACTTCTATGACAAAATCATCTCCAATAACTTTCTCCTGGTCTAAATAAGAAAACAACAACTTATTCAACTTAGCACAATCAGCAATCGTTATCCCGCCCTGAAAATAATCCGCTACCACTCTTACCACATAAGAAGAAGGTCTTCTAAAAAACAATTTAAATTCAACCAGGGTTAAACTTTCTTTCTTCAGTAATTCTTCTGTTTTTGCCTTAACCCTGTTTTCAATCTCTCTATCAATAATCATCCTTTAAGTACTTTATGAGCTCTTGTTTGCTAAAACTGAACTTTTCGCCTGTTTTTCTTCTCTCTAACTCGAACTTCCCGGTATTAAGAAACTTTTTCCCTAATATTAAAATATAAGGAATACCTAAAAGATAGGCATCATTGAATTTTACTCCGGCCGGTTCATCTCGATCATCAATAAGAACGGTTAAACCCTCTGTTCTCAGAATGGCTTCAACCTCTAAAGCCTGTTCTAATAATTCTTTATTATTCAGATCAAGGATAACCAAGTTAAGCTCAAAGGGCGCCAGGGAATTCGGCCAGATTATTCCCTTTTCATCATGGCTCTGCTCCACAACCGCGCTTATTATCCTGCTTACTCCGATGCCGTAACAGCCCATAATGAAGGGGCACCTCTTACCTTCTTTGTTCAAAAAATAAGCTTCCTGAGCTTTTGAATATTTTGTGCCCAATTTAAAAACATGTCCTAATTCAATCATCTTTTTCGGATTCAGATCATTTTTGCATTTATCGCAGCAGCCTTGCTCCCGGAAATAATTATCGCACTTGGAACAATAAAATAAAACATCCTCTCCTATATCAGCAGGAGCCATAAATTCATGGGAAGTGCTTCCCCCCATAACCCCGGAGTCAGCCGTAGCAACCACGACACTCAAATCGCATTCTTTAAATATCCTGTTGTAAGCATCCAACATTCTGCTATAGTTTTCTTCTAAACCCTCTTCATCAGCATCAAAACTGTAAGCATCCTTCATAATAAACTCACAGCTTCTTATCAGACCGCAACGGGGACGAAACTCATCTCTAAACTTACTCTGAATCTGATAAAGAATTACCGGCAACTGCTTGTAGCTGGATAAATACCGTTTAGCGATTTCGGTAATCTCTTCTTCATGAGTCGGGCCTAAACATAAATCTCTGCCTTTTCTATCTTTGAATTTGATCATCACCTCAGATAAATCTTTATCGCGACCGGTTTTCTGCCATATCTCCATAGGCTGAAGATGACTCATAAAAAGCTCTGCCGCTCCTTCGGCATTCATATGTTTTCTTATAATATTACTTATCTTATTTAAAATTCTGAGGCCCAAAGGGAGATAAGAATAGATCCCGCTTGAAGCCATGAATAAACAGCCTCCTCTTAAAAGAAGACGATGACTAACACACTCTGCTGAATGAGGATCTTCCCGTAATGTAGGAATAAAAAATTTACTATATAACATATATTTTTATAATATTTCTTCCCGTTTTGTATTTCTTCTATCAGCGCCTAATTTTATTTTCAATCGCAAAATCCGCGAAATTCGCGGTTTCATCCCCTTATTTTACCTAACAAATCCTTAACAAGGCTATCCTCTTTGGTATAACCCAGGATTTTGTCTTTCTTGAAAATAACCGCTTTTTTTTTCCCAAAAGCGACTCCGATATCGGCCTGATAGGCTTCACCCGGACCGTTAACTATACAACCCATAAGAGCGATTTTTTTCGGCATCTTATCTTTTTCTAAACCAGATATCTTCTTTTCAAACTCACTAACTAATTTCACCAGGTCAACCTCACACCTTCCACAGGTAGGACAGGAAACTATCTCCGGGAAAAAACTTCTTAAATCCAGAAACTGTAAAATCGCTTTAGCTACCTTAATCTCATCCCGGGAAGGCCCGGTCAAAGAAACTCTGATTAAATCGCCTATGCCTTCAGAAAGCAAAATGCCTATACCTAAAGCGGATTTTATTATTCCCTGTTGATACGGCCCGGTTGCAGTTACTCCCAGATGAAGAGGATAAGAAAATTTTCCGGCAAAAATCCTGTTTGCCAGTAAAGTCGTTCTTACCTCTGAGGCTTTTAACGAAACTATTATATCAAAGAACCCTTCATCCTCAAAAAATTTTATATAAGCGCCAACTACCTTTACCATTTCCTCAGCCAGAGATAAAGGCGACTTAAACTTCCGCCTGAAACCGCCGCTGTTTATTCCTATTCTTATCGAAACCAAAGCTTTTTTTGCCTCTTTTATAATCTCTTTTAACTCGCTTTTCCTGGAGATGTTTAAAGGATTAAGCCTTATATTTTCAAAACCCGTTTCTATCGCTGATAAAGCCAGCTTCCAGTTAAAATGGATATCGGCTACCAAAGGTACGGATACTTCTTTTTTCAAAAGCTTAAATATTTTTTTGTCTCTCTCTTCTTTGAAAGCAATTCTTACCAATTCCGCTCCTTCTTCAGCCATCTTTTTTGCTTCCCGAAGAAGCATTGATTCCTTAGTACAGGGAGACTTAAGCATCCCGGCTATCCTCACAGGATTTTCGCCTCCGACACCTAATCCGCCTATTTTTATCTCTTTTCGCCGGATAGCTTTGCCTGAATCGGGATGAAATCCCTGCCCGGAAGGAGAAAAAAGGGAAAAGCCGGACTTTTCGCGGTCTTCTCTAAAAACCTTTCTTTTTTTGCTCACCTGGCTTTTACCTCCATTATTTTAACTGAATCCCGCCAAAGGGCCAGAATAGCTTCTCTATTTGAAATCCCGGTCTTAGACAATGTTTCTCCTAAATCCTCAGCTGTAAAAGCGGTCCAAATAACATACTTTTCAGCTTCATCAACCTTTTTAACCATCCTTGTCTCTTCAAGTTTTTGTAACTGGGCCGGAGTAAGATTCCGTCTCCTGATTTTTATAATATCGTTGTAGACAAGAAAAAGCATAAAAAAGACCAGAACCCCCACTCCTATCTGGGTTATAATATCTTCCCCTTTTTGTGGAAGAGGCTTTTTTCTCAATTTTTCCAGGCCTAAAAAAAGCAAATGCCCCCCATCTAAAACCGGGAAAGGAAAAAGGTTAATTACGGCCAGGCTTATACTTAATATCGCCACAAAATCAAAAAACTGCAGCATGCCCACCCTTGCCATCACAGAAGTATACTCATAAATACCTACAACCCCGCTGATTGATTCTTTAAAAGGGATCTTGCCCGCGATAATAAAAAATAATCCTTTAACAATAAGGGAAGTCCGATTATACAACTTCTGACCGGCTTTAACACAAGACACTACTATACTTTTTTTTACTGCCATAGGCATTATCCCAATCTTAGCCACTTTTTCCAATTCTCCAAATTGGTTCATAACCGTTACTCTCTTGGGGACCACTTCTATCTCTTTCTTTTCTCCATTCCTTAATATGGTAAGCGCAACCGTATTCTCACTTTTTCTAATTAACCTGCTCATTTGCTGCCAATTGTCTAGTTCCTCCCCATTCACCTCCAGGATTAAATCACCTTCTCTCACTCCCGCTTTATAGGCCGGATAACGGGACTTCTTCAAAATATCCAGGATATGCCTGCTATTTATACCTTCAATCCCGGATAATTTAGACCGCAGCTCCTCCTCTTCAGAAACTTTCCATTCCACGATTTTCCATTCAACCACTATATTCTTATCTATTAACTCCTTCAGTTGTTCTTTAGTAAATTCAGTTTTAGGCACTATTCTGAGAGAATCCTTCCAGATGTGTAAAATACGCTGGATATCGCTCTCTTTGAACCCTATTGATTCCAACTCACTTTTCCCCAGTTCAAAAACAGTCCAGACAACCTCAACATATCTTTTATCACCATCAATTTCCTTAACTATCGCGTTTTCTTTAAGCTTTTGCAATTCTTCCGGCTGAAATTCACTTTTGGCCGCGAATTCATATTTTAAATCCTCACCTACTATTGCCTTTTCTGAAGGGAACCCGGAGAAAATGTAAATTATCCAAAAAATAAAAAAAGCCAGAATAAGATTAAACAAAGGGCCAAAGAATATCACATTTGCTCTTACTCTCACCGGTTTGGAAAAAAACTCGTAATTCGCACCCTTACAACTATTTCTTTCGTCTCCAGCCAGTTTCACATACCCGCCTAAAGGAATAAGACAAATCAGGAATAAAGTTTCTTTTAACTTGAATTTAATTAAAGGAGGCCCGAATCCTAAAGCGAATTTTTCAACTTTTATGCCTCCTAAGCGGGCGGCGATAAAATGGCCGACCTCGTGAGAAATCACAAGAATACTTAAAACAAACAAAAATATTAAAATATTTAACAGCATTTCTTCTCCAAATATTCTTTAGCCTTTTCTCTAGCCCAATTATCCCAAAAAAGGACGTCTTTTAAAGACTGTAATTTGCCCGGGGGGCATTTGTCAAACATATATTTGATAACTTCAGAAATGGATAAAAAATTTACCTTACCTTTTAAAAAATACTCTATAGCTACTTCATCAGCAGCATTTATTACAGCAATAGAATTATCCTTTCTTTTACCGGCCTCCACCACCAATTTCATAAGAGGGAACTTCTTGTAATCCACATTTAAAAACGTCAGGCCTAACTTTTTACTCCCTACCCGGAATCCTTTATCCTTTAGAAAAGGCACCCTTTGAGGATAATACAAGGCATACCCGATAGGAACTCTCATATCCGGCTCATAGGCACAGAGGAAACTAACCCCGTCTTTTAATTCTACTAAACTATGTATTTGAGACTCCCTGTGGATTAGAACATCAATCATCTTGTAATCGATATCGAAAAATTCGTGACTTTCTATAACCTCAAAGCCTTTATTAACTAAAGTCGCGCTATCCACACTAATACGCTTACCCATATTCCAGGTAGGATGCCGTAAAACATCTTTTGCTTTTATTTTCTTGAACTGAGAAGCTTTCCGGAGGTGAAAAAGCGGACCTCCCGAAGCAGTAAGATAGATCTTCTCCAGAAAACTTTTTCTAAAACAAGCAAGGGTCTGATATAAAGCGTTTATCTCACTGTCCACGGGTAAAATTTCGGTATTGTTCAACTTCGCCTGCTTTTTTACTAAACTACCTGCGATCACCATAGATTCCTTATTAGCTAAAGCCACTCTTTTCGTATTCTTTATGTTAATAAGAAGAGGCTTAAGCGCGGCTATCCCCGAGATGCCCATAACCGAGATATCGCTGATCAAAGAAGAAAACTCTTCCAACCCCGTTTCTCCTCTTAAAAGTTTAATCTTTGGCGGCAATAAATTTTTCAGCTTATCTGCCGCTCTTTCATCGGTCAGGCAAACATAAGAAGGATTAAACTCACGAACTTGCCTTTCAAGCATAGCTATATTTTTGTGGGCGGATAAGCCATACAAAGAAAAATCTTTTTTATTCCTCCTTAATATATCCAGCACACCCTTCCCAATAGAACCGGTAGAACCAAAAACCAATATTTTTTTCATCGTATCATAGTAATATAAAGGTAAAAAGTAGGGGCAGTAAAAATCAGGCTGTCAACAACATCCAAAACTCCTCCGATACCAGGTAAAATGTTACCGGAATCTTTTACATTACAATCCCGCTTTAGGAGAGATTCAAATAAGTCACCTAGTTGAGCGATTATCGCTAAAACAGTGGTTAAAAAAAACTTCTCCCAAAAGAATAACAAATCTTTAACGAACAAAGAAAAAATTACTCCCACGAGCAGACTTACCAGGAATCCGCCTAAAGAACCTTCCAAGGATTTCTTAGGACTCACTCTTTTGATTAAAGATATCTTTCCGAAACGCTTTCCAAAAAAATAAGCTCCTATATCGCCGGCTTTAGTAACCGCGAGCAAAAATGCTACCAGGACTAATCCATCAGGCAGCTGTCTTATCCGGAGAAGAGAACTGAAACACCAGGGGATATAAATAATCCCAAAAACAGTAGCTGAGATAGAAAGTATAGGTTCATAATTCTTCCTTTTGGTAAGCTCCAGGAGAAAAAGCATGAATAAACCTGCTACCACGAACAAAAACTGCCAACCTTCGTTTATAGGCAATTTAAAATATATGGAGATAGGCAGAAAAAGGCCGATTAAAAGCCCAAAGGTTTTAAAAAGCTTTACTCCTTTATTCTCTACCATGTTAAAAAATTCCAGCAAACCGATGCCGACAAGCAAAGTTACCAATATCCCGCACACAGGGTAAAAAACTATCGCGAGCCCGACTAACAAAATAAGCCCTGATGAAGACCAGAATCTTTTCTTCAGATTCATAATTAAACTTTCATTTCTAAATCCCCGGTTTTCGGCTTCCGGCTGTCAATTTTACCAAAACGCCTTTCTTTTTGGGAATAATATTTTATTGCGTTCTTAAGTTCCTCTCTGTCAAAATCCGGCCAGAAACAAGCCGGAAAATAAAATTCAGCGTAAGCAAGCTGCCAGAGGAGAAAATTACTAATTCTTAACTCTCCCGAGGTCCTGATTAAAAGGTCAGGATAAGGCATACCATTTAAAAATAAATATCGTGAAAAATCTTTTTCTTCGATGTCTTCCAAATTTATTTTTTTATCCAAGGCATCCCGAGCTAATCTTTTAGCGCCATGCAGAATATCCCATCTTCCACCATAATCAAGAGCGATATTTATAATGAATGCCCGGTTATTTTTAGTTAAATCCTCTAACTCTTCCATCATGTTTAAAAGGCTCTTTCCCAGACGGTCTCTCCTACCGATGAAATTTACCCTTACCCCATCTTTGTTAAGTTTCTTGCTTTTCTTAAGGATAAAAGTTTTTAAATAAAAAAATAGGCGTTCTATTTCTTTTTTTGGCCTTGACCAGTTCTCAGTAGAAAAAGCGAAAAGAGTAACGATTTTCACTCCCATTCCTTTCGCATTATCTATTAATTCTTCTATCCGGTTTATCCCTTTTTTATGGCCCAAGGTACGGGGTAAATTCCATCTTTTCGCCCACCTCCCATTTCCATCCATTACTACCGCGATATGCTCAGGGATATTCATTGTTTAACAGACAACAGACATCAGACTTCAGACTTCAGACTTCAGACCTTAAAGATATGTATACTCTGATTTTTATTTCCTCTATCAAAAAGTAAAGGGGCTTTTTAGCCCCTTGTTTTAGTCTGAAAGACTATTTCTTTGCCGTCCTACTCCCGGATTATATTTTTCATCAGCTCTTCCTTCAAACTCTCTTCCAGTTTCTCTTTTAGTTTCGTTATTTTTTCCAGTTCTTCCGCTAAGTTGTCTTTTTCCTGCCGCAAAAGAATCACCTTCTCTTCGAATTCTTCCATATCCTTCTTTAAAATCATATTAGTTTTTGAAAGGATATCATTATCTTTAGCTAATTCTATATTTTCGGAAAGGAATTGTTTATTCTCTTTGGAAACATCATTAAGCCGTACTGAAAGAGATACCCCTCCAATTATAAAAATAAGAATTAAGCCCAAAAGAATACTTAAAACCAGAGGTTGATTTTTCATTTTAAGTTCTCCTTTATCTCCACCTCCTGAGGCGGAACAAATCTCTTTTTTGCCTTTTTCAAACTCCCGGGAATAATAACGATTTCCACTCTTCTATTAAGAGATTTCCCTTCAGATGTATTATTCGAGGCTAATGGATTATACTCACCAAAACCCGTAGCAGACATCCTTTTAGAATTAACACCTTCTTTTTCCATACGGTGTAGAACACTTAAAGCTCTGTGAGCAGAAAGTTCCCAATTAGATTTCCAGCGAGAATGCTTTATAGGCTGATTGTCAGTGTGCCCTTCGATACCTATATCACAACCGGGAACTTCTTCTTTAAGTATCCTTGCTACCTTAGCCAGAATAGGAAAACTATTCTTTTTAAGCTTCGCTTTCCCGGAATCAAAAAGGACTTCAGCGACAAAAGTAACAACTAATCCCTTATCCTCCATTTTAAGACTTACCTGTTCATTCGCTATCTCTTGAGCTAATCTCTGTTCGAGAAGACCTTTGGTATCCTGAAGCTGGGCTAATTCTTTTTCTAAGTTCTCGATTCGTTCCATATCGGAACGCCGTCCCTTTTGAAAAATCACCGTACACCCACTAATAAAAAATGTGATTAAAAACAGGCTAACAACCATTTTAAGACTCTTCATTAGACCCTCCTTTTTCGCCTTATTTTCATAAGACATAGACCTAAATCAAATAAAAACATCGCTTTTCTCAGGCCGAATTTAACTCATAATTAACCGGGAAAATGCATTCAAGAAAATCGCTTCGCGACAACTTTTA
>JAGLUN010000040.1 GCA_023134705.1 Candidatus Omnitrophota bacterium | reverse complement strand
TTCAAATGCATTTTTCCGGTTAAGATCCTTTGCTATCGCTCAGGATCAATCCATGCTCTTCACTTAATTCCTTTATCATTCGCTAAGCGATCTGTCTGGTAGTGTCAAAAAGAAAATGGAAAAAATAAGAGAATTAGACAGGATTAACAGGATAAACCGGATAAAAAAAGGAAGCTAAGAGAGTAAGAAAATAAAAAAGATATTTTGGTTCCATAGTTTCTTTATTGATTTAGAATTTGGGAATACAGAGGTAATAAAAAGGGAATTTTCTACCACGAAGGTCACGAAGAAAAAAGAAGAATAAAAAAATATTCATTTTATTAAATTTTCGTGTAGCTGGCGGCAAAGCAAACAGCCTTCGTGATCTTCGTGGTAAAAAAAGCCAGATAATGAAGCAATACAGGTAATTTTTAAGTGTTATCTGAAAATAATGAGAAAAAAATTTAGACAGGATTAACAGGATAAGAGGGAGGAGATGTTTTTAATAAAACTCTTTGTAAATAAAAAGCATATAAAATGTTTGAGTTTAAACTTTTGACAATACCAGCTGCCATTGAGGAGGTTGAAGATGGAAACTGAACTTGGAACGTTTACCAGGGTATTGAAACGGAGTGGAACTGAAGAAGATTTCGCCTCTCAGAAAATAATTGCCGCGATTCATGAAGCCGGTAAAGCTTCCGGCGAATTTCAACAAGACATTGCTAAAAAATTAGCTATAAAAGTTTTAAATCTTGCCCAGCATCTCATAACCGAAGGGACCCCTACGGTTGAAGAAATCCAGGATATTGTAGAGGAAGTGCTTTTATCTTCACCCTATAAGAAAACAGCGAAAGCTTATATTATTTATCGGGACCAGCACTCTAAAATAAGGGAGATAAATTCGAAATTCAATGTTAATCTTGTTGATCAATATCTGGAGAAGAAAGATTGGCAGGTAAACGAAAACAGCAATATGAGTTATTCTTTGCAAGGGCTTAATAATTATGTTTCTTCGGAAGTAAGCAAAATTTATTGGCTTAATAAAATTTATACCCCTCAGATTAAAGATGCTCATTCTCGGGGAGATATGCACATTCATGATTTAAGTTCCTTAAGCGCTTATTGCGTGGGTTGGGATCTGCAGGATTTATTATCCATAGGATTTCAAGGTGTAACCGGTAAAGTAGAATCAAAGCCGGCAAAACATTTGCGAACCGCTTTAGGGCAGGTCGTGAATTTTTTCTATACTCTTCAAGGTGAAGCTGCCGGCGCTCAGGCCTTTTCTAATTTTGACACTCTTTTAGCTCCTTATATATATTATGGTAAGTTAGATTATAAGCAGGTAAAACAGGCTCTTCAGGAATTCCTTTTTAATATTAATGTGCCTACACGGGTAGGATTTCAATGCGTATCAGAAGATACGGAGATTTTAACCGCGGAAGGATGGAAAAATTACCGGGAAGTCAATAAAGGAGACAAAATTTATACTTTTAATATAAGAAATAAAAAATTGGAATTTCAAAAGGTTATTTCAATATTCAAAAAAAACTATAGAGGAATAATGTATCATTTAAAGAATAGAGTGCAGGATCAGTTAATTTCTCCCGGACATAGAGTGGTAAGAAAACTATTTAATAGCGGCCGTTATATGCTTGAACCGGTTGAGGATGTTTTACGTTTGAAATCCCCGTTTATTATTCCTATGGCCGGGATCAATCCTGCGAAAGATGCGCCTATCACTGATGAACAAATAAAATTGTTAGCTTGGATAATTGCCGAAGGCAGTGTGGAAAGAAAAACAGAATACAGGTGTTGTTACCGGGTAAGCATATATCAATCCAGGAGAAAAAATTATGCCTGTTATAGAGAAATTAAAAGATTACTTAATCATTTTAAATTCAAATATTCAGAGTATGAAAGTAGTTCTTTAGGCGAGCCGGTAACGAGATTTAGGTTAAACGCGGAAAGCTCCAGGGTGATCCATAGTTGGTTTGGAACGCGGGACAATGTGCATTTTATTCCTGATAGTTTATTCCGTTTAAGTGAAAGGCAGTCCAGGTTGTTTTTGAATACCTATTTAAAAGGAGACGGCTTTGAAGATTGTAAGATTAGCGTTTCGGCCGTAGATTTGTTGGACGATTTACAACGTTTGGTAGTAAATTCCGGATGGGGATTCACGGTTTTAAAAAGAGCTCCCACGATAGGGAAGAAAAATATTTATATCCTTAGGATAGTAAAACATTCCGATACATATATCAATAAAACAGAAAAAGTTAATTATAAAGGAGTAATTTGGTGCCCGCATACTAAGAATGAAACGGTAATAGCAAGGAGAAACGGGAAGGTATTTATCACCGGCAATACACCTTTTACAAATGTTACATTAGATTTAACCGTGCCTTCTTATTACGCTGACCAGGGGGTTATTATCGGTGGGAAAATTCAGGATAGAACCTATAAGGAATTCCGGAAGGAAATGGATATGTTCAACAGGGCTTTTTTAGAGGTGATGCTTGAAGGTGACGCTAAAGGCAGAGTTTTTACTTTTCCGATACCTACTTATAATATCAGCCGGGATTTTGACTGGGACAATCCTAATCTTTCTCTTCTCTGGGAAGTTACGGCAAAATACGGGATTCCCTATTTTGCCAATTTTGTTAATTCCGATATGAATCCCGAGGATGCCCGGAGTATGTGCTGCCGTTTGAGAATCGACAATAGAGAATTACGCAGGCGCGGCGGAGGGCTTTTCGGTGCTTCACCCTTAACCGGGTCAATCGGAGTTGTTACTATTAATATGGTGCGTTTGGGGTTTTTATCTAAAAGTGAAGATGAGTTTTTAAAAAGATTAGGGGATCTAATGGTGTTAGCAAAAGAGAGCCTGGAGATGAAAAGAAAAGCTTTGGAATGTTTCAGCCGGGAAAATCTTTATCCGTACATGAAATTTTACCTGAGGAATATTTATAAAAGATTTAACTGCTATTGGAAGAATCATTTCTCTACCATAGGCCTTATCGGTATGAATGAAGCTTGTCTTAATCTCCTCGGCCAGAATATCACCGGAGAAAAAGCGAAAACATTTACTTTAAAAGTGCTGGATTACATGCGGAGTAAATTGTTTGTGTTCCAAAAAGAAACAGGGAATAACTATAATCTTGAGGCTACGCCTGCCGAAGGAACCGCTTATCGCTTAGCCCGTTTGGATAAGAAGCAATATCCGGAAATTATTTGCGGGAATGAATCTGATTACCGGGAAGGCAAACCTCCTTTTTATACAAATTCTACTCAGGCTCCGGTTAATCATACTGATGATATGTTTGAGCTCTTGGATTTGCAGGATGAGATTCAGACAAAATATACCGGAGGGACCGTGCTTCATTTATATGTGGGAGAAGAAATAAAAGACACAAGGGCACTTAAAAAATTAATCAGGAAAATTTGCTTAAAATATAAATTACCCTATTTTTCTATTACTCCAACCTTTAGTGTTTGTCCTTCCTGCGGATATCTGCCCGGAGAAGTTAAGACTTGTGTTAAATGCGGTAATGCCTGTGAGATTTTTTCCAGAGTAGTTGGATATTTACGTCCGGTCACGCAGTGGAATGAGGGTAAGAAAGAAGAATTTAAGAAAAGGAAATTCGTTAAAGTATGAAAATAGGCGGTTTCCAGAAATTTTCACTTATTGATTATCCCGGTAAAATTGCAGCGGTTATTTTTACTCAGGGGTGTAATTTTAGATGTTTTTACTGCCATAATCCTGAGCTTATTTTCCCGGAGCGGTTCGGAGGATTATATGATACCTCTGAAGTTTTGAGTTTTTTAGAAAAACGCAGAGATAGGTTAGAGGGGATTGTTATTAGCGGGGGAGAACCCACCTTACAGGGAGATTTAATAGATTTTACCGGAAAAATTAAAAAGATGGGGTATTCGGTTAAGCTGGATACCAACGGAACTAACCCTGGAGTTGTTAAAGAAATGATTAGCCGGGGCTTGCTGGATTATATTGCCATGGACATAAAAGCGCCTTTGGAAAAATATAATCTGATTACCGGTGCTGTCGTAAATTTAATTGATATTAAGGAAAGCATAAGAATTATTGAGTCTTCGGGGATAGATTATAACTTCCGGACTACAGCCGATAATTCTTTTTTGTCGGATAAAGATATTTCTGGAATTACTTCTTTACTCCTGGATAGAGAAAAATACACGATTCAAGAGAAAAGGGATCTGGTAATGATAGCGGGAATAGAATAACGAAGTTCGGCACTGCTTACGGCGGTAGGCGGACCAGCCTTAATATCGAAAAGAAATCGGTGGCTGAAAAAATAAAACCTTCGCAAAAAAAGTGAAGGTTTTTGTATTTTTAAAGAGGTTATGCCATTGACTTTGTCGATGGTTTTCTCTAACAGGGTAAAAAAAGATGTTTTTAGAATATAAATTTTTGCTAAAAATTGGTGGAAATGAGATAATAGTTAATACGGTTTAAGTATTGAGAGAGGACTTCCATTCCCGGGGCAATTGTATAATTTAGGATGTGTCCCTATCATTGAGAATGAATAATACAAGATTACGTAAAATTAATAATAATATAATCGGGGGTGACTTACGGTCTTCACTTTGGAAGTTGGCCATGCCAATGATGGCAGGAGCTGTTTTCCAGGATTTGTTTACCCTGGCAGATCTTTTCTTTGTGGGCAGGTTAGGTCATATCGCGGTCGCGGCTTTATCTATATCCGGAGTCATTATCACTGTAATCATGATGGCAGCAATAGGTATCTCCGCGGGAACAACAGCTTTAGTCGCGCATTTTATAGGGAAAAAAGATTATATTAACGCCGATAATGTTCTATTTCAAACTGTTATTATAAGTATTATCTCTTCTGTGGGGATGGCTTTAATCGGTTTTTTTTGTACCTCCGGCCTGCTTCGTTTATTTGGGGCTGCCCCTGAGATTATTCCGGTTGCTTCCGGATATTTAAAAATAGCTTTTATCTGGTCTATTTTTATATTTCTTTTTATTGGGTTTAATCAGGCTTTAAGAGGTTCCGGAGATGTTATCTTTCCTTTGAAAGTTCTTATTTTTGCTAATATTCTTAACATTATTCTTGACCCGCTGTTTATTTTCGGTTTTGGCTTTTTCCCGGGGATGGGAGTTGCCGGTTCTGCCGCGGCAACTGTTATTAGCCGGAGTGTGGGAGTAATTATTATTATAAGACATCTTCTGGTTGGACATTCGAGTTTGCATTTCCACAGAAGTACTTTTAAGATTAATTTTGTAGTTATAGGCCGGATGTTAAAAATCGGATTTTTTGCTTCTTTTGAAGTGTTACTGCGCCAATTGTCGCTTCTTTTGCTTCTTCGCTTGGTTACTTCTTTTGGCGCGGCTTCATTAGCTGCTTATGGAATAGCTATTCGGCTTAGAATGACTGTTATGATGCTTGGATTTGGGATAGGTAGTGCCTGTTCGATAGTTATCGGGCAGAATTTGGGCGCGAGCCGTCCGGATAGAGCAAGACAATCCGGGCAGAAAGCGTTAAAATATTATGAGTTTATAGTTATACCCCTGGCAGTATTATTTTTTATTTTTTCGCCTCAGATAATAGGAGTTTTTAATAATCATCCCGAGGTGATTAAGATAGGAAGCAGTTTTTTACGTTTCATAGCCATTACTTTACCGTTTTTAGCTTCAGCGCTTATTTTATCTATCGGGATACGCGGCGCCGGTGATACAATTGCTCCGGCAGTAATGACCGGTGTTGTTCATTTAGGTGTGCGTATTCCGGTTGCTTACATAATGGCGCTTGCTTTTGGTTTAGGCACTAACGGTATATGGTTGGGGATTAATGCTTCGGATATTTGCCAGGGGCTAGCGATGCTGTATTATTTTAAACGGGGTTATTGGCAAAGAAGGTATCATAAGCACCGCGCAATTTTAGAACAGGGAAATCTTATCGCGGCTTAGAAGAGAGAATAATAAGGCGTGGTTTATTTGTCTTTGTTCTTGTCCTTATATGAAAAAATATATATTAATAGTTCTTCTTTTATTTATGACCGGATGCAGCCGGCCGCACCCGGCCGGAGAGAGTTTTGAGAAAATAGATGTTTCCAAAGAACCTGTCCAGTGTTCTTTTAGAGGTGATGATTGGGTAGTTAAAGGTATTAACCATGGTGAATTTGTACTTTCTCCGGTTGCCGGTTACAGTATCTCCGCGGTAGTCGTGAGCAAAAAATTTTATTTTCATGGCTGGCAAGCACAGATTTCTCCTTTAGACTTAGCTCTTGTCTGGGGGAAATTAGCTGAACCCGGTTATGATAAATTTATTAATTATAGCCAGGGCAATAGATGGTATTATTGGAGATATAGCGGCAGGAGCCCGCTTAGGAATCCTTATATAAGCAGACATTCTTCGAACAATCACATTATCCCTGCTAATAACAATGTCTTTTTAGCAATGAGGACTATCAGAAAAAAAGAAAAAGTAAAATTGGAAGGATATTTGGTGAGATTGAGTGGTAAATATAAAGGGCGGGATTATTGGTGGAATAGTAGTTTGAGCCGTTCAGATGGCGGAGACGATTCTTGTGAAGTTTTTTATGTTGAAAGGGTTCAGAGAGGGAATAAAGTTTATGAATAGAAGTATGACAAAGAGGCCTATCTTTTTTGTTTCCATTCTTATTTTAATTTTGGGTATAGCGGTTTTTTTTCTTAAAGATTATATTGTTAAAAGATTTTTTGTTTATTTCCTGGAGAAAAAGTTCGGATGTTCCTGTGAGGTAGAACGCGCGCGTATAGAGTTGAGCCGGTTTAAAATGAATAATTTCGTTTGCGGGAATGAAGCTTTAGATATTACCGTAAATAGCGGATTAGTAAACTGGAGGTTTGTCTCTTTTTTACGGCTGCGGATTTCTCATGTAGAGGTGGACGGTTTATACCTGGAAGTTAAAGATATTGAGAAAACGCGGGATATGTTCCGGGACCAATTCGCGTCATCATCTGTGGTTCGGGGAATAAAGAAACCAGGAGATGATTTTTCTTTAGTGGATTTGAATTTGTCGGATATCCTTATTGAAGTAAAGAATGCTTCCTGGGGAGAAGGGAAAGTGCGTTTTTCTTTTGACGGAGTGTTAAGAGGCAGCAGGATTGAGCGTATAGATAATTTTGATATTCCTGAAGGTATGTTGCGTTACCGGGACTTCCGGATAAAGAATCTGGAAATGCGTAAATTGCGGGAGGATGTTTATACTCTTACTATCCCCCGGATGGTTATAAAAAAGAAAGAGATTAAAGATATTTCTTTTCCCTTAAAAATAGGAGGTACTTTTATAGAGCTCCTAAGGGGACAAAATGTTTTTTTCGGTCCTAAAGCCTATGTCCGGGGAAAAGTGGAATATAAAAAACCGGATACCTTTTGTCTGGATTTAGTATTAGAGAAAGCCTCCTTTGCCAATATAATGGAGATAATAAATGAAAAAGGCGATTTTACCTTAGGCGGTCTTTTTGGCGGAGATATTGGTTTTTGTATTAAAGGGAAAGAAATTTCCCTTGTGCGGGGAGATTTTCATAATGAGCAGGGGGGGATTATTAACATCAAGAAAGAAGCTTCTTTGGATTTTTTAAGAAAATATCTTGATGAGGATACATATAATCGTTTAATTGATAATCTCAAGAATTATGCGTATAATAAAGGGGAGATATCTCTTTCTACGGATGACGCCAGGCTTATTGCTGTGCTTAATTTTGAGTCCGAAAAGATGGGAAAGAGGCAGTTTACGGTAGCTTTTCACAATATTATAGGAGGTGGAAAATGAAGAAGGTTATTCTAATCATGGCGGCTTTAGGAGTTGTTGCTTGTGCTAAGGTGAGTCTGGAGACAAAAGAACCGATCAAAGTAGATATCAGTATGCGTATTGATGTTTATCAGCATGTAGTCAAAGATGTTGAGTCAATCGAAGACCAGATCTTTGGCAGCTCGGAGAAACAACTGAACTTCTTATTGAGTATAGAAGAAGCATACGCGTCTGATCTGTCTCCTGAAGTCGAAAAGGCAATACAGGCAAGAAAAGCGCGCGTGTCTATAATCGAAGAATATTTTACTAAAGCTTATGTAGGCGAGAATAGAAACGCTTATTTAGAGGTAATGGTAAAAAATGTTCCTCCCGCTTTACAAAAAGAGATTGAAGCTGTTATAGAAGAAGAGAATAACGACCGAAGGGCGGTTTATAACTATACCGCGGAGAAAAATAAGATAAAACTCTCTCAGGCTGAAGAAATCTTTTTTAAAGACCATTTAAAAAGAGCCCCTTCCGGATATTGGTTTCAGATATACAATGAAGAGAAGGACGAGTATATCTGGATCCAAAAATAAACCCGGGGAATTTTCCATTTCAAATGCCGCTTGTTTTGGAAAGTTGCTTGTTTTGAGAGGCTGATAAATAAAGGCTAATGAACTATATTGACAAATTATTGAAATAAGCTAAAATATAGAAAAATTATAAGGGACTTAGATGTCTTGAAGCCGTAAAGTTCCAAGATAGCTGAACTTTGCGGCTTTTTATTCAGATAGCAGGTCTGGAAAAGTCGGACTATAGGGGAAGGAGGTCTTATGAAAGTTATCGGGGTGCTTGTGTGTTTGGGATTATTCTTTAATTTAATGATTTGTGAGGCAGGAGCAAAAGCAGATAAAATGACTATCCAGGATGGGAAACAAGTCTCGTTTGAGTATAGTCTTACAGTGGAAGGAAAAATCGTCGATAGTTCGGAAGGAAAAGAGCCTTTGCAGTATGTTCATGGACAAAGCCAGATTATCCCCGGCCTTGAGAAAGGGCTTGCTGGGTTGCAGGTGGGAGAAGAAAAGGTAATCAAAGTTTCTCCTCAAGAAGCATATGGTGAAGTAAATCCAAAAGCATTCCGTGAGTTTCCAAAAACATCTTTGCCCGAGAATTTGGAACCAAAAATAGATATGGTTTTGCGAATACAGGGGCCGGAGGGCCAATCTATCCCTGCGAGGATTATGGAAATCAAAAAGGATTCCCTTATGCTTAATTTGAATCATCCTCTTGCCGGTAAAACTTTAAGCTTTGAGGTGAAAATCGTTTCCATTAAATAAAGATTCCTTGCCGTGCAGGAAAGCATAAACTGTTGTTATTTTGTAAGGCGGGTCCATTGGAGTTTTTGGAATAAAGCAGAATAAAGAGTAAATAGAAGAGATTTCCATTGTTACCATAAATAATAGAGAGGTAAAAAATGCTTGAGAAATTTAAAGCCTTAGGATTATCGGAAAATACATTGGCGGCATTGCGGCGCAAAGGATTTGAGGAGCCGACACAGATACAGGAACAAATAATACCGTTATTGTTGCACAAAGAGGTGGATCTTATCGGTCATGCTCAGACGGGAACCGGAAAGACCGCGGCATTTGGATTGCCGCTAATTGAAAAGCTTGAGGAACGGGCCAGAAAAGTACAAGCCTTAGTCCTTGTTCCTACCAGAGAGTTGGCGGTGCAGGTGGCTGAAGAGATTAATTCTTTGAAAGGAGAGAGACACTTAGGAATTATTGCTATCTATGGAGGACAATCAATGGATCAGCAGTTGCGCCGGTTGAGTAGAGGAGTCGATATTGTTGTCGGTACCCCGGGTAGGGTTAAAGACCATTTGCAGCGGGGAAGCCTTGTGGTAAAACAAATTTCGTGCATGGTGCTTGACGAAGCCGATGAGATGTTGAATATGGGGTTTATTGATGATGTAGAAGATATTTTGCGGTATACGAATGCCGAGAAACGTATGTTGCTTTTTTCCGCGACTATACCTGAGAGAATATTAATCTTGGCAAAAAAGTATATGCCTGATTACCAGATTATTCGTGCGCAGAAAGATCAGTTAACCGTTAGCTTAACTGATCAGATTTACTTTGAAGTCGCTCATTCCGATAAGTTGGAGGCTTTATGCAGAATTATTGATAGCGAAGTTAATTTCTACGGATTGATATTTTGCCGTACCAAAATTGACGTTGACACGGTTGCTAAAAAACTCGGTGACCGCGGGTATGATGCCGAAGGACTTCATGGAGATATTTCACAATATCAGCGAGAGAGGATATTGGGAAAATTTAAACAACAGCGCATTAATGTTTTAGTTGCTACCGACGTTGCCGCCAGAGGGATTGATATTAATAATTTAACTCATGTTATCAATTATTCATTACCGCAGAATCCTGAATCGTATGTGCATCGTATCGGACGAACCGGACGCGCCGGTAAGGAAGGTACCGCGATTACCTTTGTTACCCCGGCTGAATATCGCAAACTTGTCGCTATTAAACGAGTTATCAAAATCAATATACGCAAGGAGAAGATTCCTGCCGTAGAAGATATCATTCGAACCAAGAAAACACGGATTAAGAACGATATTAATGGTATTATCCGGTCTTCCGACGGCAAGGATTATATAGATTTCGCTCAGGAAATGCTGGTAGAAAACGATTCCTCGGAAGTATTGGCAGCGTTTATTAAATACGCGTTTCAGGATGAATTGACTGTGCGTAATTACAGCCAGATTCGTGAAGTTTCAATTGATACGAAGGGAACCACGCGTTTGTTTGTGGCGAGAGGCAAAACTGACGACATGGATCCCCGTAAGCTGGTAGATATGATAAAACAAATTGCGCAGGTTGATTCCCGGAAAATACGGGACGTGCGTATTTTTGACAGATTTTCTTTTATTACTGTACCGTTTGAAGAGGCAGAAATAATATTGCGCGCCTTTAAAAAGCAAAGAACAACTAAGAGACCCATTGTAGAACGCGCCAAAGATAAGAAAAAGCGCTAGTTAGCATATATTTTGTTTGCCCCCTATATTCCTTTGTTTTCCATCAACTCATAATGAATCCTGTTTATTCCTTACCTCGATATAAGGGGTATTAACAAAAAATGCAATTGCATTTTTTGCCCAAATAGCCGGCCCCCAAATTTTCCTGCCAAAGGCGTGGAAAATTTGCAAAGGTCAAGGTAACCGGGGAAAATGCCAAGTATTTTTTTGTACAACTACCTTTTATTCTAATTTTTTATTTTCCCGGATGTTATAAGCTTTGGATCCTTCGGAACGCCTTTGCAAAGGCATTTTCCCGGTTAATGCCTTTTCTATATATTCATCTTGCGGATTCAAGCCGCAAATTATACAATAAAAACTGTGAAGAATAAATATTTTGCAGGGGTTAGTGCCAATGTGTTTTTATTAGGCATTGTGAGTTTTCTTAATGATTTCAGCAGTGAGATGATAATGCCGATTCTACCGATGTTTATCACTGCTTTGGGGGGTGGAGGACTGTCCGTGGGGTTGATCGGTGGATTAAGGGACAGCATCTCAAGTATATTAAAGGTTTTTTGCGGATACTGGTCTGATAAAACAGGGAAAAGGAAAATATTTGTTTTTTCCGGATACTTAACTTCGGGATTTTTTAAACTATTATTATCCTTTTCAACGCTATGGCAGCATATACTGGTTTTTGCCGGGCTGGAAAGAGTGGGGAAGGCTTTAAGAACAGCTTCCAGAGATGCTATCATCTCAGATTCTATGCCCCGGCAGAAGGGTAAAGGGTTTGGAGTACACAGAACCTTTGATACAACAGGCGCAATTTTAGGCTCGGGTGTTGTTTTTATTTTGTTCTGGTTTTTGGGATTTGATTTTAAGACAATTATATTTGCTGCCGCCCTCCTGTCAGTTTTTTCCTTAATCCCTTTGTATTTTGTTAAAGATAGAAAAAGGAAATTTCAGGATACAACCTTGCGCTTAAGTTTAAGAAATTTACCCAAGCCGTTAAAATTATTCATACTAGTTTCCGGCGTATTTGCTTTGGCTAATTTCAATTATATGTTTTTTATCCTCCGGGCACAGAGATTATTCGCTGGTAGATTATCCATAGGAGTACCTATCCTTCTATATATCCTGTTTAATATTTTTTATGCTCTGTTCGCCATTCCTTTTGGAAATCTTTCCGATAGAATCGGAAGAAAAAAAGTCCTTGTCACTGGGTATTTGCTTTTCTCACTAACCTCTCTGGGTTTCGCCTTTTTTAATTCTCTGACAGCATTTATGGTTTTGTTCGCGCTTTATGGCATAGTTCATGCCATAATTGACGGAAATCAGAGAGCATACGTTGCTGATTTGTCTTCCGGGCAATTGAGAGCCACTGCCCTGGGTATCTTCCATTCAGCAACCGGGTTAGCTGCTCTGCCGGCAAGTTTAATCGCTGGTTTTTTATGGCAGACTATTGCTCCTGGCGCGGCTTTTATTTATGGCAGTATAGCCGGTATTGTTTCAGTTATTTTGTTTTTTACCCTTGGGGAACATTTTGTGGCTGAAAAAGTATAGGTTAAGTTAAAGATAATGTCAAAAATAACCTAAAAGAAATTGAAATATGAAAAATTCAGACAGGATTGACCGGATAATCGAGATAATCAAAAAAGACAGCTGTCATTAGAGAAATAGCGAGTGGAAAAAAGGTGCGCGATATTCGATTTTCGATTCTCAATTTTCATTTTTCAATAGATTTAACGGATTAAACAAATTATGATGAAGCAATGCCTAAAGTACTGCATGGAAATCCTGAAGGCATGAAAAAACGAAAACTACAGCCGCCCGTTTATCTGGGAATATATTTGTTAGTGGCGATAATCCTGCATTTTGTCCTGCCGCTAAAGAAAATAGTTCATTCTCCTTATAATTATACTGGAGTTTTATTCTTGGGAATAGGGATATGGTTGAATATCTGGGCAGACAGTCTGTTTAAGCGGAAGAATGCGCCTGTTAAAGCATTCGAAAAAATGAATTATTTTATCAGCGGGGGACCTTTCCGTTTTAGCAGAAACCCTATGTATCTGGGGATGGTTTTAATATTATCAGGTGTTGCTGTTCTTTTAGGAAATATTATTTCTTTTATTGTGCCGATCGGTTTCTTTATCACTATGAATATTGTCTTTATTTCTTACGAAGAAAAGGCTCTCGAAGAAACTTTTGGTACGAAATTTTTTGATTATAAAAAACGTGTCAGAAGTTGGCTATAAATTTTGCCGTTACTTCCCGTTAATTGTACATTTTGAGCGTCGCTCGTTTTGTTCAATTAAAAGATGTTTGAAAGATGAGCGGGTGTAGAAGGAAGAATGGTTAAGTTAATAAGTTAACTCCGTCCCCTATTTACTATAGATGTAAATGATTAGTAAATTTGATTTTAAATGTCCGGCCAGGTACCAGGTAAGAAAATTAAATTGACTATATTATTCTTTTGATATAATGTGTGGTGACTGCTGTTATACTCCCGGCAGGACTGACGATAAAATCCGGAATTACTGATCGAAGTCAGGGGAATTAACAATACAAAAATGAGAAAAATACTTACTTTTTCCTTTATTTCATTGTTTTTCTTGGGTAGTGTCTTCCTAAAGCCGGTGACGCCCGATATCTCGCACAAAGATAATTCTCAAATGTGGCATAAGAGGAATGACCATCTTATACCGGATGGAATTGAGTTAGAGGCGATATTAAGTCTTGATCAGGACGGGGATGGATTGGGTAACGGAGAAGACCGGGATATTGACGGTGACGGTCTAAAAAATTCTCGTGATAAAGATATCGACGGAGATGGCATTGAAAATAGATTTGATCCTTCTCCTTATGATTGGCGGGAGCAGGGATATAATCCCTTCGCGGTTTTAGCTTTTCTTTCCTGGCGTCATGACTGGAATGAATTCAAGTACGGTGAGGAAGAATTAAAGGAAGCAGTGAGACTTTTAAAAGAAATGGGTTGTTCTTTTGTGAGGATGGATTTTTACTGGAATGATCTGGAACCCCAGAAGGGAGTTTTTGATTTTGAGAAATATGATTATATAGTCGATTTACTTTCGAAGAACAATATCCGTATTTTAGGCCTTTTTAATTATTCCGCGAATTGGGCGGCTGAAGAATGGAATACCCCCCCTTATCAGGATGAAGATTTTGTTAATTACTGCCAAAAGGTAGTTTCCCGGTATAAGAACAAAGTGAAATACTGGGAGGTTTGGAATGAACCTGATAGTAAATTTTACTGGAAACCGCAGGATGGAATGAAGAGGTACGCGCAACTTTTAAAAAAAGTTTATCCAGCAGTAAAAGAAATCGATCCTTCCTGTAAAGTGCTTTTGGGCGGGCTTACCCAGGGAGGGTATTATGCTTTAAAGAATTTATACCGGCAGGGAGCAGGAGACTATTTTGATATCGTTAATTTTCATCCTTTTGTGGACCCTTTTAACAGAGAATCTATGTATAGGGTAAAGGCTTGTTATAGGAATATTAAAAAACTGATAAAGAAATATGACCGTAAAGATAAAAAAATATGGTTTACTGAAGCGGGTTGTCCGGGAGTAAAAGAATCTACAAGGGCAAATACCTGGTGGGAAGGAATGAGCCCTGTGGAATCTCAACAGGCAGGGTTTGTGAATTCTCTCTATAGCGAAATTATATCTCTTCCTGATGTAGAAAAGATATTCTGGGCTTTCTTCAGGGATAATAAGGAGCATTTTAAATCCGGGGTTGACTACCTTGGCCTGATAAGGTGGGATTTTTCTAAAAAACCTTCGTTTTACCGTTACCAAAAGGTATACCTGAACTGGCGAAAAAATGAATTTAAGGAATTGTATAAATTGAATAAGTGAAGTAAGGATCAAGAAGAATTTTGATAATATGAATAGTTAAAAAAAGGAGGTAAAAAATGAAAAAGCTAGGGATCATAATGATAATTATACTGGTTTTATCAGCTGCCCTTATTATTTCTAAAAATATAATAGCTAAAAATGCCCTATCCGCCGGGGTTAAATCTATAACAGGTCTAAATTTAAGTATGGAGAGTATAGATGTAAATGTATTCAAGAGTTCAATCGGTATAAAGGATTTGAAATTATATAATCCATCGGGGTTTCCGGATAAGCTGATGGTGAATATGCCGGAAATTTATGTTGATTATAATTTAGGCGCGTTTCTTAAGAAGAAGATTCATCTTGAGAAAATAAAGCTTAACCTGAGAGAATTTGTTGTTGTTCGTAACGAAAAAGGTGAATTGAACCTTGATTCTTTAAAAGTTAGCCAGGCTGAAAAACAAAAGAAATCCACTCAGGAAAAAAAAGAAAACGGAAAAAGAGCAAAACTGCCTGATCTCCGGATCGACATTCTGGAATTAAAGATAGGTAAGGTTATATTTAAAGATTATTCCCGGGGAACGCAACCGGAAGTTAAAGAATTTAAGGTAAATATTGATGAACGCTATGAAAATATAACCGATCCTTATAGCTTTGTAACATTGATTGTGACTAAAGCGCTTATGGATACAGCGATCGGAGGGCTCGCTGATTTTGATTTAGGGCCTTTAAAAGAAGTAATAAGCGGGACATTTAAAAAGACAACCGAAGCAGCCGGGGATATAGTTGATAAGCCTTTAGACTTGGGGGTAGAAGTGGAAAAGGCAGCTGATATGCTTAAGGAAGTTTTGCCTTTTGGAGAATAACGGATTTGAAATAATAAAGGAGTAGTGATGCCGAGAATTATTAATTTTCTTAAAACTGATATCTGGAGAATTCGTTTACGAACTCTCTCCCGGAGAAAATCTTTTTTTATCAAGCATTTAAGAGTTGTTCTTCTAGCCCTGCGCGGGTTTGGTGAAGATAAATGTCAGTTAAGAGCGTCAGCTCTTACTTTTTATTCTCTGCTTTCTATTGTTCCGGTAGTAGCCATGGCCTTTGGGATTGCTAAAGGGTTTGGGTTTGAGAAACTTTTGGAAAAACAGCTCCTAGACAAGTTTCCCGGGCAGCAGGAAGTGATGACCCAGATAGTTAATTTTGCCTATTCGCTTCTTGAAAATACCAGAGGAGGTATAATTGCCGGTATAGGTGTGGCAGTGCTTTTCTGGACAGTAATAAAAGTTTTAGGTAATATCGAACGTTCATTTAATGATATCTGGGGAATAAAAGTAACACGAAGTATGGGGCGTAAATTCAGCGATTATCTTTCGATAATGCTTCTTTGTCCTATACTGATTATTGCCTCCAGCAGTATCACGGTATTCATAGCTACTCAGATTACTCTTATAACCGAAAAATTTGTATTCCTGGGAGTGTTCAGTAATTTAATATTTTTCATGCTTAAGCTCTTGCCTTATTGTGTGATCTGGGTGTTATTTACTTTTATTTATATTTTTATGCCTAATAGCAAAGTTAATTTTAAATCGGGTGTTTTGGCCGGAATAATAGCCGGGACAGTTTATCAGTTCCTTCAATGGGGGTATATAAACTTTCAGGTTGGGGTAGCTAAATACAACGCTATTTATGGAAGCTTCGCCGCCTTACCTTTATTCTTAGTCTGGCTTCAGCTTAGCTGGCTGGTGGTTCTTTTTGGAGCGGAAATCTCTTTTGCTCATCAGAATGTGGATACTTACGAATTCGAGCCGGATTGCTTAGAGGCAAGTTATTCTTTTAAGAAACTACTTTCTTTGGGGGTAGCTCATTTATTAATAAAAAATTTTTCTAAAGGAGATAAACCTTTAACTGCTGATCAAATTTCGCATGTGTTAGAAATTCCCATCCGGCTGGTTCGTGAAATGCTTTATGAATTGGTTGAGAGCGGAATCGTTTCCGAAACTAAAAGCGGAAAATATAAAGAGTCAGCTTATCAGCCCGCCCGCGATATTAACGCGTTTACTATAAAATACATCGTTGATTCCTTGGAGCAGAGAGGAGTGGATAATATCGCTGTTGCTCAGACTAAGGAATTAAAAGTGTTATCGGATGCATTGCAAACATTCAGAAATACTATTGAGAAATCCGCCGCGAACAGGCTTTTAAAAGATATATAAATAGGGGACGGAGTTAACTTATTAACTTAAGGACGCCTTTTATCCGGTTTCTTTTGGAAATCCTCACACAGAATAAATGGTTACTGAACCTATCGGAGGATTCATATAAAATGAATGGTTTTTTTTCTTGACTAATGATACTAATATAGTATCATTAGGGTGGAAAGTGAATACGTGTTTAACCCGGATTATGCGGGTGCTGGGAAAAGGTTTTCTTTAGCAAAGATGATCAAAAAGAAGTTTGAAACTATTGTTGTAATGGATGGAGAAGACTGTGCTTGAATGATATAAAAGATGAAATATACGTATAAAATTGTAGAGTAGAGAATTAAAAGATGAAGTTGATTATACGTGATACTGATTACGCCGTTAGAGCGCTTTGTTTTATCGCTAAGAGTAAAAAAAACAGAGTGCCTGTTTCTTGGTTAATCAGGGAGTTAAATATTCCCGGGCCATTTTTGAGAAGGATACTTCAGGTTTTGAACCAAAAGGAAATACTTAATTCATATAAAGGCCAGGGGGGTGGATTCAGCCTGGCTAAGCCGGAGGAGGAAATATCGCTAATAGATTTGATGAAAATTTTTCAAGGGCCTATAAAGTTGAATGAATGCCTTTTTAAAAAGAAAATTTGTCCGAATATAAAAGTTTGTAAGCTTAAGAAAAAGATAGACAAGATTGAAAAGCGTGTTCTTTCCGAATTGAGGGGGATTACATTAGCATACTTATTGAAAAAATAAGGAGCTTAATGCTAAAAATAAAAGTAACATCAATCGATGAAAAGGGATTTATGGGCAAGGAAGTAAAAGTGTTGTAGAGAGAGGAGGTATTTATGAGCATGTTTTGTTACCAATGCCAGGAAACAATAAAAAATCAAGGATGTACAGTAAGAGGCGCTTGCGGCAAGAATGAAGAAACAGCTAACTTGCAGGATTTGTTGGTTTTTGTTTTAAGGGGCATTTCAGTATACGCGGAAATTGCTAAGGAGAAAAATATTTCCGATGAGCGATGGGGAGTGTTTATTTCCCGGGCTTTGTTCAGCACTATTACCAACGTAAATTTTGATGCTAAAAGAATAACCGCTTTGATTAAGGAGGGATTAAATCTGCGGCAGGATATACGGGCAAAATTAGATAAGGTGGATATACCCGCGGATTTACATGATTCAGCTGTTTGGTATTCAGATAATGAAAATGAGTTTTTAGAAAAAGCTAAAACCGTCGGAGTTCTTTCAACTGAAAACGAAGATGTTCGTTCATTAAGAGAATTATTGATATACGGAATTAAGGGGATAGGTGCGTACGCGGATCACGCGGCAGTTTTAGGGAAAGAAAAACAGGAGATTTATGATTTTATTGTGGAAGCATTAGCTTCAACAACCAAAGATTTGTCTGTTGAGGATATGATTGCCTTAGTTATGAAAACCGGTGAAGTTGCTGTTACGACAATGGCTCTTTTGGATGAGGCAAACACTTCAGCTTATGGTGATCCCGAAATAACAAAAGTTAATATTGGTGTGGGCAATAATCCCGGGATTCTTATCTCAGGCCATGATTTAAAAGATATGGAAGAGCTTCTTAGGCAGACTGAAGGGACAGGAGTCGATGTCTATACTCACGGGGAAATGCTGCCGGCGAATTATTACCCCGGATTTAAAAAATATGAACATCTTGTGGGCAATTATGGTAATGCCTGGTGGAAACAGAATCAGGAATTCGAATCTTTTAACGGGCCGATTTTGATGACTACAAATTGTATTATCCCAGTAAAAGATTCTTACAGAGACAGAATTTTTACTACCGGTATGGTTGCCTTCCCCGGTGTTAAACATATACCCGATCGACCGGCTGGAGGAGAGAAAGATTTTTCTGAAATAGTTGAGTTAGCCAAGACTTGTCAGCCGCCGAAAGAGATTGAAAAAGGGGAAATTGTCGGAGGGTTTGCGCATAATCAGCTGTTAGCTTTAGCTGATAAAGTGGTTGAGGCTGTAAAGTCCGGCGCGATTAAAAAATTTATTGTAATGGCCGGATGTGATGGCCGGCAGCCCGCAAGAGCGTACTTTACAGAGATCGCGGAAACTTTGCCCAAAGATACAATCATTCTAACGGCTGGTTGTGCGAAGTATCGCTATAATAAGTTGAATCTTGGGGACATTGCCGGAATTCCCAGAGTTTTAGACGCGGGGCAGTGTAATGATTCATATTCCCTGGCAGTAATCGCGCTTAAATTGAAAGAGGTGTTTAAACTTGATGATATTAACAAATTGCCGATTTCTTTTGATATTGGCTGGTACGAACAGAAAGCTGTTACTGTTCTTCTCGCGCTTCTTTTCCTGGGGATAAAAGGTATTAGGTTAGGCCCGACCTTACCGGCATTTTTATCGCCCAATGTTCTTAAAGTTTTGGTTGAAAAGTTTGATATTAAGCCGATTGGAGGTGTGAAAGAAGATGTGGAAGCAATAGTGGTGGGTAAACCCCGTTAGAGAACTTCGTTCTCTAAGGGCTTGCGCTGACGGTGGCTTTTTCTCCGAAGGCGAATCCGCCTGGCGGAATACCACCGGCAGCTTTAACCGGCAATGACCACTGATTAAAATCGGTGGCTTTCTCTAACGGGGTAAATAAATATTTAGCTCTGAGGAGAGGTTTGTAAAGGAACACCGTCAAATTTTATGGGTAGGCATATAATCAAACATCCGAAGAGGGGATTAAGGAGTTTTTTAAAGCATTGATGCAGATAGAGTCAGATCATATAATGTTAACTGATAAAGAATGATTTAAGAAGTAATAAAAGAGGGGGGGGAGATGACTAAATTAAGAGAACTTTACCGTTGCAATATTTGCGGGAATGTTGTAGAAATAACACATGAAGGCGCGCCGGCGCTTGTATGTTGTAATCAGCCGATGGAGAAGCTTAAGGCAAAAACCGAAGACGCAGGAGAAGAAAAACATGTCCCGGTAGTAGAAGAAGTTGATGATGGCATTAAGGTGAAAGTCGGAACTGTTAAGCATCCTATGGAAGAAAAACATTATATAAAGTTCATTGAAGTTTTGACTAAAGAAAAAGTTCATAGAGTGGAATTGAAACCCGGGCAAGTTCCTGAAGCAAATTTTTGTATACCTAAATCGGATTTGATAGAAGTCAGAGAATTTTGCACAATACATGGGCTCTGGAAAAATAAATAAATTCAAAACTAAGGAGGTTTTAAATGGCTAGTTTAAAGGGAACAAAAACAGAGAAAAATCTTTTAGCCTCGTTTGCCGGTGAGTCGCAGGCAAGAAACCGTTACACTTACTTTGCTTCAGTGGCAAAAAAAGCGGGATATGAACAGATAACGGCTATATTTTTAGAGACTGCTGATAATGAAAAGGAGCACGCTAAAAGATTTTTTAAGTTTTTAGAAGGCGGGGAGCTTGAGATTACAGCGGGTTATCCTGCCGGGGTTATCAAAGATACGGCAGCTAATTTAGAAGCCGCAGCAGATGGAGAACATCTTGAGTGGACGAAGCTTTATAAGGAAGCAGAAGAAACAGCACGCCGGGAAGGTTTTGATGAAATAGCGGATTTATTTAAAGAGATTGCCGAAGTTGAGGAAGAACATGAGATCCGCTACCGGAAATTGCTTAAGAATATAAAAGAAGGTAAGGTATTTAAAAAAGACACTGTGGTTAAATGGAAATGCCGTAATTGCGGATATGTTCATGAAGGAGAAGAGGCACCCAAAGAGTGCCCGGCTTGCGCGCATCCGCAGAGTTATTATGAGCTATTGTGTGAAAATTATTAAAAGAAAAAAATCGGAGAGGTGTTTTTGTAATGAAAAAAGTTCTGATGAAAGAGTTACCGGAAAGTACAATCTATTTGCTTGAAAAACAGGGATTTGTTATTGTTTCTACTTTGGATTCGCAAGGGAGGATTCATTGTTCGGCAAAGGGGATTGCGGCAATAGAGAAAAAAGGAATGATTTATCTCATAGATGTTTACCGGGCGAATACTTTTAACAATCTTAAAAGAAATTCTACCATAAGTGTTACAGCCGTAGATGAGCATCAGTTTACAGGATATAGCTTAAAAGGCAGAGCAGAAATTATAGAGAGAGAGAAGATAAAAAAACATATTATTGAAAGGTGGGAAGAAAAAGTTACCAGAAGAGCATCTAACCGGGTGATTAAAAATATTAAAGGGGAGAAGAAGGATTCGCATCATCCGGAAGCACTTTTCCCTCAGCCGGAGTACCTTATTAAGATGGAAGTAGAAGAAGTTGTGGATTTGACCCCGAGTAATTTAAAAAAGAAGGAGGGTATAGATGGGTGATAAGCGTAAAATATTATTTTTTGACGCCAAACCCTATGACCGGGATTTTTTTAATCAGGCTAATAAAAGCTGCGGATTTGAAATAAAATATGTTAAGAGCCATCTTAAGCCTGATACCGCAGAGTTTTCTCTTGGATATGACATTGTCTGTGCTTTTGTTAATGACGTCATTGACAAACAAGTTATCGCTATTTTAAAACAGAACAAGGTACAATTAATTGCCTTGCGTTGTGCCGGATATAATAATGTTGATTTAAATGCTGCTTATGGAAATATTCATGTGGTGCGTGTGCCCGGGTATTCGCCCTACGCTGTTGCTGAGCATGCCCTCGCTCTGATGCTGAGTTTAAACAGGAAAACACATAAAGCTTACTACCGGACACGTGACGGAAATTTTTCTATTAACGGTTTAATAGGGTTTGATATGCATAATAAAACTGCCGGGGTTATCGGGACGGGAAAAATCGGTAAATGCCTGGTTCTTATTCTAAAAGGAATGGGTATGAATGTTCTTGCTTATGATAAGTATCCGGACCAAAATTATGCCAAAGACAAAGGTATTCGTTATGTTCCTCTTTTGGAGTTATACAAAGAATCGGATATTATTTCTTTACACTGTCCGCTTACCTCAGAAACTCATTATATGATTAATGAAACAAGTATCGCTCCAATGAAGAACGGGGTTATGATTATTAATACCGGCAGAGGGAAATTGATAAAAACAGAAGCCTTAATTAAGGGATTAAAGAGCAGAAAGATCGGAGCGGCCGGTCTTGATGTGTATGAAGAAGAGAGTGAATATTTTTTTGAGGACTTTTCCGACTCAATGATTAGTGATGATATTCTGGCCCGCCTTTTGACTTTTCCTAATGTTCTTATTACTTCTCACCAGGGATTTTTTACCCGTGAGGCTTTATCTAATATCGCGGATACAATTTTAAAGAATATCACCGAATATTTTAATGACGGGTTCCTGGTAAATGAAATTTGTTATCGGTGCGAAAAGAAACCCTGCAGGAAGGAATCCGGGGAACGTTGTTTCTAATATGTGAAAACTTTATAACTGGTTGTTGCGGAGGTAATTTATGAAAAGTTTATGGGATGACAACAAAACAGGAAAGTATAAACATAATGTTATGCAGCTACGTGTATACACTTCTCAACTTTTAGGGCAGGAGCCGGATCTGGTTTTGCATGGCGGAGGTAATACCTCAGTTAAGGTTAAGGAGACTAATTTATTCGGAGAAAGTGAAGAGTTGTTGTATGTTAAAGGCAGCGGTTGGAATCTGGCAACCATTGAAGCTGCCGGATTCGCTCCGGTAAAATTAGATGTGTTAAAACGAATGGCGGAATTAGAGCAATTAAGCGATACGGAGATGGTTAAAAATCAAAGAGCAGCAATGATTAATCCTGCGGCGCCTAATCCTTCGGTTGAAGCCATTTTACACGCGATTATCCCTTTTAAATATGTTGATCACACTCACGCTGATGCGGTCGTTACAATTACTAACACTGAAAAAGGAGAAGAAAAAATCCGGCAGATTTACGGTTCCCGTGTGCTTATTATTCCTTATGTCATGCCGGGATTCGTTCTTGCTAAAAAAGTTTATGAATTAACCCGGGATATAGATTGGGGCCGGTTTGAAGCGATGATTTTATTGAATCACGGAGTTTTTACTTTTAACAATGACCCGAAAAAGAGTTATGAGCGAATGATTGATATTGTTTCTGAGGCGGAAGATTATCTTAAGAAACAGAAGGCAGTAGTTGTTCCGGTTCGGGCAGCAGCAAGGGAAAACCTTCTTGATTTGGCTCGTATGCGTCAGGCTGTTTCCCGGATTAAAGGAGCTGCTTTGATTGCTAAGTTAGATGCCGGGCTTAAACAGGTAAGCTTTTCCAATTTAGCCAATGTTACTTCTATTGCTACCCGGGGTCCTTTAACTCCCGACCATGTGATTCGTACCAAACCTATACCTGTAATTATGGGGAAAGATTTAGAAAAAGATATTACCCAATATTCTCAATCATATAAGAAGTATTTTGAGCGTCATACTGATGGGCAGCTTACTTGTTTAAATCCCGCGCCTTGCTGGGCGGTTTGGCCGGGGTATGGAACAGTAGCTTTTAGCAGGGGTTTAAAAGAAGCAGAGATTATATCCGATATTACAGCCCATACTATTCAGGCTATTCAGTGTGGGGAAGTCTTGGGAGGATGGAAAGCCTTACCGGAAAAAGACATTTTTAATGTGGAATACTGGGAACTGGAGCAGGTTAAGCTTCTCAAGAAAGGAAGTTCTCCGGTTTTTCAGGGAAAGGTTGCACTGGTTACCGGCGCTGCCAGTGGAATCGGACGCGCTTGCGTGAAAGTTTTACAGGCTCAGGGCGCAGTTGTCGCGGCTCTGGATATTAATCCTGAAATAACCGCTTTATTTAGTCAGAAGGAGGTTTTAGGATTAACTTGCGACGTTACTAATCGGGAAGAGGTTAGGAAATCAGTTGAAAAGACTATTCGTTGTTTCGGCGGTTTGGACATCTTAGTCAGCAACGCCGGGATGTTTCCTTCCAGTAAAAATATTGTTGAAATGAATGCTGATGTCTGGAACCGGAGTCTCGCTCTTAATCTGTCGAGCCATCAAGCATTGTTACAGATTTGTATTCCTTATCTTAGCTTGGGGATAGAACCTGCAGTAGTTATAATTGCCTCTAAAAATGTATTGGCTCCCGGGCCGGGAGCGTCAGCTTATTCTGTTGCTAAAGCCGGGCTTACCCAATTAGCCCGTATAGCTGCTTTGGAACTGGCTTCTTCCGGAATACGGGTTAATATTATCCATCCTGATGCTGTTTTTGATACCGGGCTGTGGACGCCGGAGGTGTTAGCTAAACGGGCTAAGCATTACGGGATGACTGAAGAGGATTATAAAACTAAGAATTTGTTAAAGGTAGCGATTACTTCCAAAGATGTCGCGGCTTTAGCCTGCGCTATGGCCGGACCGGTTTTTTCTAAAACTACCGGTGCTCAAGTTCCCATTGACGGCGGGAATGACCGGGTTATTTAGAATCGACATATATATATAAGCTACGAAGTAGCTAAAGGATAAAGGGAGATTGTAGTTAGTAGTTAGTAGTTTGTTTGGGGAGAAAGATGTGCGAAAGAACATCGCAGAAAGCAAGGTGGCGGAGAATATTGTTTGTATCTTGCCTGTGCCCGTAAGGGTATAACTTGATTATTGGTTATTAAAACTTAAATAATTTTGACAATATCCGAGGAGGTGGGAGGAGATTAAGATGATTAAGAGAAAAGCTGAGCAGACTACGGAAGTCAGGAAGAATATGCGGGGAGGCTCGGGTGAGGTAACAATCAGGCATTATTTTAAGAAGGATGCAATTAACGCTGCCTGCCGGCTTTGCGCGAAACTTGTTCTTGCTCCCGGAGCCGGTATTGGTTTACATGAACATAATAACGAGGATGAAATATTTATTATTCAACAGGGGAAAGGAATTTTAGTTGATGCCGGCAAAGAATCGGAAGTGGAATCCGGTGATGCTATATTAACCGGAAAAGGAGATTCGCATTCCATAAAAAATGCCGGAGCGGAGGATTTGGTGATTACCGCGATTATTATGCAGTATAATTCCTAAAGACTTATGGATTTTCCTCAAGAGGTATTGTTTCCGCAGAAGACTATATTCAGGAAAGGGGCAGCTTCGGAGATTTCCCGGGAGTGTTTGGAATTCGGTTCGCGGGGACTAATTATCCATGGGCGTTCCTTAGAGAAAAATAAAAAGAAAGAAGAGATTTTAAATCAGTTCCCGGCTGCAGCAAAAGTGAAGACTTTTTGCCGTGTCAGCGGTGAACCCACACTTGATGAGATAATCCGGGTTATCGAAACAGCAAAAATAGTAAAAGCTGAATGGATTATAGGGATAGGCGGAGGCAGTGTTTTGGATTTAGCCAAAGCCGCGGCTGGGTTATTTAACGCTAAAGAAAGACCGGCATTTTATCAGGAAGGCGGAGAACTAAAAGAAAAAGGGATCCCTTTTATTGCTGTACCTACAACCGCGGGAAGCGGTTCAGAGGCCACGATAAATTCGGTAATCATTAATAAACAAAAAGGAGTTAAACTTTCTCTGAGGAATAAGAGCTTTTTAGCCCGGAAAGTTATCCTTGACGGTCAGCTTTTAAAAAGTCTGCCTTTTTTAGCAATGAGCTACGCGGCCATGGATGCTTTTGTTCAAGGCTACGAATCATTTATTTCCAAAAACGCTACCTGGTTTAGCGAAACTTTTGCTTTGAAAGCCATAAAGCTTATAAATCAAAATATTTTGCCTGCCTGTGAATCAAAGACAGAGGAAAGTTTATCTTCGCTTTTGTTAGGAAGCTATTTTGCCGGGATAGCCTTTTCTTGTTCAAGATTAGGCGTGATTCATGGTATCGCGCATTCTTTAGGTTCTTTGTATGATTTAGCCCACGGCCTTATTTGTTCGGTTTGTTTTGTTCCTTCTATAAAGATTAATAAAGCGGCTATGGGAAAAAAATATGAGATTATGAGTAATGCCGTAGGCATGGATTTTTTGGAGAGGATAGAAATGTTGCTGGCGGCTTTTAAGATAGCCTCTCCTTTTAAAGAAAGGGAGTTGAGAGACAAAACAAAGATTGTCCAGACAACCCTTAAATCCGGTTCTACTGCCGCGAATCCTAAACAGATAAATGCCGTTGATGTGGAATTTATGCTAAAAGAAATTTTTTAACAAAAGTAGGGGACGGAGTTAACTTATTATGTTTATTTTTAGCCTGAGGTCACTAATCATTTTTTATCGCGAATTGGCAACCATGTTGAGTTCAAATCTAAATATTATTGAATCCCTGGATATTTTGTCTAATCACATTGGGGATCATAAAATGAAAATTGTTGCCGCAGCGATGAAGCGATGTTTATTAAGCGGAAGCACTTTAAGTGAAGCTTTAGCTAAGTTTCCTAAATTATTCCCTGAATGGCAAGTTAATATTGTGAAATATACTGAAACAGGTGGAAAGCTTAAAGAAGGTTTGGAGAGTATAGTCAGCCATCTGGAAAAAGAGTATGCTATCCAGAAGAAATTAATCCTAGGTTTAGCTTATCCGGTTCTGCTTCTACACCTAGCTATTTTTCTATTGCCGATAGCTGCAGTATTAACAAGAGGTTTAATTGGGTATGGTTTTGAAGTGTTAAAGGTGTTAGTTCCTCTATATTTTTTCTTTTTCATGATATATGTGTTTAAACGATTATTGTTTTCTAAATTTAAAAAGGGATATGACGGTTTTATATTGTATCTACCGGTGTTTGGAAATTTGGTAAAACGTCTTAGCTTAATAAGATTTATCCGAACTTTTAAATGTTTATATGATTCAGGAGTAGATATAATTCAGAGCTGGGGTCTTGCGGTTTCACTTTGTAATAATAGTATAATAAGGGAATCTTTGCTTAAGGGGTTGCCGGTTATTAAGCAAGGGGGTGAGTTAATTAGTGCTTTTACGACGACTCAGGTATTTTCCAAGAAAATGCTTGGTATGATCGCTATTGGAGAGAAAAGTGGAAGCATAAGTAAGATGCTGGAGAAGATGGCGTTATATTGCGAACGAGACAACAATGCAATAATCAATCTTTTACTAATAATAATGCCTGTTATTACTTTTATAATAGTTGCTGCTTATATAGGATATAGAATCATATCGTTTTACTCTAACTATTTCTCCCAAGTTTTTTCATTTTAATTTTGCATAAACCGGAGAAAACGTTCTACTGTGTTTCCTCCGGTTTATAATAATTTGAGAATCCGGCTAAATTTAATTTCTAACTTTCTAATCTAAGAATTTCAACCTATTTTACTGATTTTTCTTCATAAGCAGATAGAACCGTTTCATTAAGAGATTCTCGTGTTTGAGCTGTTAAAGGAAAAGCGTTATCATACCATTTGCCATCTTTACCCGGTTCGCTAGGCACACTAACGAATAGTCCGTTTTTACCTTCAACTATGCGGAATCCTTTTACTAAGAATTCGTCAGCGATGGAAATATCACATATTGCCTTTGTTGCTCCGGTCCCGTCAAATTTGTAGAGCCTTACAACTTTGAAATCCAAAGCCATTTTAAATCACCTCCTTAAATAAGTACATCACTTAGCGAGTGTAAGTGACAGGTGCGAATTGAAATCCCTGACATCTCAGATGCCAAGGATTTCAATCAGACTGTTAAAATTCCCTTTACCTCCATTTGTCATAGAATCATTTTGTTCCCTAAGTCTAGACTTCGGTTTAACCTCTTTCAACCATAATAGACGTAATATCCCAAAAAATTCTTTCAAAAATTTTTCTGCTTCGAGAAACTTTACTTGTCTTTAGATTTTACCCCGTTAGAGAAAGCCGCCGATTTTAATCGGCGGTCATTACCGCTTGAAGCTAACGGTGGTTTTCCGCCAGAGGCGGATTCGCCTTCGGAGAAAAAGCCACTGTTAGCGCAGACCGTTAGAGAACGTAGTTCTCTAACGGGGTTTACTTAAGTCTCTTCAAGAGGAATTCTGAGTACAGTCATAGGTTTCCTTGTTGAACTAACCGGAAAAATGCATTCAAGA
>JAGLUN010000004.1 GCA_023134705.1 Candidatus Omnitrophota bacterium | reverse complement strand
GTTTTTCAAATGCATTTTTCCGGTTCATCCTCTCTTACTGCAACACCAAAAATATCCTTCTGGAAATACTCTCTTCTTCCAAACAAAAACATCTTAAATTCCTGGCGGAATCTTTCTTCGATAATAGCAAGTTCTATAGACTTCACCTTGAATCCTTCTCTAATTAATATATCGAATAAACTCTCTTTAGTTTGAAGGTTGCAGTGAACAGATTGCTTTTCTCTATCCTGCCATGATTTACCGGTAAATATTTTTAAACCGAGGTTTAAAACCCGATAAAGGATTCCGGTAAATTTCTTAAATAGCCTGTCAGGTAATAAACAAAAAGGGACCAAACAAATCCATAAAAAACTCTTATGAAAAATAAGATCATATTTAGTGGGGACAGTATGAAAGACAAAAAAACCACCGGGCTTAAGCCAAGAAAAGCAATTACTCATTGTTTTCAATAACAAATCATTTTCTAAATGTTCGATAATATCTCCGGCATAAATTAAATCAAATTCATTATCTTTGAAGTTACTTCTGTCTGACACATCTCCTACTATATAATTTATATTTTTACCGTCACCCTCGGCTATTTTTCTTGCTATAGAAATAGACTTCTCATCTAAATCTATTCCGGTCACATTATATCCCCGAACCGCGAACTCATAGGCGTAAGTGCCTATAGATGTCCCTAAATCCAACACTTGTTCCCCGCTCCCGCGGAGATCAAGCTGAGAGACCAAATCAAACACTTTTGCTATACGCGGCGCCCAATGATTTAATTTACGGTTGTGAAATTTATTTAACTGGGCCTGAACATAATTTTCGTTATACAAATCGCCAAATAACTTCAAATATCAAACCCTCTTATCTCTTATAGAAATGCAATTTTTAAATTAATAAGTTATTTTTTTTTGGATAAGCTGTTTATCTATTTTTATACCTGCCAGGATATCCGCCACTTTCCTGCCGGCATTCCCTTTACCATAGGGGTTCTTACATTTCCGGCATTGAAGACGGAAACCATCATCATAAAGGCATTTATCGATTGCTTTTATTATCTGCTGTTTATTGTATCTGGCATCAATCACATTATCAGAACGCAAACGGTCTCTTTGTCTTGTCCCTATGTTAACAAACGGGCATCCAAAAGCAGGCGTTTCTTTTATCCCGCTGGAAGAATTCCCCACACATAAACTGGGGTTGAATATAAACACCATTATAGAGTTCGTTAAATTCATCACCATTCATTATGCCCATAATTCAATATTAGTTTTATTAAGATGTTGATATCCTCTTTAATCAAAGCTTTTTACATATAAAAATAGCATTTCCCGCTCTTCGGCTGACTGAATAATAATCATATAGAGGAAAATATGTTAGTTGTTTTTTAAAAATTAAATCTCCTATCCCAGAAAGCTTATAAAAAGATTTGAAAAGTTTATTTAGAATACGTTTTTTTAGATAAAAAGACTTAAAAAGCTTTACCTCAAATCCCACTTTATTCAATATATACATCCAATCGATAAATCTTAAATCATGCTCACCCCATTCGGCTCTCGTTATTTTCATATCTACCGGGAAATTATACCTTAGGAGATGCCTCTTCCCTAAATGCGTATTTAATGAAGTTTCTATCGTATCATCGGTTGTACGATTTGAAACAGCTCTTTCAATCATAATTAATACCCCCCCTCTGCGCAAAACTCGATATGCTTCACTTATAGGTTTATATGGGGCATCCGCGTGATGAAACGCCAAAGTTTCTATAGCAAAATCAAAAGTATTATTATTAAATTCTAGGTGATTAAAAGAGCCTCTTATTCTTTCTATCTTTTCTATATTGGCTTCTAATCTTTGAAATATTAGTGGCATGATATTTTCTAATAAATTTTTAGAGTATTCTATACAAGTGATTTTCCCTACATTTTCCAACTTAGATAATACACTACTCATTACGCCAAATCCTGCTCCTAATTCTATTCCTTCCCCTTTAATTTGACACTCTTCAGAAAACTGAATTTTGCTAATAATTGACTCGTATGTTTTCACAAATCTTAAGGCATAATCTATCGATAGTTCAAGATTACTATTTTCCATTCCTTTTAAATTGTTAGAATGCTCGTTAATTTCCCAATATATTACATTCATTTTTACCTCGACTAAATCAGTAAGTTATCTTTTTTTGAATCAAATCTTTATCAATTTTTATAGTGGCTAAAATATTTGCTATCTTTTTACCTGACTCACCTTCGCCGTAAGGATTTTTACACTGTTTGCATCTTGCTCTAAATCTTTTATCAAATAAAGCTTTGTTTACTGCCACTATTATGTGTTTTTTATTATAATGGGCGTCTATTACGTTTGTTGACCGTAGCCTGCCTTTTTGCCTTGTCCCTATGTTAACAAACGGGCATCCAAAAGCAGGCGTTTCTTTTATCCCGCTGGAAGAATTCCCCACACATACGCCTTTTCCTGTTTTACCACAGATATTAAGCAAGCCATGATAATAATACCGCCCCGCATGAGGACAAAAAAACATATTCGGTATTTTTTTCTTTTGCATTTTTTTTAATTCATGGATTATTCTTCTGCCGCCGGCATCATTATTTGGATAGGTAAGAATCACCTGTGTATCTTTTTCAGCAAAATACTCTAACGCCTCCAGGGCAGGCTTCATCTGACTCTCCACTTCCGACAACTCTGTCGTTACCGAATGTTGTGTGAATACTATAAGAGGTTTTTCGCTATGTATCCCAAAACGATTCTCTATTTCTTGCGAGTCGGCAAACTTACCTTCTTTAATAAGATCAATTACCGGAAAACCCACATTAAAAATCCTCCATTTTTCTTCTCCAAGTTTTGCTATGCGCGAAGCGGCTTCTTTATTGGTAGTGAAATGTAAATGCGAAAGCTTAGTAATAGCATGACGAACATAATCGTCAAGAGCGCCGCCCCTCGTCACATCGCCTCCCTCAATATGAGCAATTGGTATACTCATCTGACTACCAGCTATAACAGCGCCTAATACTTCAAACCTATCGCCATATACTACTAAAAAATCAGGCTTCAATTTATCGAGGATTTTACTTACATTTATAATTGTATGTCCTATAGTCTGTGTAGTAGAACATAAGGTATCAGTCTTTGCTTCAACTTTTACTTCTTTATACACCTTAAATCCATCCTTTTCTATTTCCTCTTTTGTATATCCAAATTTCTCATCTAGATGGGCACCTGAAACTAAAAGAAAATAATCTAATTTTGGATGATTTGATATTGCTTTAATAATAGGGTACAGTAACCCATATTCAGCCCTGTTGCCAGTAAAAATTGCTGTTTTTCGTTTCTCACGCCTATAGTATCTTACCATGTCCCTATCCAATCATAAAAACACTCAATAGTTATTTACTAAACTCATATTCCGAGAACAACGTCAGCCCAAAACCTTAGTACATCTTACTGAAATATCATTCAACATCTTCTTTTTGTAACTGAATGTCTGGCGGCAAATCCCTCTTTACCCGTTTCCCCAACAAGGCATTAAAATCCTTAGCCAAGTAATCTCCGGTTCCCGGTCTTTTTACCCATATATTTTCTACACCCAATATCTCTCCTTTTCTTATAGGATTTATTGTAACAATAGAAGCGTAAGCAAAATCTATAACTGGTTGTTCTTCTGGCTGAATTTCCTTTTTCCCTTTTAAGGCCTGCCAGATAGCTTTTGAACCCCTTACTAATTCCTTGAGCTCCTCTGGTTCTATAGAAATAGGATTATCGGGTCCAGGCCATTTGCGACTAATAGTGAAATGCTTCTCCAACATTACTGCCCCGAATGCTACTGCCCCTAAGCAGGTATATATTCCTAAAGAATGATCACTTAACCCCACCGGTAAATCGAACTTTTCCCGTAACTGTACGATTGAAGGCAAATGCACTTTATCATAAGGAGCCGGGTACATAGAAACACAATGCATAAGCATTAAAGGCACGCCGTATTTCTGTATAATTTCTACCGATTTTCGGATTGATTCCATATCATTCATCCCTGTTGATAAAATCATTGGTTTTCCTTTCCGGGCGATATGTTCTATTAATGGAAGGTTATTGCATTCCCCTGACCCTATCTTAAAAGCAAGCACTCCCATTCTTTCAAGCCTATCAGCTGCCTCTCTTGAGAAAGGAGTAGACAAATATATAATCCCTTTCTCTTCACAATATTTCTTAATTTGTATTTCCTCTTCTTCTGTTAATTCACAGCGTTTAATAATATCCCAAAGCGATTCTTCTGAAATCTTTCCCGGCTTCATATCTGTGGGGATCATTTCTTTTCCCGCGATATGACACTGAAATTTAATACAATCGGCTTTCGATTCTACAGCTGCATCGACAATTTGTATCGCTTTTTGAAAATTTCCTTCATGGTTAATGCCAACTTCTGCAATAATATAAGGTGGATTATCCGGCCCTATTTCTCTATTATTTAAAGAAAAACCCATCATACCTCTTGCTCCTTTTTCATTAATTTATCATACAAACATTCAACCATAATAAATTCTTCTTCTGTATCTATATCCAACGCCTCTATGTTGGGAATTTCAAATAAATGAGGATTGTTTTTATTATTAAACCACGGTTTTCCATGCCGCAACATAATATCTCTTCTGTAAATGTGAAAAGCATGAGCAACTTCATATATAAAATCACTCCTCTTTGTATCAATTATTACATCAATATTATTTATCGGTTTACCATCAATACCATAAAACCAGTTACTCGCTTTTTTAACAGACGTCATGGAAACATAAGGTGTGGTCAAGAAATAATCAATGGCTTTTTCTATCGTTTCCACTCTTAAAAAAGGGTGACATGGATTTATCCACAAAACCCATGTAGTAGGGATATAGTTCAATATTTCAAACACTTTTTTTGCATCTATATCCTCATGAACAGAATCATAAGACCTTTTATAAATTTTAAGATTTTTATATTTCTTTGCTTTTTCAATAAATATATCCTCATAAACTCCAAAGTAAATAGCATGCCAATCCAATCGGCTAACCTTTTCTAAACAGATATCTATTAATGTGCTATTCGCAAAGGGGCGAAGCATTTTATTCTCACATCGAGAACTATCTTTTCGAACATTTAAAAAAATGGAGATATCTTTTGAGGTCTTTTTGCGCATTTTTAACAATCTTTTTTCTTAAAAACAAAATACTCGTACATACTGTAATTATCGTCAACCAACTCATTACATACTAATTCATAGTCCTTAAAACTATTAATTACTTCGTCAGTCGTTAAAATTAATCCTAATATATAATTCCTTTCACTTTCAAAGTAGCTTGACTCATTCGATTGATTAACCTCTCCATGCCTTATCTGTATAGCCAACCATTTTGGATTAATTTTATTCCATAGCCTAACAATCTTCTGCCAGTATTCAAAAGAAGGAAAATGCTGAATAACCGAAGCACAAAAGATGAGATCAATTTTTTCATCTAATTTAAAACTATCTAAATTTTTTAATAAAATTTTTTTTCTTATGCTTTTTCCATTTCTTTCTAAAAATTGCTTGCATTCATCTAAACTATCTTTCGCAATATCCAAGATAATAACCTCACTATGCTCTGCAAGCAACTTAGCACCTAATCCACCCCCACAGCCCCAGTCAAGAGCGATACAAACATCAGCAAAATTAATATTTCGTAACAACTTATCTTTTAAATCTTTCTCATAAGGTTTAGCTTTGGGAACCCATTCAGAGCCCAAAAAATGTTTAAATTTTTCTGGAACATTTTTTTCCCAGAATGAATTTAATTTATTGTGATCAATCATCACTTCTCCTTTTTATTAACAATTATATTCCCAAGAATGTCGATATACTTCTCAACTTTACTATTCAAATGTATAACTAAGATTCCTTTTCCCTTTCAACATCTTACTCATTTAAACACCTTCCTGAAATCTTTTTTAGCCTTTTTATAATTATCAATATGCCCTATATCCATCCAATACTCATGTATCGGAAAACATCCCACATTTCCTCCTTTATTTTTCACGGTCTCTATGAAATCCGTCATCAGCAGCGGCTCATTCCTTTTAACATATTTCAGAACTTCGGGATTAAACACATATACCCCCGCGTTAATATAAACCTGATACGAGGGTTTCTCCTCAAAATGCTCTAAAGAACTGCCTTTTAACTTTATTATTCCATACGGGATATCCACTATATAATCCTTTATTCCCACCGTAACCATATCTTTATGATTATTATGATAATCTAACATGTGAGAAAAATTAACTGCTGTTAAGAGGTCCGAATTAACCACAAGGAACGGATGTTTCATCGTTCTCTTATCAAACAGGGAAAGCGCGCCTGCTGTTCCTAAAGGCTTGTTTTCAACTAAATAACGTATATTTACTCCCCATTTTTTACCATTGCCGAAATACTTTTTTATCGTTTCTTTTTTATAACTGATTGTTATTATAAAATTGATAAACCCCTGCGCCTTGAAAGTCTCTAACATATTCTCAAGAAGAGGTTTATCTCCTATGGTAAGCATTGATTTGGGGATATTTTTAGTTAAAGGATGCAAACGTTTGCCTAATCCTCCTGCCATAATTACCACATCGTTAGGATACGTTTCCTGCTTGAAATAATCATTGATTATTTCAATTCCTTCTACCTGTCCCTTCTCATTCAAAACCGGTATCTGACGTATATTATGCTGCTTCATCATCGAAAGGATGTCTTCCCTTCCCGTACCCTCAAGCACAGTAATTGATTTCTTATTCATAATATTTTTTACCGGCGAACTGAATGACACTCCTTTAAGAATACCTTTCCGGACATCAACATCTGTAATTATCCCGGACAAACGCCCTTGTTTATCTATCACCAGAACAATCCCCAATTTACCTTTATCTATAAATTCAACCGCCTTCTTAATTGTTACTCTATCCGACACACAAATATTCTCCACAGACCTCATAATCCCCCCTACTTCAAGGCATAATACATAAATCTATCTCTTCTGTACTTACATCTACCCAGTCTTTTATACTTAGAGAAACGTTTAGATAATGCTTCCTCGAATGAAGATCGAGAGAAAGCCTTTCGATGCTCTCTGAGCTCAGGCAAATTCAAAGAATCTTCTTTAGGCATCGCGAACTCTATTATCACTGCGCAATTCACAAACTCTGCTATTTTACTCATTAATTCCTCAAAGGTATACAATAACCTTTTTTGTATACCAATCCGCAGTAAATGATGTATTATTCCTAAAAAAAGAGCTGTATCGTGTTTATTCTCGATAAGATGCTGTCGATCACAAGAATTATAAAAATCACCTTGATATAAATACAAACGTTCTTCACCGATATGTTTCTTCAGCTTAAGAGCATCTGCGAATAGCTGTTCAGACGGCTCAAAAACCGTGGCTTTAACTGCTCCTTTTTCCAAAACTTTAAGGCAGTAAAGGCCCCTATAAGCACCAATATCAATTATAGTTTTTCCGCGAAAAATGTTGTCGGGAGCTTTATTGATTAATGACCACTTATCTATGGTTTCCTTACTTAAAACATCAATCCTTCCGGCTTTTACGGAAAAATCCTGATGGGTATTTCCGTTTAATACTATCTCCTCATTCCAATGACATGCTTTGCATTGTTCAAAATAAGGCCGGGTGTAGCTTAATGTGTCAAAATGATACTCTATATAATGACAGCGTATCTTCAAATTCTTATTGAGTATCCCTCTATTAATCAAGCATTTCAAAACAGCCAGCCTGTGCCGCCCGGAAATTACCTGGTGTATCCCGGTTGCCTTAGAATATCCTATAATCATAGGGTTACATTGAGATTCCAGAGCATTCCAGCCGTTTTTCCGTACTGCTTTAAGAAGAAATTCAACTTTGTAAGGTTTATGATATCTATCCTTACTTCGGATATAGATAAAATTATCTTCATCAAAACTTATTCGTTTGAAAATTTCGTCATCCAAAGACAAATGACTTTTCTTTATTTTATTTAAAAACCGGTTTTTACGCTGGATATCAAAATTTTCACTATCTTCAAGCCTATCAACACATTTATTATTTTGCGCGTACTTATTCCAACAAGCATCACCCCGTTCACAGCTGCCGTTATAAATTTCTTCTACATATCTCCACAGGCATTTATCATAATATCCGACATTTAAATCTTTAACCTTGACTGTATATTGCGGGAGCTTATCCCGTAAGGCGATATAGATATTTTTTCGCAATTCAAACCGCTCATCATAATTTAATACCGGAGTTATAATAACAATTTTCTTTTTAATAATTTTTACGGGAAGCTCTTTAAAATCAGATTCGCGCGGAGGACGGAAACCACGTATTCTTTTACAAAAAAGTTTAATGGTACTTAACAAAATATTTTTTTTAAAAAACCCTCTTATATTATCAGTCATAACAAGGCCTTAAACTTTCTGTGAATGATACATCTTATAAAACAAACTATTCGAATCCCTCAACAACTCATTTTTAGATCCAAATTCTTTCACTTCACCTTGGCTCAAGACTAAAACTTTATCCACATCCAAAAGAGAATTCACCTGGTGTGAAATAATAATTATGGTTTTACCTTCGCATTTCTGAAAAACTCCTTCACGTATAATGGAAGCACTCTCAAAGTCAACCGCGGAAACAGCTTCATCCAATATAATGATCTCAGGATTTTTTAAAAATACCTGCGCGATCGCTATACGCTGACGCTGCCCGCCGGACAACTTCTCCCCGCGTTCACCCACCAGGGTATCGTACTTTTCAGGCAACCTCATTATAAAATCATGAGCGTCAGCCTTGACGCAGGCATCCTGGATTTGAAAAAAATCAGCATCGGGATTAGCATACAAAAGATTTTCCTTTATCGTAGTATTAAACAATTTTATATCCTGGGAAACATAACCTATCTTTTTACGAAGATCAATAATATTAAGCTGATTTATATCTATACCATCAAAAGAAATCGAACCATCATCTATATCATAAAGCCTGAAGATTAGATTTAGCATGGTAGTCTTACCTGAACCCGACCTTCCAACAATAGCTACTTTATCTCCTTTTTCGATTTTAAAGCTTAAATTATTTAAAAGCGGACCATCATTGTTCTCTTTAGTATAACTAAAAGTTACATTCTTAAAAACAAAATCATTATTGAGCAAGGTTTTTCTCTTCCGGCCGCCCTCATAATCCTCTATTCGTTCACAATTCAAATCTTGGTAAAAATCTTTATTATAAAAAAATTCAAAAACATGTCCGACGGCAGGCATGTTGGAATATATTGTTCCAATAGCCATATTAAATTTCCCTATGCAAGGAAGCAAAGTAGACAAAACAACAAGGTAACTTAATAAGCCACCGAGCGGCGACATAACCGAAGAGAAAACATCATATTTAAATGAGGCGAAAACAACGGCAAAAGCTGCCATGATAATAACAAACTGCGTAATCAAAGGTAGTAATTCAATCCGTATACGAACATCCCTTATATTGTTTTCCACACCTTTTGAATCTCTGCACAAACCATCAAGCATACGTTCTTCCAGCACATTTATCTTAACCTGTTTTAAATTAGTCATCATCTCCTTCACGAAATTCATTAACTTGAAACGCAGCTTTACTCCTTTATGTGATATATTTTTTATGCGGCGGACAAAACGGTAATTTACGGCCAAAAGCCCTACTCCTACAAGCGCCAAAAACAGCGTGATCTTATATGAAATGAAAAAGAGCAAAACAACAATGAAGCCAGAACGCACAAAAACCATTATTAAATTAAGAAATTGTTTGGTAACCGCGTATACACCTCTGGCTTCAGTGATAACTAACTGAATGATTTTGCCCTCTTTAAACCCGGCAATGAAAGAATATTTAAGACGTAGAATATTTTCAACCAGAATTTTCCTTGTATGTGTTACAACTTTAGCGGAAAACGCGGATGTACTCCAAATGACGGCAAAACCAAGTATGCTGCTTACAACCAAAGAAAATAACCCGAACAGAGCAAAAATAACCTGTCTTTTATCAGGGGACACAGACAGATATAAATCAAAAAGTGCTTTTATAAAACCAGGCGAACTACTTTTTTGAACATCGGAAACGATATTAGTGATAAGAGGGATTAATGAAGACACAAAAGCGGTTAAAGCAAAAGAATTAAGAATAATCAGGAATAAACATAAGAAAAAATTAGCCTTAAAAATCCGTATTAATACCCACAACTTTTTGATGGTCATCCAATTTTTTTTAACTTTATCTAACATAATCTTTTTACAATTCTTCTTTTATCAACTCTATTAAATCGGCTTTCTTTGCGGAATCAGAAATTTTATCGTAATATTGCTCATCAAAAGGAATACGGCCTTCACAATAAGGTATATAAAAATTTTTATAACCGGGATAATTAGGCAAATCCTCACCAAACGGTTGATTATCACAATTATAAACAGCAATTTTGTTATAAAGACAATGCCAGAGTACAGTGGAAATCCCGGTAATTACACCTTTTTTGACATAGGGTAAGAACAATTCCAGGCCGAAATTAAAATACGGCGTTATATTTTGCAACGCTTCAGCTCTATCCAAAATATTCTTGTAAAATATAGCTGAAGCAAGGTCATAGCCTCTTCTACCTAAAAACTTTGCTGAAAATATCCCCAAAGGTACAAACCTAAAATGCGTTTCTTTTAGGTATTTATTACCTCCATCTTTTACATTGTGCAGTTTTATCGCAACTTTATCATCTTGATTCAATTTACCCAATAAATTGTAAATATTCTTAACCAAATCATATCTCTTTTTAGGATTCTTCAAAAATACCAATGTCGGAAGAGCAATCAAATAATCTATTTCCGCGATCTCATTCTCAGGCCACAAGGGATATTTTCTATACGGCGCTCCCATCTCTATAATTTCAAATTTATCCAGCAAATCTTCTCTTTTCTCTGATTGTATAACTTTTGTAAAAATGTTCCTATCATAAACGAAAAACTTACGGCACCCCATAGAGAACAAATCATCCAGCAAATTCTTTCCGTAACCAAATGTTTGTATTCCGATAATATTGTTATATTTTATTGAATTCTTTATTAATTCCAAACCATCCATGCTAAGCTTTATCTGCGGCACAAATAATATATTTGCAATTAATTCATTTCCCGCCTTTATTTCTTCGTCAGGATAAATTAAATCTGCTCCTAATTCTTTACAAAATTCCATAAACGCATTTTCGGTATTCTGAAGTTTGTCAATACGTTTTGAATCGGCACTTACAATATATTTGTTTGTATCCAAAACACAAACCCCGATGTTTTTGCCTTTCGCTAAGTATTTAATAATATTTAAATAATATGGATGCAGCCTGGAAAAACCATAAATAAGAAGTATATCGTATGTCTTTTTCATTTTTAGATATAAATCTTTTTTACCATTTATAAATCTTCAATCTTGGATATATAACTTTGTCCCGCCCCCCCATATAAAGATTAACCCCTTTGGGGGCAAAGTATAATTTATCTAAAGCGCAAAGATACTCATCAAAAGGTTTTACTTTGTTCTTTTTCAGTATCATATATTGAAACTTATCTTTATCATGAATATCCTTTTGCATTTTAACATACTCCTCCATTTCTTTCATATTATAGAAAAAGTGTTCCGGAGTATGCAAATCAATACCTAACAGCACTATATTTTTATAACCGATTTTATCGATTAAATATAATACCGTGGATAAAGACCCCCTATATATTATCGACTTTGCAAAATCTTCTTTCCTAAAAGGCCTGTCTTCCTTAAATTCTAAAGTAGGAGGGAATTTGTAAAAATAACACAGGGGATTTTCCGGGAAAAATGCCGGAGCAAGCCTGGGGTGTATGAAACGGCCAATATGCCTGTCAGATATACACCAGACAGAAGAAGAAAACTTCTTCCGGTAAGGTCTAAGCTTTTCCTCCACAAACCTTCGAAACCATTTTGTGTGGCCGTCTTCCAGAGAATAATAAGTAGGAACGTAATCCAGCAAATGCGAAAAGTTTATTCCGAAAGAATCATGCTTATCTATATGCTTCCACTGCTCTTGGGTCAAATCCTTAATGGAAGGCCCGCTGCCAAGGATAAAAATTGTGTCACTTTTTTTATATCTTTTAGCTTCGTCTAAAGATATCATCTTATAAGGCTGATTTTTATTTTTAAGCCATACAGAGATTATTTTTCTGTAAGGGATATAACGCTCCTTCTGGTTTCTGATAAAAGCCCTGATTTTCCGGTAAAAAATCTTCAATACACTCATACAATATTGTTTGTCGTAATATTCTCCGGCCGCGGTATTTCCCCCTTTTCTATCAGCTTTAAAAAACACTCACGGACGATTTTTACGTCATATAAGGAATTATGCCTTCTCCCGGACAATTTAACTTTGCCTAAAAACTTTTCGCGTTCAAGGTTAGGATCAACTCCCGCCATATAAAAAAAAGTGCTTAAATCAAAATGCGAGGCATGATTTAAATAATCAGGCAAACAATCCATGGAAAAATACTTCCGCCCGGGATGTTCGTTATGCCAGAATTCATATAATAAAACTATATCAATCAATTTCCCGGCTGATATCAATGAAACGCGTTTACCCTGTGAGTAATTATCAAGGAACTCTTTAATCCGGACAAATGCTTCCTTCCTGGTAACGCTTTTACTTTCATCAATTAGATTTATCACGTTATTCTTGAGCCAATCCGTAACTTGTTCTCGATCATAATCATTCAAGGTCAGGTACAAAGACTTCCCTTCAAGAGTTACCATCCCCAGGGAAACAACTGTGGTACCCATATGAATCCCTGTAAATTCCGTATCTATAAACACTACTTTCATCGTACCGGTATATTTGCGGTTTTCATTGCTTTCTTACAATCATTGGGCGTATACTCAGTAAAATGGAACATGCTCGCTGCCGCTACCGCGCATGCTCCTCTATGAATGGCTTTCGAACAATTATCGGGTTTGGATGCTCCGCCACAGGCAATAACCGGGATATTTACTACTTTCGCCACTTTTTCAATTAAACCATAATCATACCCTGCCATCTTTCCGTCTAAATCAACCGAATTAATCAAAAACTCTCCGGCACCAAGACATGCTAACTCCTTACACCACTCAATCAAATCTTTATGCGTTTTATATCCGGAATGAGAAAAAATTCCATACCCATCCCTATTTTTCTTAACATCAATAGAAACAACTATACATTGACTGCCAAAAGCTAAAGAAGACTTTTTAACGATATCCGGATTTTTAAGAGCTGCTGTGTTAAGCACCACTTTATCCGCGCCTTTTTTAAGGACATTCTCTATATCTTCACAGGTTTTAAGGCCGCCTCCCACAGTCAAAGGCATAAAACATTCCAAGGCTACTTCCTCGATAGTATGCAAATCAATACATCTGCCTTCCTTAGAAGCGTCGATATCCAGCAATATCAACTCATCAACATCCCTGGTATTATATATCCTGGCCACAGTTATGGGATTCCCCAGGTTTCTCCTTATATTAAACTGGATAGTCTTTACCACTGAATAACCATCCAATAAAACTACGGGAATAACTCTTCGGCGTAACATTTAATTTTAATCCGCTCCTTCAACAAAATTCTTAAGTAATTTTAAACCTGGTTCCCTGCTTTTTTCCGGATGAAACTGTACTCCGACGATATTATCCTTTTTGACCGCAGCAATAAAATCAACGCCGTAATTACAAACAGCGCATTTAATCATGTCAGATTCATTTAATATCATTTCATAGCTATGCACAAAATAAAAGCAAGTGCGGTTTTGAATACCGGAAAACACCCCTTGTTCTTTAAACGATATGTCGTTCCATCCGATATGCGGCAGATGAAATCCTTGGCCTTCAGATCTAAGCTTGCGTACACAGGCGTTGATGAGTCCTAACCCTTGAGAAACTCCTCCTTCTTCTCCTGACCCGGCCAAAAGTTGCATCCCCAGACAAATACCCAAAATAGGTACGCATTTCTCTAATACACACTCCTTTATCGCTGCAGCTATCCCTGAGGAGTACAAACGCCTTGAAGCTTCGGCAAAACTTCCCACTCCAGGGAAAATCAGTTTTTGGGCCCTGCTGATATCCTCAACACTATTAGAAATCAGATGCTCAATCTTTAAATACTTAAGCGCCCGGTGCACACTGTTAATATTCCCTAAACCTAAATCAATAATTGTTAACATACTTTAGCCTCTACACTGTAATCCTGATACTTCTTTATAACATTCCCATCCTTATCCTTGACAAGATTACCATTCTCATCACATAAAAAAAGTTTTTTATTAGTAAACCTATCCAAATTGCCAAAAAACTCCTTTTCAGTAATATCTAAATATCTTAGAAAATCAGGAATGTACTTCCAGGGGATCTTACCTTCGTATTTAGCCACCAGATCAACAGCTTGTTCCCGGGTCATTCGCCCGGCGCGGACCTCCATAGATAACTGGTCAGTGGCTCTACTGTAACCGTATTTTAAGTATTTCATATAATCATGCAGCCCGCCGATCCATTTACAATCTAAATTCTCGTAATCAAAATAAGCACATTCAACCGGTCCATCAGGATTAACATTAAAGCCCAAACTTTTCATCCGTTCAGCCTGCTCTTTATTATCCCATTTTATATAGTGGCCTAAAAATAACCCAGTCACCCCAACTCGCGTCAGTTCTTCATCGCTGGGATACTGAAACATTTTAAGATCATTCAAATCAAACCCTTCGTGGACTAAATCAGAAATTCTATACCCATACATTTGGTATTCCAAGAGCCAATTCTTATCCAGGGTATTTTTATCCCTGGCTGCGGCAGGCCCGCCATATTCAAATTGAGAATTCTCACCCCAGATCAGCAAGGGAACCTTAAACTGAACAGCCATTTTTACCGGAATAGTAAAAATACCTATATGCTCAGGCCAACAACTATCCCCCAGTTTAAAAAAACCAATACGCACCATTTCCCTAAAGGCTTTTCGGTTCACCCCTACTTGTATTAAATCAAACCCCAACTCTCTTAAAAAAATGAGGTTTTTGTTACCTATATCCGTCATCTCACAGGGAACAGCATTAACGCATAAAGGATTCATGCCAAAACGGTACTTCATGGTATAAGCCTGAAAACAGCTGTTTTTCCCGCCGCTTACAGGAATTATACAGTCATACCACAAGCCGTCTGAACGGTAACGGTCAAGTATTTCCCTCAATTGAGCTTCTCTTTCTTCCCAGTCGATTTCTTTATGTTTGCGCTCAGATGAACGGCAGGCATCACACACGCCCGCTTTATCAAATACTGTTTCCGGACGAGTGTCAGGCATTATACATTTCTTGCAGTATTTCATGGCTTTTCTCCTTAATATATTCCCTTAACTATACTCACGGTAAGCGGAGTTCCTGTTTTAATATCTTTTTTTACCCGTTTACCCAAAATCTTTTTCAGATATTTGGGTTCAAGACCGCATGAAGGCCTTATTGACCTAATATTTTCTTCGGTAAAAATCTCTCCTTTTTTTATATCCTTTATCACGAATAAAGACCGGCGATAGAGTTTACTATTTCTTTCCTGTTTGGTTAATCCAAAATGAACCTTCCCTAATGCATCTTCAGCCATACGTATATTTTCCACCAAAAGCTTTAACTCCTCCGGTTCCAGGGAAAAAAAGCTGTCCGGCGTATGAATGGTTCTGGACAAAGCAAAATGTTTCTCAACCAGACTCGCTCCCATAACAACTGCTGCCACAGAAACACCTATACCTTTGGTATGATCAGAAAGTCCCACAGGACACTTAAACTGTTTTTGCATAAAGGGTATGGTTTTAAGGTTCATTTCTTTAGGACTGGCAGGATAACTGCTTACGCATTTTAAAAGAACTATCTCTTTTGCGCCGGCATTTCTAGCCGCAGACACTGCCTCTTTTATCTCTTTAATAGTTGCCATACCAGTAGACAAAATCAAAGGTTTTTTAGTCCTTGCCGCATACTCAATTAACGGCAGGTCAACCAGCTCAAATGAAGCTATTTTGTGAAGCGCTACATTTAAATCTTCCAGGAAATCCACTCCCGTTTTATCAAAAGCTGTGGCAAAAAATAATATCCCTAAATCATCAGCTGTTTTTTTTAATCTCTTAAACCAGCGCCAGGGAGTACAAGCTTTCCGGTATAACTGATACAAAGTCTGACCTCCCCATTTGGGGTGCCTTATCCGAAAATATTTATTATCGGCATCAATAGTCAAAGAATCCGGGCGATACAACTGGAACTTAACTGCATCTGCCCCGGACTGTTTTGCTTTTCTAATCAAAGTTACCGCGCGGTTAAAATTCTGGCCATGATTAGCTGAAATTTCTGCGATTATAAAACAATTTTTCAGTTTGGAGAAATGCGTCATTTTATTCTTTTATGAATTCAAAAACAACTAGATTCCTGCCGTTTTTCCGATTTTTACCCGAAAATTCATATCCCGCTTTCACAAACGCCTTTTCAGAGGCGATATTTTCCTCGGCAATTTCAGCTATTATTTTTTTAATCCGCGGATTTTGCTTCATAAAAATATTCGTTGTTAATCCTATAATTTTGTTCCCCAAACCTTTGCCAAAAAATAAAGGATTTAAATTTACATTAATATAGGCGGATTTTTTCTCGATTTCAAACCTGGTCTGTCCGATTTTTATCCCCTCCTTATTCTCCGCAATATACATTACTGTTTTTCTGCTTTTAATTCTCTGAACAAACCATTTTCTATGTTGGGGATATTTGATCTCTTCTTTATTGAGACACCATCTCCTCACCTCAAAATGTTTTCTCCAAAGCCACAAATCACGACAATCTTTTCCTTGGGCTAAGCGAAGAATTATTCTTTTTGAGTTTACCCTATCCATACAAACTTTAATTATCCTCTCCACTCCTTTAGCATCAACCGTTTCTCTTGCTAAAATACTGCTTCTTTCTCTCGTTTTTTGCGGAATGTACAATTTTATGGCCTCTTCTACTTTTTCCAAAATTTTAGGGGAATTATACCTTCCCGCGTAATGAAGAGCCCCCACAGCCCGTAATCCTTCCAAATTCCCCTTCTGATTATCCGCAAAACAAATCCCTATCGTAGGGACTCCCATCCTTGCCAATTCGTATAAAGTCTGACCTCCTCCGGAAATAGCAAGGTCACACCGAGACATTAAATCGCGTATCTCTTCAGCAGAAAGCCCGGGATAAAAACAAAAATTACCGCTCTTCTTGCCGTTACAAGACACAAGATGATAGCGAAAACCAGGATAACTTTGCGATAGACGGCTGATAATTTTGCTCATAAACCGGTTATAGCCTTTACCGCCAAAAAAGATGAATACATCCTTAATGCTTTTTTTTATTCTTTTTTTAGGTAATTTCCAGAATTCTTTACGCAAAATTATATATTCTTTTCCCAATAAATACTTGGACATCGTTGACATAGTGTAATTAAGTCTATCTCCGTACACCGAAGGACTAACAACAATATCCGTAGGGTAAACTATCCGATTATAATCATCAACAGCTAAACTACACAAAGAAGATTGTGAAAGGCGTTTATAAAATGACACGGGCGCTTTGTATGAATCAACAATTACAAAATCAACAGAGCTGGCTATATCTTTTATTTTATTTTTTTCGCTCAACCAGTTCATCATAATCGGCGTCATCTTTTGTTTTTTTAAAAAACTCCCGGCGTATTTATCGCCGTTAACGATAAACTTAACTTTAAACTTGGCTCGAATTACTCCCTGTGCCAAAGCCAGACATCTAGTCAAATGCCCCAGACCTATATTCCGGCCTCCTTCAGTTAAAATTGCTGCCCGCTTACCTGCCATTCTTTTCACTAAGATAAAATCTCGCTAAATTCACATCATCCTTATCGTGCAATTCTGTAGCATATTTGGTGTCTTCTATCACACCAACTATTTTCTTTCCCATAAAAACATGGACCCCATGTTTTCCTGTTGTATCCATAAGTACATTTCTCCTCATGGCCACAATCGCCCCATCCAGCAAAAACATTGGAGTAAGATCCTGTCTCCGGTAAGCTTTAATCTTAGGCATAAACGGCAATAAGAATCCCTCTTTATCCATTGTTTTCATCCACTGGGGATATTGATCCACACAACGTACAGTTACCGCTGAATCCGCGCCGGTGGATATCAACTTCCGGATAACTTTATCAATCTGGCCTTTTTTACGCACAGGCATATTAGCCTGTAACCACACCACAATATCAGCGTTATATCCCGCCTTATCTTTTATATAAGACACCGCGTGCCGCAAAGCCATTTCAATAGGAGCTGAATCTACAGAATATTTTCCCGGCCTTTTAATAATCTGAACCTTATATCTACTTGAAACCCGGGCTATTTTTTTATCCTCAGTCGAAACAACGATTTTATTAATTAATTTGGATTCCAACGCAGCCTCAATGGTATAACTGATAACCGGCCTGCCGCAAAGAGACATTACGTTTTTGTTTTTCAACCCTTTACTGCCGCCTCGCGCGGGAATAACACATAAAATATTCATGATTATCTACTTTCCGGATGCTTTACCTTATTCCAGGCATTCAATTGTTTTATCATTCGCTCCTGCGCCTTAAATAATTCTTCATCGGAAAATTCGGTAAAATTCACCTTTACTTGCTCTCCCTGCTCACCTAATCCTAAGACATACTCCTCTTCATCAATAATCTTCCCCTGTGACAAAGCTATTTCATACAATTCAGTTCCCGGATAAGGTGTAATAAAAAATATAACTTCCGGGGTTAAATCCAATTCTTTACAGAAATCGATTGTTTCCTGTATTGTTTGCTGATTTTCGCCGGGCGTTCCGATCATAAAAGAACAATCCGCCCAGCCCAAAAATTTCCTGGTTAACTTTATTGCTTTCTCAGACTGCTTCACAGTAACCCCTTTTTTCATCACATCCAGCATCTTTTGACTCCCGGATTCGATTCCATACCCGATCAAATTACAACCGGCATCCGCCATTGAGGCCACCAATTCCTCAGTCATAAGGTTCACCCTACCGGTACACCCCCATGTCACTTTATTTTTGAATTCCTTCTTGACTAATTTGCAAAAGTCATACACAAAAGATCTGTTTAAACAAAATTCATCATCGATAAAATGAAAATATTCAACGCCATATCTGGTAAAGAGAATACTCATCTCTTCAATAATATTCCGCGCGGACCTATGCCGGTATTTACACCCCATAAAATCGTGATAACAATAAATACATTGGTAAGGACACCCTCTGGTACCGCTTATGTTCATAGAAAGCACTGCACCACCGGTTACCGTACCATCTACCCATTTATTCCTGTTAGGCGCGCCAATAGGATTTTTTAAATAGACCTCCATGGGAAAAAGATCCCAAGCCGGAAAGGGAATACTATCTAAATCTTTTATCGGCATCCGGTCTTTATTCCGGCATATTTTCCCGTTTTGCCCTCTAAACCATATCCCTTCTACTGTAGCTAAATCTTTATGATTTTCTAAGACCTCCATAAGAGTAACCATGGTACTTTCACCTTCGCCCATGCAAATAATGTCCACTGCTGTTTTTTTAAATATAATTTCCGGAATAGAAGCGCCCACACTACCACCAATAATTACCTTTTTATCAGGATGATATTTTTTAAACACGGCAATTAGCCACTTAACATACCAATATATAGTAACAATAGCTCCTATCCCTACAATATCGAAATCCATACTGCTAATTTTGGCTTCTACTTCTTCCTGCTCCCACCGCAAAGCATTAATATCCATTGCTTCTACCTGATGCCCCGCATCTCTTAACACTGACGCTATATAGCCAAGGCCCAAGGGAAATATATTAGGTTTTGCCCACTCTCTTATGGGAGGATTCACCAATAAAACTTTCATCTTAATTTAAGATATCTTTTAGAGCCCCTATCACAAATTTTATTTTGTCTTGCCCCATTTCCGGATAAAGAGGAATTGTTATTGCCCTCTTATAATAATTTTCCGCGTTTTTATACTCACCTTCTTTAGAGCCAAACTTCTTCTTATAGTATGGTTGTAAATGCACAGGAATATAATGCACCTGCGGCCGGATACCTGCCTTTTGTAACTTTTCAAAAATAATTCTTCTTTTGGCAATATTTTTCAATCTAATATAATAAATATGCCATGATGATTTTACATAGGTTTTTTCTTCGGGTAGAATAATTCGATTAATTTTAGATAACCCTTCAGCATAAATCGCGGCTATTTTTCTTCTTTGTTTTATAAATTTATCAAGTTTTTTTAACTGGCTGATTCCCAACACGCATTGAAAATCAGTCATTCTGTAGTTAAACCCGAGCCACCGCATTTCATAATACCAAGGATTAGCCTTATGCGTATTGCGTATCGCGTATCGCGTAAAAGCCAGTTTTCTATTAATGAATCTATCCGGGGCCTTAGTAATACCGTGGGTTCTTAGCATTAAAAGCTTTTCATAAAACTTCTTATTATTAGTCATAATAGCTCCGCCTTCGCCTGTAGTTATAGACTTAACCGGGTGAAAACTAAAAATTGTCATATCGGAATATTTACAAGAGCCGATTCTTGAACCTTTATATTCCGCGCCTAAGGCATGAGCCGCATCCTCGATAACTATAAGTCTATTTTCTTTCGCGATTTTGTGAATCTCCTTTAGATCACAAGGATGACCGGCGAAATGAACTGGGATTATGGCTTTGGTTTTTTTAGTAACCTTCTTTTTTATCTCCTCAGGGTCAATATTTATTGTATCTTCCCGGATATCGGCAAAAATAGGTTTCCCCTGGCAATATAAGACACAATTTGCTGAAGCAACAAAGGTTATCGGTGAAGTTATAACTTCATCACCCTTTTTTATTCCCGCGGTAAGACAGGCGATATGTAAGGCAGCTGTCCCGCTTGATACAACTACCGCGTATTTTGCCCCGGTGTATTTACAAAGCGCATCTTCAAACTCTTTTATTTTCGGCCCTTGGGTAAGCCAGTCCGATTTAAGAACTTTTACGACTTCTTTAATATCTTCTGAATCTATAGATTGATGACTGTAAGGAATAGGTTTCATCTTTAATTACTCTCCCTTCAATCCTATTCTAATTTCTTAAGCATCTCCTGCAATTCTTCCAGTTTAAGCCATTTATCATTCTTGTCGCTTCTATATACGAAACCTTCGGGAACAGAAAGGAATTTATCGTACTTTTTATGGATAGCTTTAGGTTCAAAAAACTGAGGCAAAATAACATAAATCCCATCAACTATCTTAACGTTTTTTGCTTCGTCTTCAGAGATTAAAACTTCATTCACTTTCTCTCCCGGCCTTATACCAATAATTTTAAATTTACAATCCGGTTCAATCGCTTTTGCCAAATCTGTAATTTTCATCGAAGGAATTTCAGGAATGAATACTTCTGCCCCTTCTGCTTTATCTAATGCCTTTATTACTAAATCCACGCTTTGTTCTAAAGTCATCCAAAAACGGGTCATTTTTTTATCGGTTATAGGGAATTCTTTTATCCCCTGCTTTTTGAGGCTCAGGAAAAAAGGGATTACACTTCCCCGGGAACCAACAACATTACCATATCTTACCACTGAAAATTTAACTTTTGCCCCTCCATAAGCATTAGCGGCAATAAATATCTTTTCCGCTACCAACTTTGTCGCGCCATACAAATTTATAGGGTTAACCGCCTTATCGGTAGATAAAGCAATAACTTTTTTTACGTCGGCGTCAATTGCCGCGTCAACAATGTTATCCGCGCCTACTACATTGGTTTTTACCGCTTCCGTGGGATTATATTCCAAAGCAGGAACCTGTTTTAATGCAGCCGCGTGAATAACATAATCTACCCCTTCAAAAGCCCTGCAAAGTCTGTATCTGTCTCTCACATCCCCCAGAAAGTAGCGAACAGGATATTTGTCTTCGGGAAATACCTTATTCATTTCATATTGTTTATATTCATCCCGGCTTAAAATAATAAGTTTTTCAACCTTATAGTTTTTAAATACAATTTCAGTAAATTTTTTTCCAAAAGAACCTGTGCCACCGGTAACCAAAACAACCTTATTATTGAACATGGATCTCTCCTTTTTGTTTTTATTCCTCAGAAAAAATAGTTATAATTTCACTTCCTGATAGTCAACCTTAACAAGACAGGAATCATTCTCTATCTCTTTCTTCAACTCCAGATACTCTTTTTCTTTTCTTCTCAGGAAATAATAAGTAAGCCGCAGTTTGTCTTCTAAGCCTTTTTTGGTTAGGATGTACTTTACTCTTTTTAACTTCTGCTTTCGCCGGCTAAAACATTTTATTTTTATAAGCCCTCTTTGTGCGAGTGATTGCAAAAGGTAATTGGTTTTACCTAAAGAAATACCTAAATGGCTGGATAAATCTCGCTGGGTAAGATCATTATTCGAGGACAGGATGCGCAGGATATTGAAGATGTCTTCTTTTATAAGATGTTCGTTCATGGGGGATAGGGTTCTACGTTCTACGTTCTATGTTTGGTTATTGCGCATAAAGTTAGGAAATCCTGAGTTTTCAGGCTGTTCAAAGGTTGAACAATATTATAACTTCTTGCCTTGCGTATGTCAAGATAATTACCCTAAGCCCTAAGCCGTTTTTTGATACTTCGCGAAACTGCTAATGGGAAACCTGCTAACAGCATATAACGGATAATTGTGAATTTTTCCGTCATGTTTAAAATTTCTCACAGTAGCCATGGAGAGAATAGAATTTTTATACTTTTGGCCGTATACTTTTAAACTTTTTTTCTGTCTGCTGATTCCGGCTTTCACTTCAAGAGGATAAATGTTTTCATCGCGTGAAAGCACAAAATCAACTTCCGCCGTTCTCGCGCTCGTCCAATAATAAAGTTCGCTGAATCCGCAGGCAATCAATTCCTCCGCGACGAAATTCTCCGTATAAGCTCCATTATATTCCGAGAATAAAGAATTCCCTTCAATTATGGTTTTAGACGACAAATCCAACATAGCTCCAAGCAAACCTATATCAAGCAGGAATAGCTTAAAAATATTTTCCTTCTTATATCCGCTTAACGGTAATTTCGGTACTTCAATATTGTAAGATTTATAAACTAATCCCGCGTCTTCAAGCCAAATAATTATCTCGTTATATTCCCTCGCTCTGGCATATTTTGAAACTTCGGAATATTTGAATTTCTTATTTTCCTTTGCCAACTGAACGGGTATAACACGCCAGGTGTTGGTAAGTTTAATTGATTCGGGTTTACCGGTATGTTTTCTAAAATCATTTTCATACCCATAAAGTATATCTTTATGGATTTTTCTGACTTTGGACAAGTCTTTATCAGCGTTATACCGCTTTATTGCTTCCGGCATTCCTCCAACATAAAAATATAGTTTTAGATCTTTTATAAATTCTTTATGAAAGACCTCATCGACCGGCTTCAGCTCTGATATATTATCGAGCAGCTTTCGAAATTTTTCTTTACCCAATCCATCGAGAAATTCCCCGAACGAAAAAGGATATAACTTTAAAAAAGTCACTTTACCTGTGGGAAATGGAGCGGATACCCCAACTTTAATTCCAAGCAGAGACCCCGCGGAAACAACACAGTATTTTTCATCCAATTCGTTGAAATATTTAAGAGATGTTAGTGCTTTCGGCGACTCCTGGATTTCATCAAAAAAAATAAGAGTTTTTTCCGGCTTTATCGTTTTTCCACAATAAATTGATAATTTTTCAAGAATTTTCCGTGGATTAAGGCTATCTTTAAAAAAGGATTTCAGGTCCGGCTCTTCTTCAAAATTAAAATACGCCGTATGGTCAAATTCTTTTCTCCCGAATTCTTTTAAAATATATGTTTTCCCTGTCTGACGAGCCCCTTTTAAAATTAGAGGTTTCCGAAAGGGATCATCTTTCCACTCAAGCAATTGTTTATATATGTCTCTTTTCATATCTTATTATTACAAAAACGTGTAAAAAAGTCAAGAAAGTAGTGTTCATTTTGTGTAAATTATTTAAAATGTCCTGTATATATTGTGTGGTTTTCATTGTTTATTAAAGTCCTAAGTCCATAGTTCTATGTCCTACGTAGAACGTAGAACGTAGAACGTAAAACGAACTGTTCTGTGTTCTGATGCGACATATGATTGCGATTGTACTTCTGAACAAAAACGTCTGCTATATCCTAAAAATTTAGGAATTTGTTCCGCTCTCGGCTTTAAGTTTGTCGTAAACGTTTTTTATTGCTGAAACCAGTTCTTTACGTTTTATAAATTCATAAATCGCCTTAGCGGCTTTAAAATCATAAATGTGAACAATTAGATTTCTTTTCTCTACCATCTCTAAGAATATCGACTCATCGCTTTCACTTATAATACCTGTCTTAAAAGCTTCTTTAAAACATTTCAAAGGTGTGGGACAATCAAGGCCTTCTTCCCTTAAATATTCCTTTAAAACTTTCCACATACTCTCAAAAGTATATTCAAACCGTTTAGTAGCCACCTCAACAATTAACTCCTGGCTTAAAAAATCAAATAAATGCTGAGATTCTATTATTTCCCGGAATTTATTAAGCGCTTTTTCAAATTTTTCAAAAGTTCTTTTGAACTTCTCGCTTCTTTCCATATTACACCCTCCTCTAATATATCTTGCAATAAATTAACGCCTACATTTTTATCAGTAAGATTTATAAGATCTATATCCCTTAAAGTTCCCGCCCCTTCCTCTAATGCCTCTTTCGCCTGAACCATTATACAGCCGGGTATTGTTTCTTTTCGATAAACCGCTAAATCTATATCGGAACTCCTAAGGGTTCCTCCTTTTACACAAGAACCAAAAACAAATAAAAGGTAGTTATTTCCTAAATAGTTATCTAATATCCGAATTGCTTTTTCTTTAAAATCATTTATCTTTTCTTTTCGCATGCTGTAAAATTAAAAAATCCCTCAAGTTCAAAAGCTTATATTAGTATTAAACAAAATTCAAAAAGCAAACCCCGTTAGAGAACTACGTTCTCTAACGGTCTGCGCTAACAGTGGCTTTTCCGCCAAAGGCGGACCCGACTATGGAGGGAAACCACCGTTAGCCTCAAGCGGTAATGACCGTCGATTAAAATCGGCGGCTTTCTCTAACGGGGTAAAAAAATGCCAAGATGTTTCTTGATTCCTTTAAGTGCTGGTTGTTCAAAGGTTGAACAATATTATAATCAGCCGGATCACTTTGTCAATATATTTGCTTTTATTTTATCCGGGCTCGCTATTTATACACTCTTTTCCAGTAATCCCTTAAATATCCAACCTTACTTTCCAACCAGGCCTGATTCTGTCTGAACCAATTTACAGTCCGGCTAATCCCTTGTTTAAAATCCGTTTCCGGGAGCCAGCCAAGTTTGTTTATCTTAGAAGAATCCAAAGCATACCTGAAATCATGGCCGGGCCGGTCTTTTACAAACTGTATCAGGCTTTTGGGTCTGCCGAGAATTTTAAGGATTTCCCTGGCCACATCTATATTCTTTTTCTCAATTCCTGAGCCTATATTATAAATCCCGCCTATTTTGCCTTTTTTCAAAATCAAAAATATAGCTTTCGCGCAGTCTGAAACATAAAGCCACTCTCTTCTGTTTAACCCCTTCGCGTAAACAGGAACTTTTTTGTTTTTGAAAGCTTTATAAATTATTACCGGGATTAACTTTTCCGGATACTGCCAGGGGCCGTAATTATTACAAGGCCTTATGATTATCGCCGGTAATTTATATGTCCTAATATAGGATTTTATCAATAAATCAGCGGCTGCTTTGGAAGCTGAATAAGGGCTATTAGGCTGAAAGGGATAATTTTCAGAAAACTTTCCTTTCCTTATTTCTCCGTATATTTCATCTGTGGATATATGAATGAACTTATTTATTTTCCATTTTTTTGAGATATCCAATAAAATTTGCGTGCCTTTAATGTTAGTTTCTATAAAAGCAGCCGCGTCCTGAATGCTTCTATCCACATGAGTTTCGGCGGCAAAATTAACTACAATTTCAGGTTTTTCTTTTTTAAAAATCGCTTCTATCCCGGTCTTATGGCAAATATCCGAATTATAGAATTTATACTTTCCTTTTATCTGCTTTAACCTTTCTAAATCCCCGGCATAAGTTAATTTATCAACAACCGCGATACGGTATCCCTGCGAAACACCCTGCCTTACAAATTCACTGCCGATAAACCCTGCTCCTCCGGTTACTAATAGCTTCATCTTCATCAATTTAACAGCCATTTCCACAAAGGAATAAATTTTATCATCTTATTTTTTTTGTTAAAAGAAAATTTCTTTTCCCCTTCGCATCCGGAAGTAACCACTAACAAATCATTACATTCTAATTCTTCGGAAGCGCTTAAAAGGCTTTTTATTTCCCGGGACGCCATTTGTTCAAATTTCTCAAAACAACTCACCTGTATCAGCTGTATAATTTTCAAACCTTCTTTTATTACAAAATCAACTTCTTTTTCCCGGGAATTTTTCCAGTAAAATACTTTTACCCCCGGCCTGCTTGAAAACCTTCTATAAAGCTCTATAGCTACCACATTTTCATAAAGTTTCCCGATATCCCGGCTGAATTTAAACCCCGCTAAATTAATTAACCCCGTATCAATACAATAAACCTTTCTTGGATACTGCAATTGGTCTTTCACTTTATAAGAAAATAGTAAACTGTCAAAAAAAAGAAAAGCGTTTTTCATTAAATAAAAATAATTTTCAATTGTAGGTACGGAAACTTTTATGCCTCTCGTTTTAAAATAATTCGCCATCTTATTAAAACTCAATAAATTAGAGATATTGCTGGCGAGAAAATACGCGAACTCTTCCATAATCTGTTCTTTTCTGACAGCTCTTTTTAAAATATCTCTGGCAAGAATATCATTAAAAAGCTGGTCGAGTAAAATATCTTTTTTTTCTGAAAGAACGATTTCGGGGAACCCCCCCGATTTCAAATATTCTTTCAGATTCTTCTTTACCTGGACAATTTTTTTATCGCTTAAAAACTCTATATTGAAATTCCTGAATCTTAAGAATTCTTTGAAACTTAAAGGATGAACATTAACGGTTAAATGCCTTCCTGTAAGTAACTCCCCATAATCCTTACTTAATAAATTTGTATTTGAACCGGAAACAAATATCTTTATCTTTCCCTTAAACTCGTCATAGATACTTCTTACAAATTGTTCCCATCCTTTAATTTTTTGAACTTCATCAAAAAAAACATATATCCGGGGATAAATATCCATTAAATCTTCTTCGTATATAAAAGAAACGACCTGGTTAAAATAATCCGAAGTCAAAGGATATAATTTCCTGCTTTCAAAATTAATATAAATCGTTGCTTTTTTGTCTGTTTTCTTTAAAAGTTCCTTTATTACCCCCATCATTAAATAGGTTTTTCCTGATCTTCTTACACCGACAATATCATTAATTAAATGTGTTTCTGTATCGATTTTTATATTACGATTAACTACAAAAGGCAAATCTGAATCCCAATAATTGTAAATATGTTCTTTAACCATATCGTTAAGTATAATTTAAACTATTTATACAGAATTGTCAAGTATAATTTACGATACTGATATTTTTTGAGTTACATATTCAGCTACACACTCTTCCAATATATCCTGTATCTTCCGCGGTTTGAATCCGGTTTTTTCCAGTTTACGGGTGGATAGAACCAGATTCGTCCTTATCATATTAAGTTCCCGGCAATCTATAACTCTATATTTGAAACCAGGAACATATTTTTTGTAAACATCTAAAAGCTCAGGGTATCTTAATCCCCCTTTATTTACTACGTTATAAACACCTTTAGCATTAATTTTCATTAAATGTTTTAAAGCTTTTATAAAGTCGGGGATATAAGTAAGAGAATTGGGAATATCGATAATTTTTTTGTAGGAAATCAATTTATTAAGGATATTTTTAGGATGCGGCCGGTTATCCAGAGGGATCCTGATTCTTAGGATTAAAATGTCGAATTTACCGGCTAAAAGCTCTAAAGCTTTTTCAGGATACATTTTACTGCGGCTGTAGAATAAATCAAAAAAATCCGGAGTCTTTTCCTCTTTTATGGGTTTATCTTTAAAATAATTAAAGTGATATATACAGCCGCTGCTGATATGAATAAGTTTAATTCTACGCCTTAAAGCCGCCTCAGCCAATATAACCGGGAGGAAGCTGTTGGAAAAAAGAGTTTTATCTTTATCGATTTCGCAGCCATCCACATTGTTTTTACCGGTATGGCCTATACAGTTAATCAAAACTTTGGGATTGTATTTTTTAATTTCCTTTTCCGCGTCTTTAAAAGAATTAATCTTTTTCCCCGAGAGATTGCAATTAAAAACGGCCTTTAGCCTTGAGCCGATGAAACCTTTACCCAGAATAAGGATTCTATTATTCATACTCGCATATCTCCTTTAAATACCGCCCGTAGCCGGTGTTTATTTCCCCGGATAAATTTTCTAACTGCTTTTTATCGATGTAACCCATTCTAAAAGCAACCTCTTCGACACAGCCGATTTTCAACCCCTGCCTGTCTTCTATTGTCTTTATAAACATTGAAGCATCGATTAAAGAATCATGTGTTCCGGTATCAAGCCAGGCATAACCCCGCCCCAACAATTTTACTTTTAACTTATTTCTTTTTATGTATTCATTGTTAATATCGGTTATTTCCAGCTCTCCCCTCTGGGAAGGCTTTAAATTTTTTGCTATATTCAGCACCGCATTATCATAAAAATAAAGTCCGGTAACCACCCAGTTGGATTTTGCTTCCTCGGGTTTTTCTTCGATTGTAACCACATTATTGTCTTTATCAAACTCAATAACTCCATATCTCCGGGGATCTCTGACAAAACTGCCAAAAACGACTGCTCCTTCCCGCAAGTAAGCCGCTTCTTTCAGAATTTCAACCAAACTATGGCCATAAAATATATTATCTCCTAAGATTAAACATACTTTATCCTTCCCAATGAAATTCTCTCCGATTATGAAAGCCTCGGCAATTCCTTTAGGTTCATCCTGAACAGCATAGGAGATATTTATTCCCAAATTTTTACCGTCTCCCAGCAGGTCCTTAAACCTGGGGGTATCTTTAGGAGTAGAAATTACCAGGATATCTTTTATGCCGGCAAGCATTAATATAGATAAGGGATAATAAATAAGAGGCTTATCATATACCGGAAGCATTTGTTTACATACTCCCTTTGTAATCGGGTATAACCGTGTGGCTTTTCCGCCAGCGAGAATTATTCCTTTCATTTATCCGCACCTCCTCTTAAATAAATAATGTTTTTCTTCACTTCTTCTTACTCATATTTAACAGCACGTTCGTATAAATAATGCAGTAGGCATTATTTGCCCGAATACCCTGACGGGTAGGCTTCGCACTCCCCTATCGGGGAGGTTTCACACTACCCTAACAGGTAGGCCTCGCACGGGCCGATCCCAAATTTTCCTTTTAAAATTTGGCCTGTCCCCGCTTGGGTAAAAGCTCGGGGTAACCGGGGAAATGCCGCGTATTTTTTGTATAACTACCTTTTGTTCTAATTCTTTATCTTCCCGATTGTTTAGCGCTTTTCCACCGGAGGTGGATCCTTCGGAATGCCTCTGCAAAGGCATTTTCCCGGTTAAAAATAAGACGTGTTCATCTATTGAACATTATTATAAACAAGGCAGGAAAAAATGCAAGAAAAAATTTGCGAAGTTAAGTTAACCTAAAAAATACAGTTGGGAAAACGGATTATATGTAACCCGCTTTACCGGGAAAATGCTGCTGCATTTTTCCGGTCAACAGTCATTTCCATAAGGGAACAAGTTTTATCTTGAATATATCAAGTTTCCCCTTGTGATTTCCTTATTTTTAATATTATTTTTCCTGCCGTCAGGCAGAAATTGACAGTAGAGGAAAAAGTATCGTGTTCTACTTCCTTTTATAGTTTCCTATGCCGCAAGAAATCATGTTAGCTTCTCTTTTTTATCTGGCGGGTTAAATCTTTTATCTTTAAAGTTATATCCCCTATTTTTTTACTTCTTGCCCATTTACTTTTAGGCAAGGCAGACAAAACTTTACCTAATTCATAATACAATTTTTCTCTCTTTAAGCTAAAAGCCAATGCCTCTACTTTTTCTTTACCTTTCTCGGATACGTCTTTAAGATACCCCTCCCCTTTCTTAGCGAAAGTAGTCGTATCTTTTAAACCTTTATCCAAATCTTTTTTCACGATTTTCCACAAAGCATCCATTTTCTTCTTTAACTCTTTCATCTCCATTTCTTTTTCACCTCCTTCAATGAAACTTACGTTCTTTCGAAGAAAAAACGCCTGGTTTGGGTTAATCTTTTCACTCTTGATTTTTAATTATTTCCGCGTGTTCTTCCAGAACTTTTAAAAATGCTTCAACTACTTTCGAGTCAAACTGAGTACCGGAACCTGTTTTTATTTCTTCAATAGCCTTATCTTTAGAGAATGCTTTCCTGTATGGTCTATCGGTAATCATAGCATCAAAGCTATCCGCTACTGATATTATTCGCGCGCCTAACTTTATATCTTCACCTTTAATCCCATAAGGATAACCCTTGCCGTCATACCTTTCATGATGCTGTTCAACTAATTCAATAACACCGCTTAAAAAGGATAGAGACCTTAGTATCTCAGCACTTTTCAAAGAATGCAGCTTTATCTCCTCCCACTCCTCAAGAGTCAAACTACCCGGTTTAGTCAAAATATAATCATGGACACCTATCTTGCCTAAATCATGTAATTGACAAGCTTGTTCAAGCTCTTCAATCTCATCTTTAGTAAAACCCATTTCTTTGCCAATAGCTACCGCGTATTCAGTTACATGTTCTGAGTGGGTCTTAGTATAACGATCTTTAGCATCGATCGCCAAAGTTAAAGCTTTAACCGCGCCTATATATGTTTCTTCCAAAGAGCTATATAATCGCGCGTTTTCAACGGCAATAGCTGCTTGGTTAGCTATTCCTTTTATAAAATCGAAATCATCTCTAGTGAACGCTCCTTTTGACTTCTTATTGTTAACGTTAATTACCCCAATAACTTTTTGCTTAAATATCAGCGGAACGCTGATAAACGAGCGCGTATAATATTTCGCTTTATTTTTTCGGGCGAATCTGGGATCGCTTTCGATGTCCTCTACTAATACTGCCTCGGAATGTTGGACAACCCATCCGGGAATTGACTCGCCCAGAGAAATTTCTGTCTCGGCACAAATTTCTTCGTCTAATCCCCGGGCAGCTTTGATTAATAACTTATTATTCTCTTCCTCAATTAAAAGGATGGAACATATCTCCAAATCTAAAATAGCACAAATTTTATCTACAATAGTCTCTAAAACCTCTTCTAACTTTAAGCTCGAGGAGATATCCTGTCCTATTTTATAAAGGAGAGATAATACTTTTGTTCGCTTTTCGACGATTTCCTCCAATTTCAAATTTTGAGTTTCTAAATTCATCATCAGTTCTTTATTAGTCAGAATCAAATTCCGAAAACTAACCGCCCTTTTTATGATAAAAGATATATCTTCGATATTAAATGGTTTAGTAATATAGTCATATGCTCCCAGCCTTAATGTTAATTGGACAGTTTCAAAAGACGGATAAGCGGTAAGAACAACAATCACGCTATCCTCATCAAATTTCTTAATCTCCTTTAATACTTCAATCCCGTTGATATCCGGCATCTTCAAATCGGTCATCACCACATGGAAATTGCCTTGTTTAAATTTCTCTATGCCTTCTTTGCCTAATTGGCTGTACTCAACCAAATAATTCCGGTCTTCCAGCAACTCCTTGAGAAGTTTACACATTACTAATTCGTCATCAATAACTAAAATATTACCTTCGGTCATTCTCCACTCCCTTTTTTATAGTCTGCCACAGATGGAAAACAAAATCAACTCAATTTTACCGCAAAGTTATTTATAACGATGGAAACATCACCTATGCGCTACCGGTAAAATCAGGATGAATGTGCTTCCTTTACCTTCCTGACTCCTGGCCTCAATAGTTCCATTATGATCCTGGACAATCTGATAACTAACCGATAACCCTAAACCAACGCTTTTCTCAACTTCCTTGGTAGTAAAAAAGGGGTCGAATAGACGGGAAAGATTCTCTCTGGGGATTCCATATCCAGTATCAGTGAATTCTATTTTTACCTTATCCGCAAGTTTAGTTTTCTCGTCTATTATGTTCTCAGCTGTTATTTTCAATTCTCCCCCTTTAGGCATAGCCTGTTGAGCATTCAATATCAAATTTGTAAATACCTGTTGAAGCGGATTAGCTATGCCTTTTACATTAGCCAAATCAGACTTAAAATTAACCGATACCTTTATATTTTCAAGTTTAAGTTGATGATCGAGAATTGCAAGAGTTTCTCCCAATAACTTGTTTATATCCAGACTATCAAACTTGTCAAAAAGGGACTTCCTGGAAAATTTAAGCAGAGTTTCTACTATCTTTTTACAACGAATTGTTTCTTTCTCAATAAGCTCCAGATATTCCTTACAATTCTTAAAATCATTCGCGGTAAACCCGGGCTTACGAAATTTCTCCAGCATAAACTGAGAATATCCCAGTATACCGCCAAGCGGATTATTCAATTCGTGAGCTACTCCCGCGCCTAATTGTCCGACAGCCGCCATTTTAGCGGATTGTATTATCTGAACCTGCGCTTCCTTTAATTGCGCAGTTCTTTGCTCTACCTCTTGCTCTAAGATCCTACTGTAAACTTCTATCTTAACCCTAGACTTTTCCAATTCCGAGGCCATCTGGTTAAAAGAATCAGCTAAATCACCAATTTCATCATTAGATTTTACGTTTACCCTGTATTTTAAATCTCCTCCAGCAATCCTTTTGGTTCCTAATAACAACTGTCGAACCGGATTAACAATCAGCCTGACGAGAAAAACAAACAGCAGTAGAGTTATTATAGCAACTAGAAAAATTATTAAAATAGCCATTTTTTTGACCCTATTTATTTGTCTATTCATATGGGATAAAGATACCCCCACCCGGGCAACACCTATACTTTCTTTTACCATCCTTACTTTCCTTACCTTTGGGGTTCTTTCCTCTTCAGTAAACCCCGTTAGAGAACTTTGTTCTCTAACGGTCTGCGGTGACGGTGGCTTTTCCGCCAAAGGCGAATCCGCCTCTGGCGGAATACCACTGTCACCTTCAATCGGTAATGACCACCGATTAAAATCGGCGGCTTTCTCTAACGGGGTAAAAACTATCTCCCCCCGGCTTAAATTCTTAATTGCTAAGTTCTGCTCTCGCGAATCCCTGTTTATCTGGGCACTATCCCCCATTAACCCTATCGCTTCTCTTCTCCGGTCTATACGTTGAGTTATAATAAGACTACTAATATCACAAACAGAATCGTTTTCTTCAGAAGAACAATATCGCAAGCATGGCTTTTCCCCGCTCAATTCTCCTATAATATTCCTCCCCATCCTTTCAAATATCTTCTCTGCCTTATCTTCCCCGGCAAAAGCAAGTACTTCTCCTTCCATATCCTGAACTAAACAATAAACAACTTCCGGCTCTTTTATCACTCCTTTTACAAACTTAGAAAGAAGCTTTTTATTCACGGTTAATATCGCATATTCGCTGTTGTAAGCCAGACTTCTAACCAAAAATTTGCCTTTATTCTCTACGACTCTCTTAACCTGCAATTCCTGATTTCTAATGAATAACCCGCCTAAAGAAATTAAAATCAACATCATCACTCCAGAGACGGATATAATAAACTTTATTATTAATCCTATTCTAACCCTTGACATAAATATTCCCGCTTCTTTCTATAAACCCCGGTTCCTAATGAAAATAAACTATTTCAGATTTGATCAGGCCTTGCAGTGAACTTGGCACAGAATGCGGTTATAACCTAACCATAGTCCTCTGTAAAGGCGGGTAAAAATTATTTTTTTGATCATTATCCTTTTTTTTCGCTCCTTCTCAGGCTATCTTTCAGACAAAATAACCATTATTTTATTAAAAACTTCTTTATTCTATCTGTCAAGTTATTTTTGAGCTTTTAAGTTTTTAAACTTTTTTTTACTCTTCTCACCCAGAATAATTCCTTTATTTTAATATTCTATCTTCCTGGCTTCCCTGAAAATTTTCCTTCTTAAGCTTAATTCCAAATTTAGCTTCGACCGGGCGGAAAACTCCGAAAGTTTTAAAATAATTTCAAGAACTGTTTCTCTATAACGGGCAGATAAATCAAGTTTACCTAGACTTTCTTTTATTCCTTTTTTCAAATCCTTAATCGTAATTTTCTCTCCTAAATAAATCTTCTCCCTAAACAACATATACGCTAAAAATAAAGAAGGGCTACTTTTAGGAAGCCGTTCATAAACAGTTTTTCTTTTCTTTACTTTCGCTTTGGATTTTATCCAATGCTTCAAAATATCTTTTTTGTTTTTCAGTTTTTTGGAAGAAAAAACATGGGGGTGACGTGAAACTAACTTATTATTGATTATTTCGAGAACATCTTTTATCCTGAATTTACTTTTTTCGCTAAAAATCCGGGTAATGAACACTAAAAGAAGAAACAAATCCCCCAACTCCTCCTTGATTTTTCCCGTGTTTTTCCCCTCAATAGCATCTATTAACTCATAAACTTCTTCCAAAAGATGAGTTTTTAAATTAGTTATTTTCTGGGCCCTATCCCATGCACATCCCTTCTCAGAACGTAATATCTCTACGATATCTACTAACTTATTGAATTCATCCATATTTTAGTATTGCGTATTGCGTATCGCCTATCGAGCATCGAGGATCTAGGATCGAGCATCAAGCATCTACAGTGCAATTCTCCCCTTCATCTCTTATCCCTCGTTTCTTCTGAAGTCTGTCCACTTCCCTTTCTCTATCGAGCATCAAGGATCCAGCATCAAGCATCAAAACTTCCTACCCTCTGACGTCTTTCACTTCCCTCCGCGTTTATAACAGGGGTAACCCTTTACCAGAAAATCATCCCCGATCTTTTTAATCTCTAAATCCCTGACTGCAACAGCTTTGCTTATTTTTGATACTCCTGTCCCGGATACAGAAGTCAGAGACTGACTCCCTCCGATTATCTTGGGAGCAAAGAAAAAATATACTTTGTCCACCAACCCGGAGTCAAAAAATCTTCCTAAAGTAACTGAACCTCCTTCAACGAACAAAGACATTATCCCCGTCGCAAAAAGAATTTTTAAAACCTGTCTCAGATTAAAAAGGCCTTTGTTTTCTTTCAAAAAATAAATTCTGCCTTTTGTTTTTAAAAGCTCTATTTTCTTTTTCTTTCTTTTGGCCTTATAAAAAGAAAAAATTATCAAATTATTTTTTCCGTCCTTTACGAGTTTTGAGTTAAGAGGGATTCTCAAGCTGCCGTCAAAAATCACCTTATACGGAGACTTCTTTATCCCTTCGAGAACAGGGTCATCTTTAATTACGGTATTCACTCCCACAGCTACGGCATCATACTTATCTCTTAAGCTTTTCGAGAACAACCTTGCTGCCTCACCGGTAATCCATTTAGAATCACCCGAGCCTGCGGCAATCTTCCCATCTAAACTCTGGGCAGATTTCGCGGTTATAAAAGGGAGTTTCTTTTTCATGTTCTTAAAAAATACTTCGTTCAAAATTTCTGCCTCGTTTTTGAGAATACCGGTTTTTACCGCTATCCCCGCCTTTTTCATTTTTTTTACGGATCTCCCTCTTACCCTGGGATTCGGATCATAACAAGCAATAACAACTTTCTTAATCCCTGATTCTATTATCTTATCTACACAGGGCCCGGTTTTACCCCAATGGCAACAGGGTTCCAAATTAACATATAGCTCCGTTCCTTTAAGAGTCCCTTTAATATTTTTTATTGCTTCGATTTCGGCGTGAGGTAAACCGGATTTTTTATGATATCCGCGGCCAACAATCTTACCATTTCTGGTAATAACTGCTCCTACTATAGGGTTAGGAGAAGTAAATCCTTCAGCCTTTTTAGCTAAACTAAAGGTTTTCTTTATAAAGTAAAGGTCGTTTGGCATCCTTCATCGTTTCCACCCAGGAATAAGGGATAGTTATCTTTCCTATAGGGGTAGATTGTTTATGGGTACCGTGAGAATCTGAGCCCCCGCTTTTAAAAAGGCCTAAACTATCCGCTAATCTCGTATAGTAAGAAATAACCCGGGGAGAGAATCCGGGATAAATTACTTCCATACCATCTAACCCCCAGTGAACAAATTTTTTAAACCACCCGTTGCTTGGCAAAAAATGAGGATGCGCCAAAACTGCCAAACCATCTGCTTGTTTTATCAAGGTTATAGCTTCTCGCACAGAGAAGCTGGATTTCCTTACATAAGCGGACTTATCCGCAGAAAGATATTTTTTGAATGCTTCCCAGACAGAATTTACCTGCTTTTTCTCCAACATATATAGGGCTAAATGGAGGCGGGTAGCTACTTTTTGGTTTATTTGACATACCAGTTCATCGATATCAACTCTTCCTCCCAACGAATTAACTTTCTTAGCCATACTTATAAGACGTTCTCTTCGGAATTGTTTCATATCCTTTAACTCATTCAATAAATTTTTGTTATAAGTGTCAACAAAATATCCCAGGATATGAACGTCAGTTTTATCATATTCAGCACTAAGCTCTATACCTTTTATAAATTCAACGCCAAAAAGTTCAGTTAAACCTTCGGCTTCTAAAGCTCCCTCTACAGTGTCATGGTCGGTAATGGCTATACATCTAAGGCCTTTTTCCCGGGATTGTTTAAAAATGTCTTCTATGGACAAACTACCATCTGAATATGCCGAGTGAATATGGAGGTCAGCTTTTTCCATTAGTCTTAAGGGTTTTCATACCTTTTTGTTTTTCCATTTTATAAACCTTATCCACAATTCCGTTTACAAAACGGGAAGAATTTTTGTCTCCGAATCTTTTAGCCAGCTCTATTGCTTCATTTATAGATACTTTGGGCGGGATATCTTCTAAAGAAATAATTTCGAAAATCGCCATTCTCAAAATATTCCTGTCAATAATCGCCATTCTATCTATTCCCCAATTTTTTGCGTACTTTTTGATTATAGAATCAAGAACAGATAACTTCTCTACTATCCCTTTCAACAAAACACTGGCAAAATTTATAACTTCCTCTTGCTGAGGTTCATTCTCCAAATGCACATCAAGAAGCTCCTTAGGCTCTTTTTTAGTTATCTCCCGTTGGTAGAGGATAAAAAGAGCTATTTCTCTGGCTTTTGACCTTAACCTCATTATTCCAATTAATTCAAATTCAAACTATGTCACAATCCCCACAAAATCAAGATTGAACACACTTTGTTAACCGCAAACACAAACTATACTAACATAAAGAAGTAAGCCTTACGTATCGCGTATCGAGCATCTAAGATCGAGCATCTAGGATCTAGGATCTCTCTACTTTCAAAGAATCTGCTTATAGAGATTAGTCATTTCCACGGCATTTCTCGCGGCATCTCTTCCTTTATTACCTTGCTTAGTTCCTGCCCGCTCCAGTGCCTGATCTACACTATCACAGGTTAATACCCCTAAAATTATGGGGATTCCTTTTGACAGAGAAAGATTAGCAATACCCTTAGTAGATTCAGCCGCTATATAATCAAAATGAGGAGTATCTCCTCTAATCACCGCTCCTAAAGAAATAAAAGCATCATATTTTTTATTATCACAGAGTTTAGCTAAAACCTGGGGTATCTCAAAAGAACCCGGAGTCCAAAAAACTGTAATATCTTTATCCTCTACTCCTTGTTTTTTTAATTCATCAATACACCCTTCTAAAAGTCTGCCACTCACCATTTCATTAAAGCGGGATACCACAATACCGATTCTTTTACCTTTACCATTATAATTACCTCGAATTTCTTTCATCACCACCCCCTGTTCTAAATGCATAGAGCATAGGGCAGAGAGTAAAGACAAATTGCTCACTGCTTGCTCTATCCAATCTCTATCATCTATCCAGTATCAAATATCTAATATCCAGTATCGCGTATCGCGTATCGTGTGTAAGATTACTTAAAGTTACTTAAGGTTACTTAAGGTTACTTAAAGTTGCGTAAAGTTACGTCAAGTAAACTCTACTCTATATAATATATTTCGAATCTATTCTTCGTCCCTCGTTTTTTCTGCCCTCTGTCTTCTGTCCTATTACATATCACCCTATATCCATACGGTAGAATCTACATAATATGGTCCAGTTTAATTTTCTTCGTCTTTAAATATTTTCTGTTTTCCTGTTTATCCCCGGCTTTTATCTGCACTCTTTCTACGATTTCTAAGCCATACCCTTGGAGGCCGATTATTTTTCTAGGGTTATTAGTAAGCAGGCTTATTCGTTTTAAACCTAAATCAACTAAAATCTGGGCTCCGATACCATAATCTCTTAAATCAGAAGCAAACCCCAAAGCCTGATTCGCCTCCACAGTATCTAAACCTTCCTCCTGAAGCTTATAAGCTTTTATCTTATTTCCCAAACCTATCCCCCGCCCCTCCTGACGCATATAAAGAAGGACTCCTCCCTCTTTAGCAATCAACTCTAACGCCGTAGATAACTGCACTCCGCAATCACATCTTTTGGATAAAAACGTGTCTCCGGTAAGACATTCGGAATGGACCCTCACCATAACCGGACTTTCGGTCAAATCCCCCCTAACTAAAGCTATATGATGCGAGCCATCAATTAAAGAATCATAAAGGCATAAAGTAAAATCTCCATATTCGGTAGGAAGCTGCACCTTTTCTATCAATTTTACTAATTTTTCTTTATTCCTCCGGTACTCAATTAAAGAAGCTATAGTGCATATTTTTAAAGCATGCTTTTTGGCAAACTTCGCCAAATCCGGCAGACGTGCCATAGTCCCATCATCTTTTATTATCTCACATATTACTCCGGCAGAATATAACCCTGCCAGCCTTGCTAAATCTACTGCCGCCTCAGTATGTCCTGTTCTTACTAAGACGCCGCCTTCTTTTGCTTCCAAAGGGAAAATGTGTCCCGGTTTTATTAAATCAAAAAAAGTAGTGATAGGATTAATCAGGACTTCTATAGTCCGGGCACGATCAAAAGCGGAAATCCCCGTAGTAACCCCGCTCGCCGCATCAACAGACATCCTCCAGGCAGTTTTAAAATGGTCTTCTTTACCTCTCAAAGGAGCTATTGACTCCAGATGCAGCTCTTCTATCCTTCTTTTAGTTAAAGGAACGCAAACTAACCCCCTCCCTTCTTTAATCATGAAATTTATTACTTCAGGCGTGGCAAATTGGGCAGCAACGACCAAATCCCCTTCATTTTCCCGGGATTCATCATCAACAACAATTACCGGCCGGCCTTTCTTTATATCCTCTAAAATTTGTTCAATATTAGCAAACATATTTCCACCTTTTCTCTTACCCCTGCAAAGGGTTAAATACCTTAACTCACATAGCAAAAATTGTCAAGGATAAGTTGTAAAAACAGATATTCGGCGAATCTTGGCAGGGATTGTGAATTGTAGTTTGTAGTTAGTAGTTGGTTTGGGGGAAGGGGATTGTAGTTTGGGGGAAAGGATATATTTGGTAAGCGGTCTGATAACAGATTTTTTTTAAACAAACTACAAACTACTACCAACAAACTACCCGAGAAGATCGTAATTTGCCCAACAGTATTTGCCGGGGTACCCAGCCTAAACGTTCTTCTTTCTATCCTTCAATAATTTGTACTCGATAGAATCAACCAGAGCTTTATATGAAGCTTCGATTATATTTTCGGAAACGCCTACTGTAGTCCAGTTATCGGTTTTATCCTGTGACTGAATTAGGACTCTTACCTGCGCGGCTGTACCGCTTTTAGCATCAAGCACTCTTACTTTAAAATCAACCAGGTGCATCTCGCGAAGTGAAGGATAAACTTCGGAAAGCGCCTTTCGTAAAGCGTTATCTAAAGCATTAACCGGGCCGTCTCCTTCACTGGCAGTATGATAAAGTTTTTTGTCTACCCGCAACTTAATTGTCGCTTCGGAAATCAATTTGTTATCTTCTCTTTTCTCCACAATCACCCTGTATCCCATAAGATCAAAAAACTTCCTGTGCTCTTTTAACTCCCTCTCCAAAAGCAGCCTGAACGAAGCTTCAGCTGACTCAAACTGATACCCTTGTTTTTCTAACTTTTGGATTAAACCATGAAGTTTTTTAGCCTGAGAAGATTTTTTATCTAAATCAAACTCTAAATCCTTTGCCTTAGACACTAAAGTAGACTTACCAGCCAAATCAGAAACAAGGAAATGACGCTTATTCCCCACAAGATGAGGAAGAATATGTTCGTAACAAGCGGAATTTTTTATCACCGCGTCGATATGAATCCCTCCTTTGTGGGCAAACGCGGACTTACCCGCGAAAGGCTGATTATTCCGATGAACCATATTACTTATTTCACTCACGAAATAAGAAACCTCGGTTAACTCCGCCAACTTCCCGGAAGGAATTATATTATAATTCATCTTAAGCTGTAAGATAGCGATAACAGGAATTAAATCCGCGTTACCGCAACGTTCGCCGTAACCATTAACTGTTCCCTGAATATGAGAACAACCATCCTCTATGCTGATTAAAGAATTCGCTACAGCTAAACCTGAATCATTGTGACAATGGATACCGAATTCTGAGATACCCCTCATTTCCTTAATATCCCTGACAATGGTTTTTATTTCCCAGCTTAAAGTTCCGCCGTTAGTATCGCATAAAACAACTAACTCAGATCCCCCTTCCAAAGCGGCTTTCAAAGTTTTCAAAGCGTAATTCCGGTTATGTTTGTAACCGTCAAAAAAATGTTCGGCATCGTAAAAAACTTTCCTGCCTTTTTTTCTTAAAAATTTCACACTGTCATGAATTATTCTTAAATTATCGTCTAAACTAATCCTTAAGGCGTCTTTTACATGGAGATCCCAGGACTTTCCGAAAATAGTCACGTATTCGGTATCCGCTTTCAGTAAACTGATTAAATTCTTATCCTGAGAAGCCTTTTTTGAAGGATGACAGGTCGAACCAAAAGGAACAATCTTTGATTTTTTTAAAGGACTCTTCTTGAAATAATCAAAAACCTCCCTGTCTTTAGGATTAGAATAAGGCCAGCCGCCTTCGATATAGTGCATACCGAATTTATCTAAACGTTTTGCTATGCTGATCTTATCCCGGACAGAATAAGAAATCCCTTGGGTCTGGGAACCATCTCTTAAAGTAGTATCGTAAATTTCTATTTTTCTCATATTAAATAAGATATTCTCTTAAATAATCTTCACTAATCAATTCTTCCTCGTACAATGTCCTTATAGAACTTTCCATAGATTGTGTGCCTATATCTTTACTAGTCTGAAGGATAGTAGGGATTTGCTTCCAATCTCCCTGGCGAATAATCCTCCGCATAGCATTATTTATTACCAAAATTTCAGAGGACAAGATTAATCCTTCTTTATCAACTCTGGGAATCAATTCTTGCGTTATTAGCCCTATAAGAACTAAGGATAACCTTGTTAAAATATGTGACTGCAAATCAGCGGCAAAAAGAGAAACTATTCTATCTAAAGCATAGGCAGAATTAGGTGCATGGAGAGAGGTTAAAACTAATGTTCCTGATTCCGCCGCGGTAAGGGCAACTTCCATGGTATCAACATCTATAATCTCTCCTATGATCAAAACGTCAGGATTCTGCCTTAACGCATTCTTAGCAGCATTGTAAAAAGAAAGTGTATCTTTACCTACTTCTCTCTGTTTAATAATACATTTTTTATTTGTATGGATATATTCAACAGGATCCTCTATGCAAAGAAGAACACCATCTCTGATATCGTTTAGATATTCTACCATAGAAGCTAAAGTCGTAGTTTTACCAGAACCTGTTCTTCCCGCTACCATTATCAATCCTTTCTTATGTGTAAGAAAATTCCTTACGATGGGCGGAAGGCCTAATTCCTTTAACGTTTTAATCTTAGGAGGGATTATTCTAAATATTCCCTCTATCTTTCCTTGTTGAAAATGAAGATTAACCCTGAATCTTATATCTTTATGGGTAAAAATAAAATTTATCTCGCGGGCCTCTGTAAAAACTTTATATTGATGATCAGTTAGAATACTAAGAAGCAATCCCTGAACAATTTCTTTACTTAAACGTTCTTCTTGTACGGGGATTACATGGCCAAATTTTTTTACCATAAGAAAATAATCCGCTAAAAAATGGATGTCAAGAACGCCCTTCAGATCTATTTTCTCCAATATACCCTCAATATCGCAATAACCCAAGAACTTTCTTAGTTTCTCTCTGACATCTTCATCTATTCTTTCTATCTGTACGCCTACGATATACGTTCCTAATTCCCCCGCCCAAGATTTCTCCACTCGGCTTACTTTAGCAACAAAAGATATTGATTCTTCTGAGGAAATATGGAAAAAAACTTTTACTAAGCAATCTAAATTAATAATTTCAAAAGTATAAAAACTTAATCCGCTGGAGCTAACATCTCTTATGATAGTAGAAAAAACAATATCACTCCCCCCTTCTTTCCTAATTATTTCATACTTCATGGGTATTCTGCAGCTAAAACGTTTATCTCTTCTCTTCTCATCCTCATTACTCATCATATGCCTCTCCGTATTATATATAATTAGCTCTATTCAAAAATCGTCTCTTTTAACTCCTTAGCTTAAACTAATATTAATATTTATGACTTAGCTTCTCGATTTTATTTTATCCAATTCGAACTCTTTATGCAAAGCTTTTAATGCTTTTTTTCCGTCTTTTTTTCTTAAAATACAGGATATGCTTATCTCGGAAGTAGAAATCATCTCGATATTTATCTTATTCTCGGCTAAAACCGAAAAACAGCTTGCCGCTACCCCATGATAAGATTTCATGCCCACTCCCACAATGGAAACTTTAGTGACATCCTCGTCAATTAAAACTTCCTCCGCTCCTATACGTTCGGCAATTCTTTTAGAAACTTTTATAGTTTTTAACAGATTTGTTTTAGGCACGGTAAAAGATATATCAGTAATTTTTCTATGACTGACATTCTGAACAATCATATCCACGTTAATCCGGTTTTGGGCTAATTCATTAAAAATTAAGGCCGCTACACCCGGTTTATCAGGAAGGTTACAAACAGTTATCTTGGCCTCATCTTCAGTAAAGGCTATACCTCTCACTATCGGCTCCTCAATATAAGAAGTTTTCTTCATAATTATTGTACCCTCCTTCTTGGAAAAACTGCTTCTTACATGTAAAGGGATATTGAACTTTTTTGCTACCTCCACCGCTCTTTTATGCATAACTTGAGCCCCTCTTGAAGCTAACTCAAGCATTTCATCAAAAGTTATATAACTAATTTTTTTTGCCTCCTTTACTATGCGGGGATCAGCAGTATAAACACCTTCAACATCCGTACAAATCTCACACACATCCGCTCCCAGGGCACAGGCCAAAGCCACGGCGCTTAAATCAGAACCGCCCCGGCCTAAAGTAGTTATCTCCTGATGAGTACTTAACCCCTGGAACCCGGCAATAATAACAATTTTAGCTTTTTGTAACTCATCTTTTATTCTTTTAGTCTCAATATTCAAAATTCTGGCTTTAGTGTGGTAAACATCGGTTATAATACCCACTTGCGACCCGGTAAAAGAAATAGCATCATAGTTCTTTTTATGGAGAGCCATGGCAAGAAGAGAACTGGATATCTGCTCTCCGGTGGAAATAAGCATATCCATTTCCCGCTCTGAAGGCTGAGGATTAATCTCTTTTGCCAATGAGATTAACTCATTGGTAGTATCTCCCATAGCTGACACAACCACCACTATTTCATTTTTCTTCCGGGCATAAGAAACAATTCTCTCGGCCACCTGATTAATCTTCTTCACATTAGCTACCGAACTGCCCCCATATTTCTGCACAATCAACTTACTCATTTCCTAACTCTATTTTTCAAAAACCTGCATTCATTTAAAACAAACCCGCGCATAATAATAAGGGCAAGATCAATTACAAAAAACAAATAATCCGCCTTCAGGCAAAAATCTCTCGCCTTAAAAACAAGAGCGGAAACCGTTATAACAAGCATAACCAAAGCGGGAATTCAGGACTGAACTCATTCTTGAAAAAAGTATTTAAGAAGATCTGATCCCTTCTTGAAATACAAATTGCTGGTTTGAGCTTCCGGTTCGGAAAATGAACTGAAAGCCCCCTTTTCTATACCTTTCCCATAGATTAAAAAAGGGACAGGCTCATCAGTATGGGTTCTTTTAGAAATAGGAGTGGGATGGTCAGGAACCACTAATATCCTGAAATCCTTGCCAGGGGGCAAACCTTCCAGAATAGTTCCCACGACTAATTTATCTATCCTTTCCATACAGGTTATCTTCATACGTAGATCCTGATTATGTGAAGCTTCATCAGTAGCTTCTATATGAACAAAAACAAAATCAACTTCTTCTAAAGCGGTTAAAGCCCCTCTGGCTTTGCCTTCATAATTAGTATCATAATAACCGGTTGCTCCTTCAACTTCTATAACCCTGAGTTTAATAATCTTACCTATCCCCTTTATTAAATCAACCGCTGAGATAACTCCTCCCTTCATCCCGAATTTATCTTCAAAACTCTCCATCTTAGGATTCTTACCGCAACCCCAAAGCCAAATCATATTAGCGGGGTTTTCTCCTAAATCTATTCTTACCTTATTAATCTCATGCCCGGCAAGGATTTCCTTAGACTTACGCGTAAGTTCCGCAATAGACCGCGCGTTATCTCCCTGAGGCAAATGCTTCTCAATACTTTGTCCCATAATGTCATGAGGAGGGAGATATTTCAATTTATCCAGTCCTAAAGACACTCCTTCTTTGTAAACCATTAAATGGCGGTAACTCTTCCCGGGATAGAATTTTACTTTCGCGCTGCTTAAATTTTTATCCAGGCAATCAATCAAAATAGCCGCCTCTTTATTGCTTATATGCCCGGCGCTGTAATCTAATAATTTTCCGTCACTTTCGGTAATCAAATTACAGCGAAAGGCTAAATCCTCTTCCTCTAAAGGCACCCCTAAATTAGCTGCTTCAAACGGACCCCGGCCGGCGTAATACTTTTCCGGTTCATACCCTAAAAGAGAAAGGTTAGCCACGTCACTAGAAGGAATAAACCCTGGAGGAACAGTTTTAACTCTACCCAGAACCCCTTCTTTAGCTAATTTATCTAAATAAGGAGTGTCAGCTACCTCCAAAGGGGTACGGTTACCCAGAACTTCCAAAGGATAATCAGCCGCGCCGTCAGGAACAATCACTATATACTTCATGTGATAGAGTTTAATATAAAAATTGTGTTTAGACAAGAAAAATGTTTGTGAATGCAATACTGGATGCTTGATCCTAGATCCTTGATCCTAGATCCTCGATGCTAGATGCTGGATGCTAGTTATTTAATGAAAGTACAAGATTAGGGGAAATGCATATGGCCGCAGATATGCGTAACGCGTAATGAGCAGCGCGTGAAAAAAGACATTAGAAAAATCCGAAATGATTGATTACCCTTCTTTCCTATCTCCTCTTCTCTATTCTTTTCCTTAGATTTTTTCTTCCGCGCTACTCTACCTAAAAAAATAAATTCACTGTAAACGTTTTCAGTTAAACTACCGTCTAACTAATAAGAAGAAAAAACCACAGAGGAGACAGAGAAAAGATGAAACCACAAGATTTCACCAGATTTACACGAGATGAAGACAGCAAACGGCTCTATAAAGATTTAACCGAGAAGATTATATGTGCGTCTATGGAAGTGCACAGGATATTAGGATTCGGGTTTTTAGAATATGTTTATTAACCCAAATAATGCAGTTAGCATTATTTGCCCTTATGCCCTAACGGGCAGGCTTTGCACGGGTCGACTCCAAATTTTCCT